>NZ_CP028561.1:958928-1278570 GCF_002165255.2 Acinetobacter sp. WCHA45 | reverse complement strand
CTGAAGAGCGATAAGCATCTTCTGAGAAAAATAATGCTTTTTGTGCATCGGTTTTATATTCTTCGTTGTAATCTAAGACTGTTGGTTCATCTGCATTGATATGCCAAGTAAATGCTTTTTTTACTTTACTATATAAATTTGCATCTGCGATTGCGTGATCTAAATTGCCTGCGCCGCCATAGCCTTCCGCATTACTTGATACACCAAACACATAGCTATAAGCCTGCTCACCTTGCCCTACAACTTTGTCATTTAATAGAACTTTGTAATTTGCCTTTTCAAACACCTGAATCGGATCTTCTTTAGCATAACTATTCATATCCCCCAAAACCAAGATGTTTGGCTTTTCAACCTGAGTTGGATTTTTTGCCATCCATTGAACGAGTTGTTCAACAGCTTTCACACGCGTTGGGTTCCAACAACCCTGCCCATCTTTTTGATCAGCATCTGTTGTATTGGTATCGACACCTGTACATCCTTTAGATTTCAAGTGATTAGGAATAATCGTGAACATTTGCTTTCCAGAAATCGGTTGGAAAGTTTGCGCAATCGTCGATCTATTCTTATCACCTAAATCAAGTACAACTGGCTTGTTCACAGGTTTTACACGTTTGCTGTTATAAATAATGGCAACAGCAATCACATCTGTTCCTAAACGATCCTGATTTTCAGGAACTACATATTTCCAATCAGCGCCTAAAGCTTGGGTTAAATATGCAATTGCACTATTTTTATCATAGCCATTGTTTGCAATTTCCATCAAACCGTATACATCGGCATCAATTGCTTTTAAAGCTTTAATAATTTTCAGATGCTGTTTATCAAATTCAGATTGACTAGATGCTCCACGCTCAGTTGGAAATCCTGTTTTGCCATTGTCATAATTTAAGACATTAAATGCTGCTGCACGTATCAACCGCGTATCTTTAGTGGCGACATTTGGTCTTGATGGTGTTTTAGTGACCAATTCTGGGAGACTACGTTCCTGAATAGGCTGAATGCGCCAACCATTAAAACGGTATTCTAAAATCCCTTCAATGTTCTTAAGTTGATCACCAGAGCGCAAACTATTTGTTGCACTGAAGCTCTGCGGCAACCAAGGCGTTCTGTTTTGATTGTTATAACCATCATCTAAAATAATCTTCGATAATAAGTTTTTCTGTGCTAATGCTTTTGCCTCAGCAGATAAAGGTGGATATAAGTTTGTTGGAATAAATAATCGCTCCTTACTCAGTGACAGCTCACCAAAGCGACCATAGTTATAATTTTCACTGATGGTTAAAGTTTGCGGTAGTTTTACCAACATCCCTTGATAAAGTTGCGGTGAATTTGCAGTTAATTCAGTCAAACTATGAAACGGTAAATCAACACTTTTTGGCTGTACCTGATTTGCCATATTGCCATTACAGGTCAAAATATCTTGCTGTAACTGATCAATCTGTAATTGGTTTTGATACGCAGTCAAACGTCCTCGTAAGATCACTTCATCCCCAACTTGCCCGCCTTTAACAGAGCTACTCGCTGGAATATAAACAAAAATCGCATTACTCACGTTTGGTTTAGCTTTGCTATCAATAGTTTGAATATAAAAACCAGAGAAACCATTTTCATAACGATAATCAGCAGTGATCACACCACGGAGCGTATAGTTTTGCCCTTGAGTTGCTTTATTATTTAAATCTGCAATCGCGGTGTCCGTACTTGAGCAACTGACTATTTCAGTAATAGGAGGTGTTGTTGAGCCTGTTAGATTTGAAAAATCATTCCGATCCTTCCATGCACGCCAAGAATTATCAAGATCAAATATGGTTTTAGGATCAACCTCAGCTACAGGATTTACCGTTTGCAAGCGAGTAAAACTATTCGCTTTACTAATTGTTGTTGTGCCCCAGCCACCAGAAGCTGGTTGCTCACCCAATCTTCCAAAACGATCTACCACTTTGCCTTTATAAACCAATAAAATGGCATCATCGCCATTAAACGAAAGTGCAGCGACTTGATTGACCTTATCCCCTAACTCAGTTTGTAAGGCAGTATGTCCAACTAAAAAGCGCCCCTTACTCGCAAGGTTTCCGACTAAAGGATAGACAAATGGCTTAGATGTACCACCATTATTAAACTGTTGAATCTCATAATCAGCTAAATTAACGGCTGTTTGATCTGGATTATAAATTTCTAATCCTTTTTTATTATTACTACCATCAATATATTGGCTAAACATCAACTGGGCATGTGCCATAGAAAATACCGAAGAAGCCCCCAATAAGCCTAAACAAATTGCAATCGAATGGAATTTAAAGTTTTTCATAAATTTTTACTTAATGTTTAAATCGACATTAGGCTATTCAATCTCTGTGACAAAAACATGAAGATTTTTTTACAAGTTTTTGATCGTTTGGAAAAACAAATGATCAAATAAAATCATTTAAAGATTTGACTTGACCTGATGAACACTTAAAATACGGCATTTCTATATTTATATCTCCAGAATCATGTCAAACGATCAGTTAGAAACGCAAATTACGGAACTCGACAATTTGCCTGAGCACCGTGAAATTGTGACGTTTATGCGTCGTTCAGCTCCGCTTAATACATCACAACGGACTGCTTTAGAAGATTATCGTGATTTAATTTTGGAATACCCCGTTGGTGATTTACGTCAACACTTTGAACATCCTGAACGACCTTTAACTGTTGAAATTGGCTTTGGTATGGGGCGTTCTTTGGTACTCATGGCAAAAGCCAATCCAGAACGTAATTTTGTCGGAATCGAAGTACATGTACCAGGAATTGCACAATGCGTGTATGAAGCTGGTATGGCTGGCTTGAAGAATTTATTTGTACTTGATGCAGATGCGATTCAAGTATTACGTGAAATGCCTGACAACAGCATTAACTGTGTGCAACTGTACTTCCCAGATCCATGGCAGAAGAAGCGCCACTTTAAACGACGCTTTGTGATTCATGAACGTATGCAACTGGTTGAACAGAAGTTAGAGCTTGGAGGTACCTTCCATGCTGCTACTGATTGGGAGCCATACGCAGAATGGATGCTTGATATTTTAGATAATCGTCCAGACATGGAAAATTTAGCAGGTAAAGGTAATAGCTACCCTCGCCCTGAATGGCGTCCAGTAACCAAATTTGAGCGTCGTGGACTTGAATCTGGTCACAAGATCAATGACTTTATTTTTAAAAAAATTAAGTAGTGACTCTTAAAATTTCAAATACCAATAGCATTAAATATTATTTATTTAATGCTATTTATCTCTTATTGGCTTACTCATATTCATTTTTTAAATCTTAAAAGAACAAAAACTGAATGCTCTCTGGTGTCCATAGACGATAAAAACTATATCTCTCAAACCGTTATTATCGAACTGACTTTATAGAATCAAACCTGATCAAACCTAAGTTGTTCTATTTACATGATCTATAAATATTTTTTACTCATATTTAGCTAAAATAAGAAACAGATAATTTTTACATCCCTTTAAGAAGTTATCGTTTCATAAATAATGAGTGCTATTCACTGTAATGATTTAACTCAATGATGAAGATAGGTTGGTTTTATGGAAAAAATACTGCAATGCCCCAAATGTGGTTCTACAGAAATCGAAGTACGTGATCATAACAAATTACTAAAAACAACAGGCGGAGTTCTAATGACGGCGGCGGGAACTACGGCTGGAACAGTGGGTGGAGCTGCAACAGGTGCATCAGTTGGTGCCACGATTGGTACTGTAGCAGGTCCATTAGGTGTCATTGTGGGGGGGACTATTGGAACATTTGTAGGTGCAATTAGTGTCGGAATTACTGGAGGAATCGTGGGTAATATTTTTGGGAAAAAAGCAGGTGTGGCGATCGACAAAAATATTTTCCAAGACTATCTTTGTCTCAAATGTAAACATCGTTTTAAACAGAAAAATTGATTAAGCTTAAGGCACATTTACATTCTTTTTTTAAGCTGATATTTAACAAATGATATCAGCTCAATGTATTTACAGATAATCGCTCGATTTTCTAGAATACAAATACATGATGTTCTAACATCTCTTGATATTAAAAATCATTAAAATTTTGTCCATCACAAATAAAATGAAATGGTTTCCCTATCATTATTTTCCGTGTAAATGTCGTTTCATAATACCTTCACTTAAAAGTTTATAAACATCCACAAGATCGCTTCCTGAATTCTTTTGTAATAACTGTTGATGCATTTTTAGAATATTTTCATCACCACGCATTGCAGGACCTGTTTGCATTTCTTTAGGATTAGTGATTGTTGCTTTTTGAGCAGTTTCTAAAATCAATGGATAAAGTAAAGAAAAATCAACCTGTTGCTCATCAACAATTTGTTTAGAAAGATCATAACAGTAATTGCTAAAATTACATGCAAAAACAGCAGCCATGTGTAATGTCTGACGTTGTTGAGAACTATATTGATAAACCTTCGGAGTCAGACTATGTGCTAATGAAGCGAGCAACTCCAAGTCATTGTGCCGAACTGCCTCGACAAACATAGGTGTTTCTGCCCAATCAATCGCACGCTCATGACTAAAAGTTTGTAAGGGATAAAATACGCCAGATCTCTCATGTACTGTTGAAAGCACCTCTAAACTGGTACTTCCTGAGGTATGAACAATTAATGCTTGCTGTAAATAATGATTAATTTTCTGAATAACATCAGCTATGGATTGGTCAGATATAGCAATAATAACGAGATCAGTATTGGGATTTAATTGATCAAAATGATTAATCCCAGTAGCTTCCACTAAAGATGCTAAACGATTTGCTTTTTCTAAATCACGACTAAAAACTTGTACAATCTGGTGATCAGGATGTAATACTTTTGCTAAATGACAAGCAACGCGCCCTGCACCAATAAATGTAATTCTCATTTTTATTCGACCTATATACAAGCAAAGCTATCCATTATTAAATTATTTACGGAAAATTTCTAATAATGAATTAAATCACTAAAAAGTTAAGCAGAATAAGTCACAAAACCTATTCTGCTCAGAAACAAAGTTTAGATGAATGTCTGTACCGCTTTACCCTTCAAGGTCTGGCCTAGCAAAGGTGTATTTTTACCTTGAGATAAAATTGTCTCTTTTGATACTACCCACTCTAGTTCTGGATCAACCAACACCCAACCTGCTTCTTGCTGCCAACGTTCAGTCATATTTGCAACCTGCGCTGGAATTGAAGTCACTTTTTCAACCCACTCTAATGGTTCAAACAGACTTTCTTGAATCAGTTGTACACCCAAAGCTACATAAGTATCAAAAGCCGTTATTCCTGGTTGTGTTTCTGCAAAAGGCGCCATTTTTGCTGAACTGCTTAATGGTTCATGATGAGTACAAATTGCATCTATCACACCCTCTTTCACACCCTGACGCAATAACGCCTTGTCTTGTTCAGAACGTAATGGTGGGCGAACATGCGCAAGTGAGTTAAAACCATCAGTGAGTTGTTCAGTCAAATGTAGTTGGTGCATCGCAACATCCGCAGTGACTGGCAAACCTTTGGCTTTAGCTGCGCGAATCAAATCAACTGACGCACCACAAGACAATAAACCAAAATGTGCTTTCACGCCTGTTGCTTCAATCATCAAAAGGTATTTAGCAATTGCAACTGTTTCCGCGATCGCTGGAATCATTGGTAAGCCTTGACGAGAAGCGATAAAACCTTCGTGCGCGCAACCATCTTTTGCAAGCTGTGGCTCTTCGGCATAGAAGACAACGGTCAAATCCAAACCAGCAGCATACTCAAGAGTACGAATCACAACATCATCATTTTCAAATGCTGCATTGGCATTAGAAACAGCAGTACAACCACCTTTCTTTAAACCTGCCATATTAGCCGGCTGCTTCCCATTCAAACCTTGAGTTTGTGCACCAATAATATGTAGATAAATACCACCATCTAATTGTGCCTTTTCAATCAGACCATGAATAAGTGCGCCATTATCTTGTACGATAGGTTTTGAGTCTGGTGGAGTAATGACATGTAAAATACCATTTGCACGCGCAGCTTTACCTTCTGACTTTAATGTCCCATGTTGTTGTTGCCCTGGCTCACGTAAGCGTGCGCACAAGTCAACCATGGTTGGCATTAACCATTTACCTTGACCGTTAATCGTTTCATCAATTTGATCTGCGCTATCAACGAATTTACCATTCTTAATATAAACCGTTTGAACTTGATCAGTTTTTTGAATTGGATCGAGCACACGGACATTTTCAATTTTTACAATACTCATGTGATCTATCCTTTAAAGTGCAATCGCTTCAATTAAACCTTGTTCTTGTAACTGCCCTTGCATCGCAAGTGCCAGTACCGCCATTCGTACTGCAATACCGTTGGTTACTTGTTTCAAAATAACCGATTGATCTCCATCCGCAATACTTGAATCAATTTCAACACCACGGTTCATTGGACCAGGATGCATAACGATGCAATCAGGTTTAGCGAGCGACAAGCGTTCTTTATTAAGTCCATACATTTTGTAAAATTCAGATTGTGAAGATAATGCAGGTGAATCAATCCGCTCGTTCTGGATACGCAGGGCAATAATCACATCACAGTCTGTCACGCCTGCATCCATTTTATTAAACAGGCGTACATTTTCGCCATATTCATTAAAACCAACTGGTAACAGCGTATTTGGTGCAATCACGCGAATATCGTTGCAACCTAGTGTTTGTAAAGCAGCCACATTGGAACGTGCTACACGCGAATGTTTAATATCACCAATAATCGCAACAGTTAAGTCTTCAAATGGCTTCTTGGTTTCACGGCGAATGGTCAGCATATCTAACATCGCTTGCGTTGGGTGCGCATGACGACCATCACCTGCATTGATAATTGCCACTTTAGGACAAACATCTTTAGCAATAAAATGTGCTGCCCCAGAAGATGAATGACGAACTACGAAAATATCCGCAGCCATCGCTTCCAAATTCCAAAGCGTATCACGTAAGGTTTCACCTTTAGAGGTACTTGAACGTGCAATATCAATATTCAGAACATTTGCAGACAAACGTTTTGCAGCTGCCTCAAATGTAGTGCGAGTTCGAGTAGAGTTTTCAAAAAAAAGATTCATCACCGTCAGCCCTTCTAATAACGGACGGTTAATCAAATTATTATTATCGTCTAAAAAACTTTGTGCGGTATCTAAAATCTTGGTTAGGCTTTCTTTAGAAAGACCCTCAATGGTTAAGAAGTGCTTTAAATTTCCTTGTTGATTCAATTGAACCTGACTTGGTTGATGCAGGGCTGCAATATGCATAAAAGATTCCTATAGGTCGAATCACCAAAACTTGCATAGTGTAGCCCAATTTCTCTACTTTCGCAGAACAACTTTTCACCATTATGTTGCATTAAATGAGAGAGTTGCAACAGATTCGGCTAGCGGAGAGCACCAATATAGTGATGCGATACTTGTGCCCGATAGATTTCCTCTTCAGTGACTTCGGCAAAGTAAAGTTCTTCATCATTTGTTTGCTTTGGTTCTGCTACAAATAATGTTGATTCAGACTCAGGATATAAATCAAGCAAATGACTTAAACGCTCAACATAATGCGCTAATTCGGCATCGCGCGTTTCCAGTGCAATTTGCATAATATATCTAGCATAAGCTTGGTCATGCACCAAATACATCACATCAATCACACGACTACAGACTCGTCTTAAACGCACATACATTTGAGTTGCAACAGAAAAAGCTTCGGCATTTAGTACAAGTTCATGGTTCGTATTTGCTTTCATAAAGTCCTCACATCGTTGGGAGAAGTATTTCTTGATAATCCAGCTTTAGAAAGCAAAATATGTACCAACCATTCAAAACAAATAAAAATTATTTTATGACATGGTGAACTTATCTGATAAGTAAAAAACATATGCTGAAAATTTAAAGCAAAGACGTGATTCAATCTAAATAAGTAATACCGTATTACTAATCCAAAGAGTTTCACAATATGCCTTAGACCACAAATTAGAATTAATCTATGGAACATAATAAGGCTAAACATCAAAAGAAAAACCGTATTTCTCTTCCAAAATCAGTTAAAATAGTCGATTGCTAAAAATGTTTTGGAAATTTGAATGAACGCTAAACCACGTCTAACAGACTATTGGGTGACCTGTGCTGACGGGCTTGAAACCTTATTACAACAAGAACTTGAGAATTTAGGCATTCAAAATATCCAACGTTTTGCTGGGCGTTTAATATTTAAAGGCACACTTGAGAATGCCTATCGCGTTTGTATGTGGTCTCGTTTAGCCTCTCGTGTGTTGTTACCAATACATACCCATGAACTTGAATTCACACATGACGCGCGTGATGTTGCAGAAGAACTCTACGAGGGTGCGATTAGCTTTGATTGGTCTCTTGTTTTTGCACCACAAAGTACCTTTGCTGTTCGTCTACATGTAGAACGCGAAATTAAAGTCAATACACAATTCGCTACACTACGAGTTAAAGATGGTGTTGTTGATTCATTTATGGAGGCTGTTGGCAAACGCCCAAGTATTGATATTAAACAACCCGAAATTACACTTTATGTATTGGCTGGCAAAACTGAGCATACTTACTGCCTAGATTTATCAGGTGATTCTTTACATAAACGTGGATATCGTCACTTTATGACGGATGCACCGATCAAAGAAAACCTTGCAGCAGCAATCTTACAAAAAGCACAATTACAACAACTACAACCTGATCTAATTCTTGACCCAATGTGTGGTTCAGGAACATTCATTATTGAATCATTAATGATTTTAACTGATCGTGCACCAGGCTTAGTACGTCGCTTTGGCTTCAATGGTTGGCATGGACATGATCGTGAATTGTGGTTATCACTGAAAGCAGAAGCAGCAGAACGTCATGCAAAGGCTTTAGAGCAACCTCTACCCAAGTTTTATGCCTACGATGCGGATTGGGAAGCGGTTAAAGCCACTCGCCAAAACATCATTGCAGCAGGTTTTGAAAAAATACTCGACCAAATTCAAATTGAAGAACGGACTTTAGCAGATTGGGATGATTTCCATGCTGAAGGTAAAAAAGCCTTTGTTGTCACCAACCCTCCTTATGGGGAACGTTTAGGTGATAAGGCCTCTAGTCGATCATTCTATTTAGGTTTATCAGGATTATTACAGAAGAATTTTCCAAATCAGCCTGTTGCCGTGATTGCAGCACAAATTGAACAAGCAGATGTACTAGCCATCACCGAACCTCAAACTTTACGTTTGATGAATGGTAAACTTCCAATTTATATCCGTTTCGGCACAGTAAAACCTGCAGCCGTAGTTCAACCATTCTTAGCGACGTGGCAACCTCAGCAATTTGAAAAAATCGAAGGTGCGGAAGACTTTACCAATCGTTTGCAAAAAAATATGCAAGCCTTAAAAAAATGGGCTGTGAAAGAAAATATTTTTTGCTTACGTTTGTATGATGCCGATCTACCTGATTTTAACATTGCCGTCGATTTATATGGAGATCGTTTGCATATTCAGGAATACGCACCACCAAAAACAATTGATCCTGAAAAAGCAAAAAAACGTTTTAATTTGGGTTTAGCTGCCATTCGTGCAGTGACTGGCTTAAATCGTGACGCAATTTTTATCAAAACCCGTGCAAAGCAAACGGGAACCAATCAATATGAGAAACAAAGCACTGCGTCTAAACGTTTTATTGTACAGGAAGGCAAAGCTAAAATTCTCGTCAATTTAACAGACTATTTAGATACTGGTTTATTCTTAGATCATCGTCAAATTCGTCTAAGAATTGCCAAAGAAGCACGTGGCAAACACTTTCTTAATCTTTATAGCTATACCTCAACTGCTAGCTTACATGCAGCACTTGGCGGTGCAGCAAGTACCACGAGTGTCGACCTATCAAATACTTATTTGAATTGGTCAAAAGAAAATTTTGTATTGAATGGTTTAACGGTAGATCATGCTGATGAACAACATATGTTCTTTTCGAGTGATTGCTTTGAATGGTTAAAAGAAGGTCATGAACAATATGATCTCATCTTCATTGATCCTCCAACTTTCTCTAACTCAAAAAAGTTTTATGGTACATTTGATGTACAGCGCGATCATGTTTCCCTGCTCAAACGTGCAATGAATCGTTTAACCAGTGATGGTACTTTGTACTTCTCCAATAACTATCGTGGGTTTGAGTTAGATGAAGAAATCGCAGCAATCTATCATGTCGAAGAAATTACTTCTGAAACGATAGGCTTAGACTTTAAACGTAATCAAAAAATTCATCGTGCTTGGAAAATCCAACATAATCAAATTTAAGGAATGATTTTTCTCATTATTTAAATGTGAATTTGGTTCTTTTCAAATTAGGAGAATCAAACTCATAAATCATGAAGTTATCTGGAGCCTCATCATGGGGCTTCATACTTGCTTTCTTCTTTTCCCGCACATCCATTACAGACGTTTTCTTTTGTTCTTCATAAGGTGATAAAGCACCTTCAGCAAGCATACTAATTCTTATTTCACGTAAATTACGATCGCTTAAAACACGTTGCGTACGCCAACGCTCCTCTTCTGGCTGCATCGCATCTCGCTGTGCTTTCTCAATAATATTAGGCAGCGCCTTGGTCAACATACCTGTTTGTAAGGCTAAAGTTCCCTCTGTCATCGGTTGTACAGCCCAACCTACGATCGGAAATGCTGTTATGAACACAATTACACCAATATAAGTGTAATAATGTTGCTTATTCTCCATTTTAATTCATCCTGAATTTTTTTCTTATTTATTCCGAAACTAGCAAGCTTTTCATAAAATCGCAATGTCATTGGTAATATTCCTTAAGAAATCAGATAAATTGCACTGATATAAAAAAAGATGGCGATTTTCATCGCCATCTTTTTAGCCAATCATTCAAATTAGATTTAGCTAAGTTTCATTTTATCAAACACAAGCTGACCACTATCACCTTTAATCAGAATATTATCTCCGGGCTGGAATTCACCAGATAAAATTTTCTGAGCCAAGTTATTTTCAACTTGTTGCTGTATTGCACGTTTTAGTGGTCGTGCGCCATAGATTGGATCAAAACCAGCATCAATCAATAGATCAAATGCACTATCATCGACAGTTAAAGCCATATCTCGTTCGCTCAGACGTGAACGTAAACGATCCAATTGAATATCCGCGATACCACGAATTTGAGCTTTTTTCAACGAATGGAAAATGACTAATTCATCAATACGGTTAATGAACTCTGGACGGAAATGCTGAGTTACAGCACTCATGACCACTGTTCGAACTTCCTCATCAGTTGCACCTTCACCTAATTCACGTACATCTTGTGAGCCTAAATTAGATGTCATCACAATGACCGTATTTTTAAAATCGATAACACGACCTTGAGAATCAGTTAAGCGACCATCATCCAATACCTGTAACAGGATATTGAATACATCTGGATGAGCTTTTTCCACTTCGTCAAATAACACTACACTATATGGCTTACGACGAACAGCTTCTGTTAAAACCCCGCCTTCTTCATAACCCACATATCCCGGAGGAGCACCCACTAAACGGCTGACAGAATGCTTTTCCATAAATTCAGACATATCGATACGAATCATGGCATCATCACTATCAAACAAGAAGTTTGCTAATGCTTTAGTTAACTCAGTTTTACCTACACCTGTCGGTCCAAGGAATAAGAATGATCCACTCGGACGATTCGGATCAGATAGACCTGCACGTGAACGACGGACTGCATTGGAAACTGCAACCACAGCTTCATGTTGCCCAACTACACGGTTATGTAAAAACTCTTCCATATTCAGTAGTTTTTCACGTTCACCTTGTAGCATTTTCGCCACAGGAATGCCTGTTGCCGCACTCACTACTTCAGCAATTTCATTTTCAGTCACTTTGGTACGAATTAGCTTCGGTTCTTCATTTTCCTCAGCGACTTCCGCTTGTTCCAAGCGTTTTTGCAACTCAGGAATCACGCCATATTGTAAGCGTGCTGCTTCAGCCAAATCACCTTCACGTTTTGCTTTTTCTAAAGCAACACGGGCTTGATCCAATTCAAGTTGAGCTTTCTTATCACCTTCAACGAGTGTTTTCTCGGCTTTCCAAATTTCCTCTAGATCATTATATTCTTTTTGCTTTTCAGCAATTTGCTGTTCAAGATGATTCACTTCAGCTTTACTGCCAGCATCTGCATCTTTCTTCACTGCTTCTAATTGCATTTTCAATTGGATTAAACGGCGATCAAGTTTATCTAAAGCTTCGGGTTTAGAATCGATCTCCATTTTGATACGTGAAGCAGCTTCATCAATTAAATCAATGGCTTTATCAGGCAATTGACGGTCCGTGATATAACGATGCGACATTTTTGCAGCTGCAATAATTGCTGAGTCTAAAATTTGAACGCCATGATGCGTTGCATATTTTTCTTTTAGACCACGTAAAATCGCAATGGTATCTTCCACACTTGGTTCATCAACGAGTACTTTTTGGAAACGACGCTCTAGGGCAGCATCTTTTTCAATATATTGACGATATTCATCTAAAGTTGTTGCTCCAACACAACGCAACTCACCACGTGCTAAAGCAGGTTTCAACATATTACCTGCATCCATTGCACCATCGCCTTTTCCTGCACCTACAAGCGTGTGTAATTCATCAATAAATAGAATGATTTCACCTTCTTGTTTTGCAAGATCATTCAAAACGGCTTTCAAACGTTCCTCGAACTCACCGCGATATTTAGCACCTGCCAGCAACGAACCTAGATCCAAAGACAATACCCGTTTACTTTTTAGACTTTCAGGAACTTCACCATTAATAATTCGTTGCGCTAGACCTTCAACAATCGCAGTTTTACCCACGCCAGGTTCACCAATCAAGACTGGGTTATTTTTAGTTCGGCGTGATAAAACCTGTATCGTGCGACGTATTTCATCATCACGACCAATAACTGGATCAAGCTTACCGGCCAAAGCACGTTCTGTTAAATCAATGGTATATTTATTCAATGAATCGCGTTGATCTTCATGATTATTACTCATGACTTTGTCATTTCCTCGAATATTTTCAATTACTTTGCGTAAACTATCTGGTGTTACCCCAACGCTGTTTAATATCGTTTTGGTTTCACCCGTTTCCGCTAAACTTAATAACACCCAATCTGTTGATAAGAATTCATCACCTGCTTTTTGCGCATAACGATCAGCTAAATTTAAGATCTTTACCGCTTCAGGATTAAGATTAATATCTCCAGTTGGATTTGATAAAGTCGGTGCATTTCTTATTGCTTGTTCTAACTTTTGTTTTAACTCTGGCAAGCGTGCACCTGATTGCTGCAACAAACTTAAATTGGCAGGCTCTTCTAGTAAAGTCGATAAAATATGAATACCCGCAATAGAAGTATGGTCTTTACCCATTGCCAATGATTGTGCATCTGAAAGAGCTTGCTGTAGACGGTTCGTAAATTTTTCAAAACGCATTCTTGTTATTCCTCACAACAAATTTTTAACTTACCACTAAGATGGGAACACTTTTTAAATTTTCAAATAAAATTTATATATTTTTCAATATTTTGTTTAAATTAAACTTTATAAAACTTGGTAATAGTATGGGTATACAAACAATCTATTTCAAGTATATTTTGTATAATTTTCTATCTATTCTGATTTAAACAATATCCATATTGTTATTTTAGGGTGAAACTTTTACCTTAAGTCTTTACTTCATTTAAAAATGATCGTTATGCATTTAAGAAGAATTGTAATAGCTAGTATTTGCCTTTTCCCTATTCAGATGGCTATCGCTCAATTACCACAGAATTCACGACATGCAGGGGACTAAATTTCCAAGTTTTATTCCACCAACAGCAGGCAAATTTAGTAACTCATTTGGACGCAAACGTTTCTTTAATAATGAAGAACGCGCCCCACATTCAGGTCTAGACATTCCAGCACCAATTGGCCAAAAAGTTGTAGCGCCAGCAGATGGCATTATCGTTCAAACTGGTGATTATTTTTTCAATGCTAAGACTGTTTTGATTGATCACGGTCAAGGTTTAATCAGTATGTTCTGCCATCTCAGTAAAATTGATGTTTCAAAGGGACAACATATTACTCAAGGTGAACTTTTAGGTTTAGTGGGAAATACAGGTCGAGTCACTGGTCCACACCTGCACTGGGGAATGAGTTTAAATGATGCACGGATAGACCCACAATTATTACTAAAATAAAAACTATGTCGATAAAAAAGTGATCTAAACAAATAGATCACTTTTTAGTTAAACTTAATAATTAAGTCTTAATCAGCTTCTACAATTTCAAAGTCATGTGTGATTTCTACACCACCATCAGACAACATTTTGCTCGCAGAACAATATTTTTCTGCTGAAAGCTCAACTGCTTTTTCAACTTGCTTTGCTTTAACCGCTTTACCTGTTACTACGAAATGTAAGTGAATTTTTGTAAACACCGCAGGAATAGAATCAGCTCTCTCCGCTTTTAACTGGCATACAACATCGGTCACATCTTGGCGTGATTTCTTTAAAATAGTCACAATATCAAACGAAGCACACCCACTAAGTCCCATTAAAATCAACTCCATAGGACGTGGCCCACGGTTTTCACCACCATACTCAGCAGAACCATCCATCACTACACTGTGACCACTTTCTGATTTCGCTTCAAAAGCAACATTCTCTAACCAATGTACACTTGTTTGCATTGCAACTACCCGAAAAACGTTATAAATTTACTTCAGTTCTTGTACACTAACATAAAATGAGTTGATAAGGAATTTCATCTCTTCTGTGTAGAAAAGGCTCCATGGGGCCTGTGCGATCGGTTTTATCCAAATTCGGAAATTTTAAGCATGACTTCAAATTTTTCACATCTTAGCACTGATGCTTTGTCTCCAGGTCAATTACCTGAGTCAGTTAAAGCATTGCTAAAACGTGCTCATATTAATAGATACCCTAAACGCACCACGATTGTTGACGCTGGAACGGAATCAAAATCACTGTATTTAATATTAAAAGGTTCAGTGTCAATCATATTACGTGAAGATGATGAGCGTGAGATTGTTGTTGCATATCTCAATCCAGGTGATTTCTTTGGTGAAATGGGGCTGTTTGAAAATAACCCTCAACGTACCGCAGAAGTACGTACACGAGATGTTTGCGAAATTGCAGAAATCTCATATGAAAATTTCCACGAACTCAGCAAACAATACCCTGACCTGAGCTATGCTGTATTTGCTCAGCTTGTTCGCCGTCTGAAGAATACAACGCGTAAAGTCACTGACTTAGCATTTATCGATGTATCTGGTCGTATTGCTCGTTGTTTAATTGACTTATCTACACAGCCTGAGGCAATGATTCTACCGAATGGTCGTCAGATTCGTATTACACGTCAAGAAATTGGTCGTATTGTGGGTTGTTCACGTGAAATGGTTGGTCGTGTTTTAAAAACACTTGAAGATCAAGGCATGATTCAAACTGATGGTAAAGCAATTTTAATTTTTGATACTTCTTTAGATGATAACGCATTTTCTGAAGATGAATTTGATGATGAGGATTAATCCCCTCTAGCTTTAAGCTAATTTCAAAGCCAGTGCAAACCACTGGCTTTAATTTTATCCAGATGAAGCTAAGCTATTTAGCTTTTCATCAATTCTGCTTACATAATTACTATGATTATAGAGATAATCAGAATATAAAGCCTTGCAAACTTTTTTTATAATTCTTGTTAATCATGGGTATATTTATAAGATACTGATTTGGAGCAAATAAGTATGAAAAAATTGGCTTTAAGCCTTTGTGCAATGACTGTAATAACGATTTCAGGTTGTGCATCATTTGCAGATATGGCAGGTGCTGACAGTGCCACATTAAATGCTCAGTCGGCTCAAAGCTTTGCAAAGATGACACAGGAAGCTCGTGCCAAGAATCAATTGGATATGAGCTCAAATACTTATCAACGTATTAATTCAGTATTTTTGCGCTTAAAACCGTATGCTGACCAAATGAACCAAACCGGTCAGCGTTTTGATTGGCAGTTAGCAGTACTAAAATCAGATACTGTAAATGCCTATGTTGCGCCAGGTGGGAAGGTCGTTTTCTATACGGGTATTGTGAACAAGCTGAATTTGACCAATGATGAAATCGCAGCAATTATGGGACACGAAATGACCCATGCCTTAGAAGAACATGCCAAAAGTAAAATTGGTGCACAAGCACTTACAAACTTAGCGATTGGGATTGGTACGACTTATGCGGGTGCGAATATTGGTGAAGCAGGTAATGCGGCAATTGCTTTAGGTAGTCAAATTGGTATTGGTTTACCCTATTCTCGTAATTTAGAAAGTCGCGCTGATTTTGGTGGGTTAATGCTGATGGCAAAAGCAGGATATAATCCAAATGCAGCAATTAGTCTTTGGGAAAAAATGGATCGTGTAGATGGTGCTGGTGGTGCATCATTCTTATCAACTCACCCATCAAATAGTCAACGTATTAGTGATATGCGTAAAAATTTACCTGCTGCTCTGGCAGTTTATAATAAACGTCGTTAATTTAGCCAAAGCCATTAGATCTCATTTTAGAGATTTAATGGCATATCTTTTAGCTGTCTTATATACAAAAACTCTAATTTATCTCAGCAATTTTTGAATCCGTTTCAACAGTCTGATTAATCTCTATCAGCTTTTGAATTTCCCCCGTTTGTGGAGCAATCACAGGGACCTCCATTTTCATTGCTTCCATAATTGCAATTGTCTCACCTTGGTTTACATGATCATTTTCTTGAACTTTCCACACGGTGATTACACCACTCATCGGTGCTAAGACACTATTACTACTTGGGTTCTGATCAGAATCATTTTGTTTCTGATTTGGTGGGGGTGTCCCGACTAAACTAAAAAATCCATTTGGTAAGCCAATCTGATGCAACTTTCCATCTATTTCAATTGGATAACGTTGTAATTCAACTTGATTGCTCAGTTTACTACGTGAATAGTGAGGATAATCATGGCGACTATCTTGTTCAATCCAACGTGTATGTACTTTAAATTCATCAATAAAGTCAGCATCTGACAGGATTGCACGATGGAATGGTAATACTGAAGCAATGCCCTCTATTTCAAAATGGGCAAGCGCTCTTTTGGCCCGTTGAATTGCAATCTCGCGGGTTGCACCAGTCACAATTAATTTCGCAATTAAAGAATCAAAATGACTTGAAACAACACTTCCAGTCATCACCCCCGTATCAAGACGAATACCAATTCCTGATGGTGGGTGAAAACGAGTAAGCTGTCCAAATGCTGGGATAAAACCACGTGCTGGATCTTCCGCATTAATTCGGAATTCAATTGCATGTCCTATTGGTTTTGGCATTTCTTGAATCGAAAGTGGTTGACCTAAAGCAATTCGAATTTGTTCTACAACTAAGTCTAAGCCCGTAGTTTGCTCAGTAACTGTGTGCTCAACTTGTAGACGTGTATTAACCTCTAAGAACGAAAGTTGACCATTTTGACTAAGTAAATACTCGACGGTACCTGCCCCGACGTAATCTGCAGCGCGGCAAATTGCAATAGCAGATTGCACTAACTGAGCTTCAATATGCTCATTAATAAATGGTGCAGGTGCTTCCTCGACTAGCTTTTGATTACGGCGTTGTAAAGAACAATCTCTCGTTCCTACAACGACAATATGTCCCTGTTGATCAGCAATAATTTGTGCTTCCAAATGCCGAGGCTTATTTAAATATTGTTCAACAAAACATTCTCCTCGACCAAAAGCAGCGAATGCTTCTCGCACAGCCGATTCATATAAATCGGCAACTTCATTCAATTGCCAAGCAACTTTTAAACCACGTCCACCACCGCCATAAGCAGCTTTTATCGCAATCGGCAGACCATACTGTTTCGCAAAATATACGGCTTCTTGAGCTGATTGAAGTGGTTGTTCAGTACCATGAACCAAAGGTGCATTTACCGACTGTGCAATTTTACGCGCTTGTATTTTGTCACCAAGTTTATGGATAGTTTCAGGAGATGGCCCAATCCAAATCAGCCCCGCATCCATCACAGCTTGGGCAAATTCGGCACGTTCTGATAAAAAACCATAACCAGGATGAATCATGGTCACTTGGGCTTTATACGCAATATCAATAATTTTATTGATATCTAAGTAAGTTTGCTGTGCTGTTTGTCCTGATAAGGCCCAAGCTTCGTCTGCAAGTTGAACATGCAAACTGGCAATATCATCATCTGCATAAATCGCCACTGATGTAATATCCATATCTTTACATGCGTGAATAATGCGTACAGCAATTTCTCCGCGATTCGCAATCAGCAGCTTATGTTTTTTATGCATCTTTTTTGACATCCATGAAATCATAAATTTTACGAAATTGAATATGGCAACCAGCTGGAATCTGTGCAATTAAGTCCAAATGATAGGATGCGACCGCCGCAATCACAGGATAACCCCCTGTAATAGGATGATCATTCATAAATAATACAGGCTGACCATTTGGAGGAATTTGCAAAGCACCTGTACAACAACCTTCGCTCGGTAATTCTTGCTCGAATTGTCGCGTTAAAGGCTGATCACCCACTAATCTCAATCCAATTCGATTACTCTCTGTGCTCACTAACCAAGTTTGTTTAAACAATAAATCAAGGCTTTCTTCGGCAAACCAATCTGTACGCGGCCCTAACACGAGATCTATTTCAATAATCTCATCTCGTTTAGGTAATTTAATCGGTATTAGATTTAAGCTGACAGGCTGCGTTTTTAATTGGGCAAAATGAATCTCATCACCCACTTGAATTGGTTTTGTACCCAATTCAGCCAAAGAATCATAACTAGCACTTTCTAGTACTTGCTCAACAGCGATACCGCCTCGTAGCGCAATATAATTACGAATCCCTGCACTCGGTGCTGAAATATAAATTTCATCACCATAATCTAAAGCAATCGGCTGATACAAAGCCACTTTAACTTTATCCGCGCCAATATAAGTAATCCATACTTCCGTTTCCGCACCTGTCACAGCAATAACTGTTGCTTCTAAAACCTGTAATCGCAATCCACCATTTAAAACTTCCATGACGGCTGCATTCTGTGGATTGCCAACAATTAAGTTTGCCTGACGAAATGCCTTTTGATCCATAGCACCTGCCCGCCCCACGCCTAGCTCAGCTAAATTTTTACGTCCTTCATCTTGGATCAATACTTGTAAGCCAACATTTTTAACGCTTAACACAGCAGGTTTTTTAATCGATTTTCTTTGAGAAAATCTCTGAGCAGGCACACAAATTTGGGTTGGATTATGACTATCATCCTTAAAGATGACATGATCACTCGGCAGTAATAAAGCAGGCTGTTGTCGATGAATATCCCACAATATCTCATCAGTCTGTCCAATCAACTGCCATCCACCCGGACTATCTTGAGGATAAATACCGCTATATTCGCCTGCTAAACCTACTGCCCCTGCACTAACTTTTTTACGTGGTGATGCTAAGCGTGGAATACTCCTAAATACTTGCTCAGGATTGGTTAGATAAGCAAAGCCGGGAGCAAAGCCAATAAATGCAACTTGCCAATAAGAGTTGGTATGTTTCTGAATGACTTGTTCAGTACTTATTCCTAAATATTCAGCAACATTATTTAAATCAATACCGTTATAGCGCACACCGATAACGATTTCCTTCCCTTGACGCAAAGTATCCTGACTGATTTTTTGGCTTGAAATCCATCGAATCAGTGTATGCATCTCGACCAATAACGAATCAAAATAAATCAGTATGCTACGTGCCGCAGGAATAAGTTCTTTTATATGAGGATGCTGTGCTTGTTTTAAGCAGTAATGAACCGCCATTGTTTCTTCTAAACTTTCAAGCTCAATCAAAAAACAATCTAAATTAACGGATAGAAATCGCATAAAACAGCTCTTTTAAAATGTTTAAAACTCATTCAAAGACTAAAAGCACGAACTTCAATTTTATTTTCTAACAATACTTGGCGAATCTTTTCTGCCATTTGTACCGCCCCAAAGGTATCACCATGCAAACAAATGGTATCTGCCTGAATTGTAGTGAAATCCCCTTCAATCGACTCAATACCTCCGTTCTGAATCATGCTCAGTACACGTTGAGCTACGACTTCTGCATCATGTAAAACAGCACCATCTAAACGGCGTGAAACTAGTTCACCATTACGATGATAAGCACGATCAGCAAACGCTTCAGAAATAACGCCAACTCCCTGCTTACGAGCAAAATTAATTAAAGGCGAACCCGCCAATGCAACTAACACTAATTTTTTATCTGAATGCTGTATTGCATCAATCACTGCTTGAGCTTGAGTTAAATTGGTGGCAATAGTGTTATATAAAGCACCATGTGGTTTGACGTAAGTCACTTTTGTTCCAGCGACTTGAGCCAACCCTTGCAGCGCTGAGATTTGATAAAGCACGTCTGCGTATAATTCATCATAAGATACATCCATATTACGGCGACCAAAACCAACCCGATCTGGATACGAAACATGCGCTCCCACACTAACATTTTGAGCGGCCGCTTGTTTTAAGGTATTTAACATATTGACAGGATCACCTGCATGAAAACCGCATGCAATATTGGCGCTACTCACAATCGCAAGAATCTGCTCATCATTTCCCATTTTCCAAGCACCATAGCTTTCGCCTAAGTCGCTGTTTAAATCAATATGCATATATAAACCTAATGCTGATTTTATGATCCGATAATTAAGTAATATATTCGAAGTGATTACAAAATCACATATTTTATCGACTTTAACAGCTTATAGCTGTGACTAAGGTTACGGTTTCTTGTGCCTGTAAATGTCTAAGTGTTAGCACTTCGGGATACTATGCTTGGCGAAAGCGACAGATGTATGTCCATCAGAAATATACTGATTTAAAAGCTATTTATTGGCAGCACCATGCTCGCTTAGGAGCACCTTCATTGACGCATGACATGCATGATTTAGGTTACTGCATAAGTGAACGTACAGTTGGAAGAATGAGGATTTGAGTTGCCGCCTGTTGGATTCATATTTCCAACACAACCATTTAAAAACAAGCTAGATGCAGAACAGATCAAAATTGGATATTTCATCTATACACCCCCTATTGAGTGAATGAATGATTTGCAAAATTGTACAAAAACCAGCAGAAATGACTAAAACTCAAAGCTAGTTTATGAATAAACCATATCAAAACAAAACAGTTGTAAATTTTCATTCACAACTGTTTTATAAATAAATCTATAAATGGTTTAAATAAATTTATTTCGCAGCCATACGAATACCACCATCTAAGCGGATCACTTCACCATTTAAATATGAATTTTCAGCAATATGTGCAACCAAACGACCAAATTCTTCAGGACGTCCCAAACGTGATGGATAAGGCACCATTTGCCCTAAGGCATCTTGTACATTTTGAGGTAAGCCTTTCAGCATTGGAGTTTCCATAATCCCTGGTGCAATGGTTAAAACACGAATTTGATGACGTGCTAACTCGCGCGCAATCGGAAGCGTCATCGCAACTACACCACCTTTTGATGCAGAATAAGCCGCTTGTCCAATTTGCCCATCAAAAGCAGCAACTGAAGCTGTATTTACAATCACCCCACGATCTTCATCGCCTTCAGCAACAATATTTTTACTCATTGCATCTGCTGCGAAACGCAACATGTTAAATGTACCCGTCACGTTGATATGTAAGGTTTTTGAGAACATAGCTAAATCATGTACAGATTCTTTGCCCACAACTTTTGCTGAGGGTCCAATCCCTGCACAGTTGACTAGTCCATATACCGCACCATGTTTTGCAACAACATCTTTAAAGAGTTGCTCTGCAGCTTGTTCATCAGTTACATCTAATTTTACAAATTCAGCTTGTGCACCTAATACCTGTGCCTGTTGTTCACCCGCTTCAGTGTTCATATCGACTAAGGTAACCGTCGCACCTTGTTTAACGAGAACCTCTGCTGTTGCAGCCCCTAAACCAGAACCACCACCAGTAATAACAAAATGTTTTCCTTGAATTTTCATCTAAATTTCCTCGTAAATTAAAGATATAAATTTTTATAAGCGAGAGTAAAGCCAAGTTTTTTCCGATACAATTCCTAAAAGTAGCAAAAGTGATGCGACTTTTGAGCATTCAACCTATTTACTCTTCTATATTTCATTTCTGTATGAGCAAAAGCACCGATGTCGATCTTAATTCTGCTAAGGATACAATTTCAATTGCTTTAATTCGTGAAGCATTGAGTGTTGCCGCAAGTCGAGGTTTAGATATTCTCCATATCGCTAATCAAGCAGGCGTTTCAGTCGAACTGCTCAGTTCAACCAAAGCCCGTGTTCCAGTGATGCAATGTGCACGATTGTGGATTGAGCTAGCAGAACATATGAATGATGAGTTTCTAGGCATGGATCGCCATCCAATGCGTCGAGGAAGCTATAGCTTATTGGCAAAGTTGGCATTCAGTGCAGAAACATTAGAACAAGCTATTCAAGAAATCTTAAAGTTTCTGAGTTTAGTGTTGGATGACATTCAAGGTGAATTGATTCAACAAGGTGCAAAAGCATACTTAATTTTGCATGACCGTGAACATCCTAAACGAATGTTTACTTATTCGACCTATTTGATGTTAGTCCATAGTTTAATGTGTTGGCTAAGTGACCAGCGCATCCCTTTTCAGAAAATGACCTTTAAATGTCATCAACCTGTCGAAATACAGGATTATCGTGTTCGTTTTTGCGAAGATATTCAATTTAATGCTGATCAAAATCTCATTGAATTTGATGCAAACTACCTCAAACACAAAATCAAAAAAGATAAACAGGCTTTAAACGACTTTCTCAGACAAACGCCTTACAATCTAATTGTTCGCTTTAAAAATGAAAACTCTTTAAGCTTGCAAATACGTCGTCAACTGCTTTTACAACCACCCTCAGAGTGGGATGAACTCAAAGAAATTGCCCAACAACTGAATATGTCAACGGCAACCATTCAACGCCGTTTAAAACAAGAAGGTGTCAGTTATCAGCAGCTAAAAAATGATATTCGCTGCGATATTGCAATTGAACGGCTCAGTAAAAGCAATGATTCAATTCAGAACATCAGTGATGATTTGCATTTCCATGATCCAAGTGCATTTCATCGCGCTTTTAAAAAATGGACAGGCGTTAGTCCCGGTGCTTATCGTGCGAAAACACTATTTAGTAAAATAGAAGCTTAAATAGTTTTTTGTCCTAGACTGACACGATCATTGCCACCATAATCCTTGATAGTCTGAATCTGCTTAAAACCTTGTTGCTCAAACATATTTCGCACTGCTTGCCCTTGATCATAACCATGTTCAAGCACAATCCAACCATTGGGTTTAAGCCAATCTTTGCCTTGGGTAATAATGGTTTCAATATCTGCGATACCCTGCTTATCAGCAACCAATGCTCGCTCAGGTTCAGACTTGAGCTTTTGCATATGTACATCATCAGGATCAATATACGGCGGATTGGAGACAATCAAATCAAACTGTTGCTGCTCTAAAGCCTCGAACCAAGCCCCACAAGCGAACTTCACTTGCATCAGCCCGTGTCGAACTGCATTGTCCTGCGCCACGTCTAAAGTGGGTGCGTATATATCAGTTGCAGTGACTTGCCATTGCGGACGCTCACTTGCGAGCGCCAAAGCAATTGCGCCTGTTCCTGTGCCTAGGTCAACAATATTCGCGTGTTGATCGAGTGGCAGTTTGAGCACCGTTTCAACCAAAATTTCGGTATCTGGGCGTGGCACTAGAGTGTCATGGGTGACTTTTAAATCCAACGTCCAAAAAGGTTGTGAACCTGTGACATAAGCCAAAGGCTCACCCTGTTCGATACGCGCAAGCCCTTCTAAAAAAGCCTGTTCCTGTATTTCAGTCAACTCTTGCTCAAGTCTTAATTTGAGTTCTAAAGCATTGATACCTAGTAGGTGTTCAAGTAGCCATGCCGCCTCTTGACGTTCATAGCTATCAATTTCACCTTTGATTTCTAAGGCTTGAGCAATATTCATTAGCCGCCATTTTCCTGTGCAAGCATCGCCAACTGATCCGCCTGATATTCACGATGTAAGCTATCCAGCAATTCCGTTAAATCACCTTCCATAATTGCATCTAACTTATATAAAGTCAGGTTAATACGGTGATCGGTCATACGACCTTGAGGGTAGTTATAGGTACGAATACGTTCAGAACGATCACCTGAACCGACGAGGTCACGGCGCATTTCTGAAGTCGCTGCATCAGCGGCTGCACGTTTAGCATTTTCTAAACGTGAGACTAACAATGCCATCGCTTTGGCTTTATTCTTATGTTGCGAACGCTCTTCCTGACATTCCACTACCACACCCGATGGAATATGGGTAATACGCACCGCAGAATCGGTTTTGTTAATATGCTGACCACCTGCACCTGATGCACGATAGGTATCAATGCGCAGATCGGCGGGATTGATTTCAACTGTGGTATCCACATCCACTTCTGGCAGAATCGCAACAGTACACGCTGAAGTGTGTACACGACCTTGAGATTCAGTCGCAGGTACACGTTGAACACGGTGTGCACCACTCTCAAATTTCAAACGACCATAGACGCCTTCGCCATCAATACGGCAAATGATTTCTTTATAACCGCCATGCTCACCTTCATTTTCAGAAAGTACTTCAATACGCCAACTTTGTGTTTCAGCATATTTGGTATACATACGGAATAAATCACCCGAAAAAATCGCTGCTTCGTCACCGCCTGTTCCAGCACGAATTTCAAGGTATGCTGCATTGGCATCATTTGGATCTTTCGGAATCATTAGAACATTTAATTGTTCTTCGAGATCAACTAGAAGCGCTTTATTTTCTTTAATTTCTTCTTCTGCCATATCCTTGAAATCGGGATCTGATTTCATTATTTCAGCCGTTTCAATATCTTCTTCCGCTTGACGATATTTGCTCCAAACCTCAGTGATTTCTGTTAAATCATTATGTTCGCGAGACAATTTACGAAAACGTTTATTGTCCGAAATTACTTCTACATCAGCGAGCAATGCAGTCAGCTCTTCGTGACGATCACAAAGCTGATCCAGTCTTAAACGGAGTGATGCTTTCATGGGCGGAATATCTCAAAACTAAAGACTCAGTGCCGATCAAAATAATGAAGCACGAGCAAAATCAAAAAATTGCGCATAGTTTACAGATTCTAAGACTTAAAAGACATAGAGAAACTAGGTAACTTACCAATCCCCTATTATTTCATCACAAATTCTGCGTTTTTTAGTATGTATAGGTTGTTCTCTTCCCTGAGCTTCGATATAAATAATCAAAGATAAATTAGAATGATAAAACAATAGGATAAACGATGAGTAATTTAATAAACCGCCCTACACTCGCCTTCACAGCCGCAAGCTGGCTTGCGGTTCTTATTGGTGTTGTTGGTTTTATGATTGGATTGTGGAATGCAGAAATGCCTCTGCATGAAAAAGGCTATTATTTGATCATTCTATTATATGGACTGTTCTCCACGATCTCACTACAAAAAACATTACGGGATCAATTAGAAGAAATACCTGTAACTATGATTTATGTTGCGCTTTGTTGGGCATCAGTTGGTATTTGCATTGGATTATTACTATTTAGTTTAACTAACGCTACGCTCACTTTAAGTGAAAAAGGGTACTACATTATGTCTTTCTTGCTCAGTTTGTTTGGCGTCACAGCGACCCAAAAGAACATTCGTGATCTCGATCATTTACGTCATCAACAAGAAATAAATTCTCATCAACACAAATTAGAAGAAGAGTCGAGTAAGAAAGTTCCATTAGATTAATTACAATCCATTAAAGAGTGCTTGTCGTTTAAGCCTCTTTTTGTGAATTAAATCAGTATTTGATTGATTACAAATATTTATTTCACCTTATTCAGGATTGTTATTAACAAAACACTACATTCTCCTTACTAAGTAGTAATAATTTCTGTCGGCATCTCCATATTTTCTTTCTCAAACTTTGTTACATTTGCAGTCATTAAAAAGATGTCCCATTACTGGGAACATGGAGTCAAAATGAAAGCGAATATTTTGTTATTGAGCGCAATTTTAGCAAGCTCAACTCTAGCAACCAGCGTGTATGCTGATAATGCAACACGTGTTGCAGCAACTTCTGCTTTAGGTAGTGTTGTTGGTACAGCAATTGGTAAAGAAATTGGTGGTAATAATGGTGCGATGATTGGCTCTGCTGTCGGTGGTGCTGGCGGTGCGGCGGCTGCAAGTAGCAAACGTACTCGTACTGAAGCTGCGATTGGCGGTGGTCTAGGTGGTGTTGGTGGCTACACTGTAGGTAAAAATGTAGGTGGAACCACAGGTGGATATATCGGAGCGGCAGCTGGTGCAGCGGGCGGTGCAGCATTAGGTCGTCAAGTTGGTCAAGATCGTGATTATGACAATCGCCAAGATAACAAACGTCATTGGAAAAAGAAAAAACATCGTCATCATTAATCATTCTAAAAAGCAGCTTAGGCACTGCTGTCCCATAGTTAGACTTAAATAAAAAAACCTGAGTCCAAAGTAGTTAAAATATAAGTGCGAACAAACACTTCAACTACAAGGATTCAGGTTTTTTCACATCAGAATACGGTATTTCATCAATTACTCAAGCCCATTTTGAGACAAGATTTTGAACGTCTTGCAAAACAATACCATCAAGGACAAAAATTAAGATCAGCAACACGATGGGATCAATTTATTGCAATATTAATGTCCCAACTATCATGCCGTCAAAGCTTGAGGGATATTGAATCTAATCTCGAATCACAACAGGAAAAGCTTTATCACCTTGGTGCCAAAAGAATTGCACGTAGTACATTAGCAAGAATCAATGAAGAACAACCCGCTCGCTTGTATCAACAATTCTTTATCCAACTACTGCAACATTGTGAAAATTCCAAGATTGCTCATAAATTTCGATTTAAAAATCCACTCTATTCACTTGATGCGAGTCATATTGATCTTTCACTGTCATTGTGTGAATGGGCAAAAGTACATGAGTCCAAAGCAAGCATAAAACTTACAGTTGGGTTAAATCATAGCAACACTATTCCTGAGTTTGTTGCGCTTGGTGATGGTATTGAAAATGACATGGTACAAGGCAGAACACTTAAATTACGATCTGGAAGTATCGCTGTATTTGATAAAGGGTATATTGATTATCAATGATTTGCAGAAATGACCAACCAAAAAGTCAGCTTTGTTACTCGGTTGAGATCAAAGACAGTTTATAAGGTAAAATCAAAACAAGATGTGTTCGCCAGTAAGGGGATTCTTGCGGATGAATATATTGAGTTGAGTAGTGATCATGCTAAAAAGCGTGGTGCACCTAAGCGATTAAGACGTATAAAGTTTTATGATAAAAAAAGAAAAGAACGTTTGAGTTTTTAAGTAATAACTTTCATTTAGCTGCATCTACCATTGCTGCAATTTATAAAGATCGGTGGAAAGTAGACCTATTTTTTAAAGCGATCAAGCAAAACCTAAAATTGAAATCGTTTCTAGGCCGTAGCCGCAATGCGATACAAACACAAATATGGATTGCATTAATCGCGTATTTACTGATAAGTTTTGCGAAACATATGGCACAAGAAGGATGGAGTGTTCAAAGATTATTAAGAATTATTCAGGTGAATTTATTTGAAAGGAAACCATTGAAGGCTTTGTTTTTACCTGACAAAAAGTGTAATAAACAAGAAGAACCTCAGTTGAGGTTCTTTTTGTGATATTTGTGAGACAGCAGTCACCTAAGGTGCTTTTTTCACTAGAAGCTCGTTGCGATCAAAACTAGGAAACTAAACAACAACGTACCTATAGATCGTTTACAATGTACATGAACTTCTTGCTCAAGCCCTTGAGTCAATTGGTCTAAGTTTTCCATAACTTTGCGCTCATTTAATGTACGGCAATTGTTAATTTGCCTAAATAATCCACCAGTTAAAATTAGCAAAAAGTCTAATAATATGCTAGAGCGATTTTTTAACCAATAGGTTAAATTGTGACAAAAATAAGTACATTACAAGAAATAATGATGATTAAAATTTATAGATACTATCCGAAAATTAAAAAAGCTCACTATTGTGAGCTTTTTTAATTCAGATGTTTAGTTTTGAGCAATTACTGTAATACCAGTTGCTTGAGGTCCTTTTTTACCATCAGCAATAGTGAATGAAACACGTTGTCCTTCATGTAAAACCTTAAAACCGTTACTTTGGATTTCACTAAAATGAGCAAATACATCTTGCCCAGAATCCGCATGAATAAAGCCAAAACCTTTAGTTTCATTGAACCATTTAACTGTACCAGTCACAGTGTTAGACATATACTTAACCTATTAGAAATATTTGGAATGCTTAGCAGCAAGTAACTTGGAATCATAAACTCTGAGATTAAATCTGATAACACGAAAGGTTTATCTAAACTACGAGATGAAAGATTTTCTGAATCAACAGTGTTATTCTTCTAGTTATTATTTAATATACACCACTTTACTTTTTCGGCACAAACATTATCTAACCGTAGATGAAAAATTGGGGGCAAATAGTTGTGTTACTAAAAAATCCTATTAAAAAAACAATCGCTTTTAGCATTTCAAAAATTGTAAAATTTCATTTATCTCAATCAAACAATTATATTTAAAAATTATTTTGATGCTTTTCTCGCACATAAAAAACATCAAAAAAGCCCACAGATGTGAGCTTTTTTTACTGGTCTAAAAATTAGATAACAGTGATGAGCGTTGCTTGTGGTCCTTTCTTACCTTGACCAAGTACGAAAGAAACGCGTTGGCCTTCTTGTAATACTTTAAAACCTTTGCTTTGGATTTCGCTGAAGTGAGCAAAAACATCTTGACCAGAATCAGCTTGAATGAAACCAAAACCTTTAGTTTCGTTAAACCACTTAACAGTACCAGTAACTGTATCAGACATACTTTTAAACCTTTTAAAATTTGTTCATTTATAAATTAAATCAAAATTTTCATTCTGACTTAACTTAATCTATCTTTATTTGACAGATACTGCAAGCATAGCAAATTTTAAGTCATACGAGATAGTGCATCTATGAAAGTATTGAAAGTTTTATCTCTTGAATGAAAAAGGTTGAGCTTTAATAAACCAAATCATGTAAAAATAACGTTCTTTGCTAAATCAAAAAATTAGCTTTGATAGTGTAGTTACACAACTTATAAAACTTAAGATTTACTGACAAGAGATCATAAAAAATATTTTATCTTTCCCATTTAAGATTTTCTTATATAAAAATTTACTGATTGCTTTCTTATACAAAATTCTGCTTTTAGTCAGAAGATCAACCTCTATAAAGCTTAGAATCTCATACAAAGCACAACTAGAAATCAAAAGATAGTTTTTGGATATAACAAAAAGCCCACATAAAGTGAGCTTTTTTTCAAGCAATCTTATTAGATAACTTTAATTGTAGTTGCTTGTGGTCCTTTTTTACCTTGACCAAGTACAAACGAAACGCGTTGGCCTTCGTTTAATACTTTGAAACCATTGCTTTGGATTTCACTGAAGTGAGCAAAAACATCTTGGCCAGAATCAGCTTGAATGAAACCAAAACCTTTAGTTTCGTTAAACCACTTAACAGTACCAGTAACTGTATCAGACATACTTTTAAACCTTTAAACTTTGTTCATTTATGAATTAAATCAAATTATGAATATTGATTTAACCCAATCTATCTTTAACCAATAGATACTTTAAGTGCGTAAATTATCTATATTAATCGATAAAGCTGATTAACATCGGTATAGAAGCTTTTCCCATCTAGATTAAAATCGACTTCTCGACCCGACTCTAGCTGGATTTTCTTTCCAACCTCTACCCATTTGAAACCATCCAACGTATTTTGTTGACGTTTCATCGGGATAATTTGCACACAAATTTCATTGCCATTGCTGGCTTTGGCTACACGCCATTCATTAATAATTTTCAAAACAAAATCACTCATTTCTGAGCTCAAGTGATCGATTTGGATTTACTATAACGCTAGATATATGGAGAGAGGTAAACTACAATTCTAGAATCTAATAATTTTTAGCTTTCTTTAGGGTTATTTCAGCTAACTTAATTGCCGTCTAATCTTTCAGATAACAACAACTCAATAATCACAGAGCTAATATTCAATTAACTTTAAAGTGGTAGCGGGAGCTGGATTTGAACCAACGACCTTCGGGTTATGAGCCCGACGAGCTACCAGACTGCTCCATCCCGCATCAACATCTTGATCAACATGTTTGATCAATGAGATGCTTTATACGCCCATCTCCCCCACAATGCAATTTTTTTTTAGAAAAATCACATAATTTACTGCCTAACGCTCAAATTAAATACAAATTGATTAAAAACAAATCAAAATAAGCCTTATTAGTTGATCTATTCAAAAGAGACCGAATTTTGGAATATGTACTCAATAAAATTAACTCTGTTTAATAAATCCACTATTTTCTTATAATTCAAAATCCTACAAAAATATTATGCAGCGAAAAGCCTGCTATGTAACAATATCAACAATCTTTCATTTTTATAGTTCGACATGTCATTAATTATTGGTATTGATCCTGGTTCACGCTTAACAGGTTATGGAATTATCGAAAAAGATGGCAATAAATTACGTTTTGTCGATGCAGGAACCATTCGTACTGAAACTCAAGCAATGCCTGAACGACTAAAACGTATTTTTGCAGGTGTTGAACGTATTGTTAAATTTCACGGTCCTACTGAGGCTGCTGTTGAACAAGTTTTCATGGCGCAGAACCCTGATTCTGCTTTAAAACTTGGACAAGCCCGTGGTGCGGCAATTGCGGCATTGGTCAATTTAGACCTACAAGTCGCGGAATATACTGCTCGTCAAATCAAACAGTCAGTGGTAGGTTACGGCGCTGCTGAAAAAGAGCAAGTTCAAATGATGGTGATGCGTTTATTGAACTTAAGCATTCAACCACAGGCTGATGCAGCCGATGCGTTAGCTGCTGCAATCTGTCATGCTCATGCTTCAGGGAGTATGAGCAAAATGGCGGTGTTAAATGCGCTCGGTGGTATGGCTCGTGGGCGAAGTCGTTCAAGTAGTAGAAGGCGTTAGTTTTCTTGATTTACCACTGTATAAATCACTTTCCCCATGTCATGTGCTTGTAAACCACGCATTCCATGTTCAGCCAGTAAATCCCCTGCCTGTGCATGCAAACTCACAATTTCATGCAATGCGACTTGCTCATGAAATTGTGCTTTTAAACTGGCAATCACACCTGCGAGCACATCCCCCATTCCTCCTGTACCCATTCCTGCATTGCCTTGGGTACAGATAAATAATTCAGCTTCTAAGACCAAGCTACCTGCCCCTTTAAGCACCCATTGTCCTGCATATTTTTGCTCTAGCTGATAAATTGCTGCAATACGATCTTGCTCAATGTCCGCAGCCGTACAACCCAATAAAGTTGCTGCTTCACCTGAATGTGGTGTGGCATAAATATGCTGTTTTAATTTTTGCTGATGCTTTGCCAGAAACCAAAGTCCATCCGCATCAAGCACGACTTCTAAGTGCGAATTTTGGTTGAGTAAATCAAACCATTGCTGATAAATCTGTTCTGCCCATTCATCCCGTCCCAAACCCATACCAAAACAGACGGCATCCACATGATTTAATAAGATTTGGATTGCATCTTGATCCAACGAATTAATATCTCGCACCATAATGTTTGGTGAACGCGACAGAATAGCCTGATGGTGTTTGGCATGACAGACCACACTAACTTTCCCTGCTCCAGCATGAAACGCTGCTTCAGCAGACATAATCACCGCTCCACCCATATCCGCATGACCACCCACCACCAGTACATGCCCATAACTACCTTTATGACCAAAGGCCTGACGTTTAGGTAAAGAGATTTTTTCAGGGGAAAGATAGGCGATTGGTTTTAACTCCACATCAGTTGGAATCAGGCTGACTAAATGTAGTTTTCCCACATATTCCTTTCCTTGACCTGTAAACAAACCTGCTTTATAACCCAAAATTGTAAAGGTATGATCGGCTTGTATTACACATGGCAAAGCCTGACCTGTATTGGCATGTAGCCCGCTCGGAATATCGATAGCAATCTTTAAACCAATCTGTGAGTTAAACAACTGGATGATCGACTGCCATTTTTGATCCAGCATTCGATTGAGACCTATGCCAAACAGAGCATCAATATGACAATCAAAAGTTGGAATTTCTTGGTGATTCGCATTTTCCGACAATAAATAATCGATACTTTGAATATCAACTCGATTTAACAGTGCATATTGTACAGCTTGTTTTAAATCTAAAGATTGACCGAGTTCAGCTGCATAAACCGTGATGTGAAATCCATGTTGCTTTAGAAAAGCAGCGATATAGTAACCGTCACCTGCGTTATTACCTTGTCCACACCAAATTGCGATCTTTTGAATTTTATTTTTATTAAATGGTTCAATTAACTGTTGTGAGATTGTCCAAGCGGCTTGTTGCATCAATCCTAAAGATGAATTTTGCTGCGCAAACCAACGCTGCTCCCATGCTTGAATGCTTTGGCTATGGTAAACTGAACGTTGCATGTTATCCCCTAATTATTGGTTTATGGCTTCAACCACATCCTCTGGAAAATCACTTGATAAAATTGAGCTTCAGCAGCTTGATCCTCAAGAACTTAAAACATGGATAAAAACTCAAGCTTTAGACTTGGGCTTTTCTGATTGTGTCATTGCCAAACCTGATGCTCAAGATCAAATGCCACGTTTTAAAGAATATTTAAAACGTGGTTACCATGCTGATATGCATTATTTGGAAGAGAATTTAGAAAAACGTGCTGATCCAACATTGCTTGTACCTGGAACTAAAAGCATTGTTTGTGTGCGGATGAACTATCTTGTGGCATCACCTAAGCCCCGTTATGTACCATTTGAACCAAATTCAGCCATTATTGCGCGCTATGCACGTGGACGTGACTATCATAAAGTCATGCGTGGTCGACTTAAAACATTAGCCAGTCGTATTAAAGAAAAAGTGGGCGACTTCGAATCACGCCCGTTTGCGGACTCAGCACCTATTTTTGAAAAATCACTTGCTGAAAGTGCAGGTATGGGCTGGACAGGAAAACATACCTTACTCATTCATAAAAAATCAGGTTCTTTCTTCGTTTTGGGTGAGCTATTTACTTCGCTTGACCTCCCTTTTGATCAACCCGCAACAGCCCATTGTGGCTCATGTACTGCTTGCATCGACATTTGCCCAACACAAGCCATTGTTGAGCCTTATATGTTGGATGCAAGGAAATGTATTGCTTACTTAACTATTGAATATAAAGGAATCATTCCTGAAGAGTTACGTTCAGGTATAGGTAATCGTATTTTCGGTTGTGATGATTGTCAGCTGATTTGCCCGTGGAATGGCTTTGCTAAAACCGCGTCAATTCCAGACTTTGACCCAAGACATAGTTTAGATGACATTAGCTTGTTAGAGATCTGGCAATGGGATGAAGTAACTTTTCTTGCAAAAACAGAAGGTAGTCCAATTCGCCGCACAGGCTACCAATCCTTTAAACGGAATATTGCAATCGGCTTAGGAAATGCGCCATACTCGGCTGAAATCGTGAGCCAATTGCAAGAAGCAAAAGCTCTACACGATGAGATTGTCAATGTACATATTGAGTGGGCAATTCAACAACAATTGCAGCAAATAAACGTACCTGAATTGAAAAATGATGTTTTTTGCCCTTTGGCTTTGGCACGATTTCTGTATGATTAATCTCAATGTTTGTAATCAATCATCATGGATATAACAATGACTTTACGTAATGACTGGACTCGTGATGAAATCCAAGCTTTATATGATCAACCTTTTTTAGACTTAGTATTTGCAGCACAAGGCGTTCATCGTGAGCATTTTCAGCCAAATACCATTCAAGTCAGCACACTGCTTTCAATCAAAACAGGTAAATGCCCAGAAGATTGTAAGTATTGCTCGCAATCTGCACATTACGACTCAAAACTAGAAGCAGAAAAGCGTATTGCAGTAGATAAAGTCATTCGTGAAGCTCAAACAGCAAAAGATTCTGGTTCTTCACGTTTCTGTATGGGCGCTGCTTGGCGCAACCCACATGAACGAGACATGCCCTATGTGTTAGAAATGGTTCGTGAAGTAAAAGCACTCGGTTTAGAAACTTGTATGACTTTAGGTATGCTGAATCAGTCACAAGCTGAACGCTTAAAAGATGCAGGTTTAGATTATTACAACCATAACCTTGATACCTCTCGTGAATACTATTCACATATTATTAGTACGCGTACTTTTGATGATCGTTTAGATACATTAGATCATGTACGTCAAGCGGGTATGAAAGTATGTAGTGGTGGTATCGTTGGCTTAGGTGAAAGTCGTAATGACCGTATTGGTTTATTACAAGAACTTGCAACTATGCCAGTACATCCTGAATCAGTGCCAATCAATATGCTTGTACCGATCGAAGGTACACCACTTGCCGATGTTGAAAAACTGGATGTGACCGAATGGATTCGTACCATTGCGGTTGCACGTATCATTATGCCGCACAGTTACATTCGTTTATCTGCTGGCCGTGAGTCACTCAGCGACTCTGATCAGGCATTGGCATTTATGGCTGGGGCAAATTCACTGTTCTCTGGTGATAAGCTTCTGACCACACCAAATGCTGGTGAAGGCAAAGATCAGGTCTTGTTTGCCAAACTGGGTTTAAGCGCAGAAAAGCCGAAACCAACTGTTGCAGAACTTTCCATTGATGCAATGAGTGCATAAACAAAAAAGCCTTGTTATTTGACAAGGCTTTTTTTCGATCATATTAAATTGATGTCACTAAAATGCCGTATTTGGCATTTAAAAACATTCCTACACGAATAATATCCACACCTGCTGCATGTGTGACTGACAACTCTTGAGTATGTACATCAAAATGGAAAGAATCAAAAATATCCTGATGCTGCATCAACCATAGAATGGTATCAGTCGTACTTTCATCTACCTTCTCTGTACACGACAAATTTCATAGGGCCCTTGTCCTATCAGGCTTTTTCTTTCTTAAAATTGCGAGCACTTTCTTAAATTCTTCTTTTTTCCCAAAACCAATCAAACGTAGAATAGCCATTTGAACATAGTCCAAACCGTATCGAAATAAACTTACTGAAAGTCGTCCATGCTTCTTTATTTTTATCGCTTTTTTTCGATCATGTTGCCATTCACTTGTTAAATAGCACCAACAGAAACCGATGGCTCGCACTGCTATCAATTTCTTGACTCGTCTAGGGTCTGTTAAACGAGTATTTTCAAGATTGAATCCACGTCCTTTGAGACAACTAAATAAGGTTTCGATTTCCCAGCGTAATGCATAATCACGAATAGCAGAAGCATTAAACATAGGAGAAACAACAAGTAAAAGTTCTCCATCTTCTAATCGTAACGCACTAAGATCTGTTGAGAATTACCGAGAGTTAATTAAACTCGCGCACAATTGAATCATGGCTTCAAAACTCGTATCTGTTTTACAACTACGCATCGCTATACGTTTAAATTCTTTTAACTTACAGAAATAGTTTTCAATGAGATGACGCCATTTATACATAATCGCATCAAATGCTCTCATTACTTTTCGATTAGATTTTGGTGGGATCACCACTTTCACTTTACGTTCATTGAGCTCTTGGATGAGCCAATCTGCATCAAATGCTTTATCCGCTAGTAATGCTTGAAAATCAACATCTTCGATTAAAGGTTTGGTTTCTACTAAATCGTGATATTGACCAGACATTAATCGAAACTTAATGAGGTTGCCTAGACTATCCACTAAGGCAAGAATTTTACAGGTCATTCCACCTCGAGATTTACCTATAGACTGTTTGAAAGTCCCCCTTTTGCACCTTGGCCATGTCGATGAACTTTAACAATCGTTCCATCAATCATGGTGTATTCCAAATCAACATCTTCATTTACAGATGCAAAAAGGCTTTGTTGAACAAATAGACGAAAGGTAGAGTTGTTCTAGGGCTTGTTGAGAATTAACAAAGGCAACTGATTAATTTATAATAGTACTATGGATAGATACATACTTACTGATGCCCAATGGGCAAAAATGGAACCTTTTTGCCTAGGTAAAGTGACCGATCGAGGTCGTAGTGGAAAAGATAATCGATTATTCTTAGAAGCAGTCCTCTGGATTGCCCGTACAGGCAGTCCATGGCGTGATCTACCTCCTCATTTTGGTAAATGGAATACCGTCTTTAAAAGATACCGTGACTGGGTGAAAGCTGGTGTATTTGAAACTATTTTTGCATCTGTAAATGAAGATGTTGATTTGGAATACGCCATGATTGATGGAACGATTGTTAAAGTTCATCGACATGGGCAAGGTGCAAAAGGGGGACTTTCAAACAGTCTATAGGTAAATCTCGAGGTGGAATGACCTGTAAAATTCTTGCCTTAGTGGATAGTCTAGGCAACCTCATTAAGTTTCGATTAATGCCTGGTCAATATCACGATTTAGTAGAAACCAAACCTTTAATTGAAGATGTTGATTTTCAAGCATTACTAGCGGATAAAGCATTTGATGCAGATTGGCTGATTCAAGAACTAAATGAACGTAAAGTGAAAGTGGTGATCCCACCCAAATCTAATCGAAAAGTAATGAGAGCATTTGATACGATTATGTATAAATGGCGTCATCTCATTGAAAACTATTTCTGTAAGTTAAAAGAATTTAAACGTATAGCGATGCGTAGTTGTAAAACAGATACGAGTTTTGAAGCCATGATTCAATTGTGCGCTAGTTTAATTAACTCTCGGTAATTCTCAACAAACCCTAATCTTCAGATATTTATGCAACAGCCACCGTTTTAGCTGTACCAAACAGAAGTTAATGTCATTTTCAATTCACCATGTAAACCATTTCTCACCGATAAATTCTCTGTCTGCGAACACATTCACAATACGATCTTTACCAAAAATGGAGATAAAGCGTTGAATCAAAGCAATACGCTCTTTTGTATCTGAATTTCCACGTTTATTGAGCAATGTCCAAACAATAGGTATCGCTATTCCACGATAGACGATGGCTAACATCAAGATATTGATATCTCGTTTTCCCCATTTCCAGTTGGTTCTATCCAAAGTTAATTGGACTTTATCGAATGAAAATATATTGAAAATTAACTGAGAAATTTGACGATAATCGAAATACTGATCTGCAAAGAAGCGCTGCATACGTCGATAAAATGATTGTGGTAAGCACTTGATGGGTAAGGCTTTAGATGCAGAAGAAAGGTTACATGTCTGTTTTACAATTAATGCAAGCATAATCAGTGTAAAACATTTTACATGTGACTTGTTCCACTTTAGATATTTGTTTAAGATGAGATGTAACTCATTGAAATGTGTCATCATATTCGTCGTCAGAAAACAAGTATTATGCCATTATTTCAATGAGTTATCTTTTTTTGTCGTGTACAAAGGAAAATACGATATTCTTTAATTTCATTCTTGAACCTGCTTTGGTACATTTTTATGCAGATACATTCTAGCGGTCAAACAACTTAAGTAAATGTATATTTATATTTCCATATAAATCAAAAGTTAATTTTTATTAATTTATAAAAAGCACAGAACAAATAGACAGTTTGCCAAAATAATAAGCATGCCATTTTCGGTTTGCATGCTAAACTATGCGTTGCTTTAAAAAAGGATAGTCCTTCTATGCGGTTTGTTCATCTCGGTATCCATACAGAATTTTCGATTACGGAATCGATTGTTCGCATACCTGATTTGGTCAAAGCTGCCGTTAAAGATGACATGCCTGCGCTTGCATTAACAGACTTATCCAACTTGCACGCTGCGGTGAAATTTTATGAAGCTTGTTTAAAAAAAGGCATTAAACCTATTTTAGGCAGTGTCATTCGACTAAATGACGCAGAGCACCGCGCAACCTTATTAGCTATGAGCAGTAAAGGTTGGCGAAATCTAACCGAAATCGTATCTCGGGGCTTTATTGAAGGACAACAACTTAGTATCCCATGCGTACAAAAAGAATGGATACGTGAACAATCAGAAGATTTAATTGTATTGCTTGGACAGCATAGTGATGTTGGCAAAATGCTGTGTTCATCCAATCCACAAAAAGCAGAACCTTTATTAGAAGCATGGATTGAAAAGTTTGGTAATCGTGTTTATTTAGCATTAACACGTACTGAACGTGTTGGTGAAGAAGATTTTATTCAACAAGCCGTTAAACTCGCTGCTAAATATCAAATTGGTGTCGTTGCACATAATGATGTTCACTTTATTGAACAAGATGATTTTGAAGCACATGAAGCACGTGTGTGTATTGCCGATGGTTATGTCCTTGGTGACGATAAACGTCCTAAGAATTATAGCTCTGAACAGTATTTTAAAACTGGTGAGCAAATGTCTGAACTATTTTCAGACATCCCTAGTGCCATTGAAAATACTTATCAAATTGCCAAACGTTGTAATGTTGCCTTACAACTCGGGACTTATTTCTTACCTGATTTCCCGATCCCAGATGGCTATACCATCGACACCTATTTCGAACATTTATCTCGTACAGGTTTAGAGGAACGCTTAAATCACCTTTACCCTATTGCTGAACGTGATGAAGATTGGGCTGAAATCCGAAAACCTTATGATGATCGTATCAAATACGAAGTTGATATTATTTTAAAAATGGGTTTTCCGGGTTACTTCCTGATCGTCATGGACTTTATTCAATGGGCCAAAAATAATGGTGTGCCTGTAGGTCCTGGCCGTGGTTCGGGTGCTGGTTCATTAGTTGCCTACAGTTTAAAAATTACTGATCTAGATCCATTACGTTATGATTTGCTTTTCGAACGTTTCTTAAACCCTGAACGTGTCTCAATGCCCGATTTTGACGTCGATTTTTGTATCGCAGGTCGTGACCGAGTGATCGAATATGTCGCACAAAAATACGGTCGTGAAGCCGTTTCACAGATTGCGACTTTTGGTACGATGGCTGCAAAAGGTGCAATTCGAGATGTTGCACGTGTCTTAGGTAAGTCTTATGGTCTGGCTGACCGTATTTCCAAAATGATTCCGACCAAGCCGCTTGGCGTTGATCTAGCCACTGCGATTGACATGGAACCACAGCTCAAAGACATCGTGACCAACCCATCAAACCCTGATAATGATGATGCTGCTGAAATTTGGGAAATGGCACTTAAGCTCGAAGGCATTACACGAAACACAGGGAAACACGCAGGTGGTGTAGTCATTGCACCCGGAAAAATTACCGATTATTCAGCGGTACTGTGTGAAGCAGATGGAACAAGTCGTGTTGCGCAATACGATAAAGATGATGTTGAAGCAGCAGGTCTGGTTAAATTTGACTTCTTAGGTTTGCGTAACCTCACAGTTATTGAAGATGCCGTTCAAAATATTAATAAAAGAATCAAATCTGAAATTCCTCTCGAAATTGCAAATGTTCCATTAGATGACAAGGATGCTTATTTAGTCTTTGCGGACGCAAATACAACTGCGGTGTTCCAGTTTGAATCCATCGGCATGAAAAAAATGCTCAAGGAAGCAAGACCGAGTAAATTTGAAGAAATTATTGCTTTCGTTTCTTTATACCGCCCCGGTCCAATGGATCTAATTCCAGACTTTATCCATCGTATGCATGGTGGTGAGTTCGAATATCTACATCCATTGCTAGAAGGTGTATTGGAACCTACCTACGGGATTATGGTTTACCAAGAACAGGTGATGCAGGCGGCACAGTTCTGCGCAGGCTATACGCTTGGTGGTGCAGATTTGCTTCGCCGTGCCATGGGTAAAAAGAAACCTGAAGAAATGGTTAAACAGCGCCAAATCTTTATTGAAGGTGCTGCAAAAAAAGAGATTGATGAAGCAACAGCAAACCATATCTTCGACTATATGGAAAAGTTCGCAGGTTATGGATTTAACAAATCACATGCTGCAGCCTATGCCCTTGTTGCCTATCACACTGCATGGTTAAAAGCACATTATCCTTCAGAATTTATGGCGGCGGTTTTATCATCAGAAATGCAGAATACGGACAGTATCGTATTCTTAATTGATGACTGCCGTAATAATAAATTAGAAGTGCTACCGCCTTCCGTAAATATGTCTTTGTATCATTTCCACGCCAGTGATGAAAAAACCATTGTTTATGGTCTCGGTGCAATTAAAGGCGTCGGTGAACAAGCGATGCAATCAGTCATCGACTCACGCATCAATGAAGGTCCATACAAGGATTTATTTGACTTCTGTCATCGAATCGACCTGAAAAAAATCAATAAACGTACTTTAGAAGCCTTAATTCGTGCAGGTGCATTGGATTGTTTAGGCATTGAACGTTCAAGCTTAATGGCTCAATTGCCTGAAGCTGTTCAAGCGGCTGAACAAGCACGAAGTAACCGCGAAACGGGTATCATGGATTTATTTGGTGAGGTTGAAGAAGTTCAACGCAAACCTGCTAAACCTGTGAAACCGTGGTCAGACGAAGTTCGCCTTAAAGGTGAAAAAGATACGCTTGGATTGTATCTCACTGGTCATCCGATTGATGTCTATCGTCCAGAATTAAAATCGTTTATTCCAGCAAAATTAAATGAACTAACACCTACTCGTCGTGGTGTCACGACCGTCTTTGCTGGTTTAGTCGTTGATATTGCCAACTTCCCGAACCGTATCATGATTACACTAGATGATGGTACTGCTCGTGTGGAAATCAGCTGTAATCATGAGCGTTTTCAACGTTATAAAGAAATCGTTCGTCTAGAACAAGTCATTGTTATCGAAGGCGAAATCTACGAACGTGAAGGCTTTGATCGCCCAATGGCGCGTTTAAGTAAAGCGTTTAATTTAAATGATATCCGCCAAAAGCGTGCCCAAAGTATTCAAATTCGTCTCCCTCAAGATTTAATGACCAAATCTTTAGCCAAAGATTTACAGGCAATTTTATTACCTTATTGCAATGTCGATATGTGTCAGCATATTGCTTTACAAATCCAACTTGAACAAAGCTTTGCGACAGCAGAGTTGCATCTAGGTCCGCAATGGAAAGTCGCACCTTTAGATGAGTTGCTAGGCAAGCTACGTGATTATTTTGGTAAAGACGCGATTTTTATTGAATATCAAGTGAAGTCAAAAGCTGCAAAGGTAGCAGAAGCGCCTAAAGTAACGACAGTTGCACCACCACCTGAAAACATGTCTATAGATGAAGCACTTGATCTGTATCAAGCTGAAATCTCTCAATACTCTTAATTTTGGATGATATATGAATCTGTTTGACTCAAATAACGTGTCTAAACACTTGGATCATGTGCGTATTGTGATGGTCAATACCACCCTACCAGCCAATATTGGTAGTGCCTTACGCTCAATGAAAACGATGGGTTTATCTCAACTCGTTTTAGTTGCGCCTAAAACCTATCCACACCCAGATATTGATGCTTTAGCAGCGGGTGCACAGGATTTAATTGAAAAAATTGAAATTGTTGATACTTTAGAGCAAGCTATTCAAGACTGTCATCTCGTGTTTGGAACCAGCGCACGTAGTCGTACCATTCCATGGCCGTTACTGGACGTACGTCCTGCTGCAAAAGAAGCGTTACAAGCTGCAACTCAACAACAAAATATCGCTATTGTTTTTGGTCGTGAAGACCGTGGTCTCACCAATGAAGAACTTGCTTTAGCCAATTATCACTTAACCATCCCAGTTAATCCTGAGTATGGTGTTTTAAATGTCGCACAAGCGATTCAAGTCATTTGTTATGAGTTGAGAATGGCTGCACTCGAACAAAATACGCAACAAATGACTGTTGTTCCAGATGATCACATGCAACTTAAACAACAACAGAGCATGGAATGGGATGAGCCATTAGTAACACAAAAACAAATGGAAGAATTCTATCCTCATCTAGAAAAAATGCTGACTGAAATCGAATTTTTAGATCCAAATAATCCTCGTTTACTTCCATTACGCTTACGTCGCCTGTTCGGAAGGATACAATTAGATCGTATGGAATATCATTTATTGCGCGGAATTTTCAGCCGCGTACAGGCTTTAGCCAAAGGCTCATGGAAACAAACCAATTCGGAGGATCATGCCCAATGATTAAACAGCTTAAAGAAGATATCGAGGCTGTATTTGCACGTGATCCTGCTGCTCGAAATACACTCGAAGTTCTAACCACCTATCCTGGTATTCATGCTTTGATCATGCATCGTATGGCACATGAGCTTTGGAAAAAAGAGTACAAAGGTACAGCACGTTTACTCTCTTCATTTAGCCGCTTTGCAACAGGAATTGAAATCCATCCTGGCGCAAAAATTGGTAAACGCTTTTTTATCGATCATGGTATGGGCGTTGTCATTGGTGAAACAGCTGAAATTGGTGATGATGTCACGCTTTATCATGGAGTAACGCTTGGCGGCACAACATGGAATAAAGGCAAGCGCCACCCCACGCTTGAAGATGGTGTGGTGGTGGGTGCAGGTGCTAAAATCCTCGGTCCCTTTACCGTCCGTAAAGGTGCAAAAGTTGGCTCAAATGCAGTCATCACCAAAGAAGTTCCTGAGGGCGTAACCGCCGTTGGCAACCCTGCACGATACATTTTCAAGGATAAAACCCAGATTGAGCAGGATGAAGCACGCCGCCGTGATTATGCTGAAAGCATCGGTTTCCAGCCTTATGCCACCACTCAGGATCAGTCAGACCCAATCTTAGAAGGTATTCGTGTTTTACTGGATCGGATGCAGCAAAATGAAAAGCGCATGAATACCCTTTGCCAGCGCCTCTCGCTACTGGACCCAACATTTAACGGTCAAAAACAGAAGACACAGCCATTTAGTAAAGAAGAACTTAAAATTATTGAAGAGGTTAGACGTGAATGTGAAGCTCAGAGCAAAACTTCTTCTAACTAATCCAATTTATAAAAAATGTAACAAGCTTCTCGTTGCAAGTTGGTTTTGCTTTTCCTAGACTGGTAAAACCAACGACCGACCTAGTTAATTCACTAAAATTAATGGATGTAAAGCATGAATTTTAAGCCTTTGGCACTTTTTGTACTTTCAACTTCTTTTTTAACTGCATGTAGTACACCACCTCCTGTAAAAAAAGAAGTTGCGGCACCCCAACCTTTTGTATTCAAAGAACCTGATCCAACTCCCCCATTTTACGCTTTAAATCCAGTTAAATATGATGCTCCACCAAGCTTTGAAGTTGCAATTAAAGATGCATCGGCTCAACCTGTAACAAAAATGGTTGTTTCACTTCAAGGCGACCCATCAAAATCAACCACCCTTGAGGTGAATAAATTAATTGTCCCTACGACAGATCAAAAGCAACGTAATATGAAATATGCGGTGCTTGCTGGTGATAATGAAGTAGATGTCACTGAAATTGATGATTTTCTTCAATTGGTTGAAGGTAAAGCGCGTCACTATCCACCACGTTTTACGGAACGCCAAGAACGTAAAGGTTATGAGGCAAAACTTCGTGAAATTACGCAGAAACTTGATGCTTTAGCAGAAAAGCCCAATGCTTCTCTGGATGTACTTACTCGTGCATTTAAAGCAAGCGTTATGGCACGTAATATGGACTTAGGTACAGCCTATACAACCAAATCACTCAACTACGCACAGCGTATTCTTGCGATTAGCCCAAATGACCCTGAAACTAATTTTTGGTTTGGTTTTGGTCTATCTGAAGGTGGCGGTCAACGTGAAGCAATTCCATATCTAGATAAAGCGATTAAAGGCGGTGTACAAGAAGCTTATCTTTCTGCTGCAAATAACTATTTATGGTTAGAGCAAAAGAAAAATGCGATTCAAACACTCAAAAATTATAAAATTAATTATCCTGATGAAGCCGAAGTTGCAGATCAACTTATCAAAGAAGTTGAATCTGGAAAACGTTGGAATGTTTGGCAAGTCCTAAATTAAAGATTTGTGATTTTGTAAAAATAGACTGTTCAGAACAGTCTATTTTTTTAAGTTGATTGAAAAAACATCTTTTTTTCGTATTATAGCTAGAATCTTCCAGCTAAATTTGCTCCTTGATAATGCAAGCATCTAATTCAAACAAATATCTATTTGCCTTTACGCTGTTATCAACTATTGCTTTAAATGGCTGTCAGGTCGTTAGCCTCAAGCAACAAGCGGTTGATGTCACCCTAGCCAATGAACGTAATAGTATAGTAACTCAGAAAAAGTTAAGTGAAGCAAGCCTGAATGTCTTATCGATGTCAGGTAAAGAAGCAAAAATTTGTATGCAATCTCCGAATGAATGCATTGCAGATCTACACAAAATTCCTCAGATTCAAGACGAACAATTATTGTCGACAGCCAGTGAACTATATCTTGCTAAAGCCGTGTCACTGTCGGACTCATCAGAATGTAAAATCAGTAAATTGTCTAAACATAAACCTGCTGATGAACAAAAGCTAATACAGCAAAATTATGAAAGTTGTTTAGATCAGAAGCTTGAAGCTTTGGATAAAAGTATTCGTTATAGTTATGCGTATTTATTCAAAACATCACGTCAGCCACAAGAACGACTTTTTGATAACCGCCAATTACAAATTCGAGATTTCTACAATCAGGCACTTACTCAATTGGTGAGTGGTCATAGTTTAAGGAATCCATCGACCAATCTTAGCCCAACGATTAAAATTGGAAAAAGTACTTACACAATTGATATTCAAGCATATCAACGCCTACAGAATATGAAACTGGAAAAATTCATTTCCAGTTACAACATGAATTTTTCTGGATTAAGAGCAATTAACCGCCGTGATGGTTTCGGTTCTGATTTTGTCGCAGTTTTTCCATCGACAGACTCATCATCACAAGTAAATAAATACATTCTTAATCCTTTAACCCATGATTATCCTAAAGGGATAAATCCTAATATTCATAAAGCACGCTATTTAGCAGCCACAATTATTGCTCAACCGAAAAAATCGAATGCAACGATAGAAGATGTTTTAACAAATCCGAATTTTGAAATTAAGGTTTATGATCCTTATAGCATTGAGAAAGTAGAGATTGCCGGTAAACCATATTCATTAGCAGCAAATTTTTCTGCACCCTATGGTTTATGGCTAGCAGAAAACAATTTAGGTGCGGCTGCGTATTTGACCTTAATTGACCGCGATCAGCATTTGGCAATGCCGCATCTCTATATGCTGGAACCCTATAACCCGAATAAGAAAATCATTGTATTAGTACATGGTCTGGCAAGTAGTCCTGAAGCATGGATTGCGGTAACTAATGACATTATGGGTGATGCAATATTAAGAGAACATTATCAAGTTTGGCAAATTTTTTACTCTACCAATATGCCAATTTTGGAAAGCCGTTTTCAAATTTATGCTTTATTAAAACAAGCATTTGGTTCACTTAATCCCAAAGATGCAGCAGCCCAAGATGCAGTTTTAATTGGGCATAGTATGGGTGGAATTATTAGTCGACTTTTAGTGAGTGATGCAGATATTTCTAAACAAGCTTTAGAATTGATGAATAATCGCCAACAAACACGTCTAAGAAAACACCCTGTCATTGGTGAAAGACTCAAAATGAAACCAATTGAAAATTTTGATCGAGCTATTTTTCTCGCAGCACCACACCGAGGTACAGATTATGCAGACCGATGGTTTACTTTAGCAGCAAGAAAAATTATTAAAATTCCTGCAACTTTCTTAACGACCCTTGCAGATACGCTGACCAGTTATGATGTTGATTTAAAAGACTTTGTCAAAACACTAACGAATGATGTCATTCAAAATGGACCAAGTGATCTAAGTAAAAAATCTAAATTTATGGAACTGACAGCTAGCATCCCACCCGAAAAAGGCTTAGTTTTTCATTCTATTATGGGCAATATTACTAAAAGTGATGATCCAAATGTCATTACAGACGGGATTGTTCCTTATAAGAGTGCACATTTAGATGGTGCTGTTTCCGAGAAGATCTTCACGGGTGGTCACTCTATTCAAGAAACGCCCGAAGCTGTGTTAGAACTTCGTCGCATCTTACGCCAACATTTAGTTGATCATGGTTTATATAAACCGAAGAATTAAGCACAATAAAAAAAGCCCCAAACAATTGGGGCTTTTTTAATCAAATCATTTACACATCAGAGCGAATCATATAATCAAAAGCGGATAGAGACGCTTTGGCACCTTCACCTGTCGCGATGATGATTTGCTTGTAAGGCACGGTGGTACAGTCACCCGCAGCAAATACACCTTTGACATTGGTTTCATTACGATCATTGATCACAATCTCACCACGATTGCTGAGTTCAACCGCACTGTTCTTCAAGAAATCTGTGTTTGGTAATAAACCAATCTGCACAAAGATTCCTGCAAGCTCAACTGTATGTTCAACATCAGTCGCACGATCTTTGTATTTCAATGCCGTCACTTGAGCACCATCTCCGACCACTTCAGTACTGAGCGCATTCAAAATCACAGTGGTATTTGGCAAGTTGTTTAATTTGTCTTGCAACACTTGATCTGCACGAAGCTTGGTATCAAACTCAACCAACGTCACATGCTCCACAATTCCTGCAAGGTCAATCGCTGCTTCTACACCCGAGTTACCGCCACCAATCACCGCAACACGTTTGCCTTTGAATAATGGGCCATCACAGTGTGGGCAGTACGCCACACCACGGGTACGGTATTCTGCTTCACCCGGTACATTCATTTCTCTCCAACGTGCGCCTGTTGAAAGAATAATGGTTTTCGATTCAAGCTTAGCTCCATTTTCCAATTCAACTTCAACCAGACCATTGGCTGTTTGATCTGCACCTGTGATCTTGCTGACACGTTGCAAATTCATGATATCCACACCGTACTCACGTACATGGGCTTCCATATCTTGAGCAAACTTCGGACCTACAGTTTTTTGAACCGTGGTGAAGTTCTTAATGTCCATAGTATCCATGACCTGACCACCAAAGCGTTCAGCCACGATACCTGTTTTGATCCCTTTACGTGCTGCATAAATCGCTGCTGTACCACCTGCAGGACCACCACCAATCACCAATACATCAAAAGCATCTTTGGCATTGAGTGCTGCGGCATCTTTTTCAGCTGAGTTGGTATCTAGCTTCGCCACGATTTCTTCCAAAGTCATACGACCTTGTCCAATATGTTCATTGTCTTGAAACACCATCGGTACAGCTAAGATTTTGCGTTCTTCAACTTCTTCTTGGAAGAAACCACCATCAATCATGGTCGCCGTTGCATTCGGGTTATAGATTGCAATCAAGTTGAGTGCTTGAACCACATCTGGACAGTTATGGCAGCTCAATGAAACAAACACATCAAAGTTTGCTTTTAAATTTAAGCCTTTGATCTGGTTCAAGACTTCATCAGAGACTTTAGGCGCGTAACCTGATACTTGTAATAAAGCCAAGATCAAAGAGGTAAACTCATGTCCCATCGGTAAACCAGCAAAGAACACACGTGGTTGTTCACCTGCTTTAGCTACACCGAAACTCGGACGGCGAGCGTTTGAACCGTCAAAACGCGCCGTAACTTGGTCAGAAAGTTCTGCAATTTCAGTCACGAGTTCTTTGATTTTTGCAGCTTTGTCTGATTCATCTAAAGCCGCAACTAACTCGATTGGACTTTCTAAACGTTCTAAGTAAGCTTTTAATTGAGTTTTAATATTTTGATCTAACATGTATTTCTCCAAATTCTAAGCAGTTCAAGTCAGCTAAATTCATTCGATGAAGCTATAGTACGCAAAACTAATAAATAGGTAAAACAGTATGTTTTTATAAATTTAATCGGATAAACCGAATTAAGATTTAAGAGACATCAAGCTTTTGATTAATGCGCATATGGCGATTTTTCAATTGCTTAGCGAGTACATACAAAATAGTGCTTAAAGCAACAACCAACACAATCAAGCCCCATAAAATTACATTCACAATCTGAGAAATACGTTCGGCTTGTTGTGCACGCAGATCTAAGGGCTGAGTAATTGAGGTGATACTCTTACCGTAGAGCTGCTGCTGCATAACCCATAACTGTTCAGGCTTAAAATCATATTGTTTAAACTGAATCGGGTTATTCTTCTCAGCGACAATCAATTGATTCACGTAGACATTGGCAGTTTTACGATCGATAGGCTGATGCAATAAAGCTACTTGTGCCAACACATAGGCTTTTTCAGTCGATGAAATGTTGGCCTGCTGTAAATCTTGAGCAATTTGACTTTCAACAATATTATTTTGATAGCTCATCCATTGTTGATAAGCCTGTTTGGTTTCATCTTTCCAATCGTATTGAATGTAGCTCAGACTGGACCAAAGCAAAATAAAGGCAATAATCCAAGCCAGAATACGCTGTGTCCATGCTTGGAAACGTTGTTGAAAAAACTTAAATTTCTTCATCCAACTGAGCAGTAAAAATGCCCCAATAAACGAAACCAAAATTTTTAGAAACAACCAACCAAACCATGATAATAAATTAAAAAAATAATCGACTGGTTGTTTAAATGGCACCAATTCTTGAACATGATAAGGCAAATCTAATGCCTGAACATGCGTGGAAAGATCAAAGAACCGATAGATAAATTCTTTTTGCAAAAATAACGATGCAACTGTAATAACGACCAATGTACAGGCTAAAACGAACCAGATCATTAAATGACGTTGACGTTTTTTTCTTTGTACACGACAAAAAAGATAACTCATTGAAATAATGGCATAATACTTGTTTTCTGACGACGAATATGATGACACATTTCAATGAGTTACATCTCATCTTAAACAAATATCTAAAGTGGAACAAGTCACATGTAAAATGTTTTACACTGATTATGATTGCATTAATTGTAAAACAGACATGTAATCTTTCTTCTGCATCTAAAGCCTTACCCATCAAGTGCTTACCACAATCATTTTATCGACGTATACAACGCTTCTTTGCAGGTCAGTATTTTGATTATCGTCAAATTTCTCAGTTAATTTTCAATATATTTTCATTCGATAAAGTCCAATTAACTTTGGATAGAACCAACTGGAAATGGGGAAAACGAGATATCAATATCTTGATGTTAGCCATCGTCTATCGTGGAATAGCGATACCTATTGTTTGGACATTGCTCAATAAACGTGGAAATTCAGATACAAAAGAGCGTATTGCTTTGATTCAACGCTTTATCTCTATTTTTGGTAAAGACCGTATTGTGAATGTGTTCGCAGACAGAGAATTTATCGGTGAGAAATGGTTTACATGGTTAATTGAAAATGACATCAACTTCTGTATACGTGTTAAAAAAACTTTATTGTGACCAATCACTTAGCCAGGAATCATAAAATTAGTGATTTATTTCGTCATCTTCAAGTTGGTCAAACTGAATGTCGTAAACGACGTATTTGGGTTGGTCGAGTGAAACTGTATATTAGTGCGCTACGATTAGAAGATGGGGAACTTTTACTTGTTGTTTCTCCTATGTTTAATGCTTCTGCTATTCGTGATTATGCATTACGCTGGGAAATCGAAACCTTATTTAGTTGTCTCAAAGGACGTGGATTCAATCTTGAAAATACTCGTTTAACAGACCCTGGACGAGTCAAGAAATTGATAGCAGTGCTAGCTATCGGTTTCTGTTGGTGCTATTTAACAGGTGAATGGCAACATGATCGAAAAAAAGCGATAAAAATAAAGAAGCATGGACGACTTTCAGTAAGTTTATTTCGCTACGGTTTGGACTATGTTCAAATGGCTATTCTACGTTTGATTGGTTTTGGAAAAAAAGAAGAATTTAAGAAAGTGCTCGCAATTTTAAGAAAGAAAAAGCCTGATAGGACAAGGGCCCTATGAAATTTGTCGTGTACAGAGCGTTTTTTTAATGCATCTAAACGTTGGTCAATCGGTTGTACACTAAAATCGTTTATGGGTGACAATGATTTTTCCTTCAAAAATTAACAATATCAAGATTTAGGTGGCTGGCTATGCTCAAGCACTAAATGATTTAAGTTCTCTTGCAAAGCACGTAAACGTGTTGTCGCTTCCGCACGCTTTTGCATCCCTTCTTTCTGGATCTGAATCACATCATTTACTGTTTTAATGAGGGTGTTTTGTACATGTTCAAGTGTTTCTACATCAATCACTGAACGTTGATTCGCTTTCGCAGTATCGACTGAGTTTTGATGCAATAATTCAGCATTACGGCGTAATAATTCATTCGTTGTGTCATCAATCGCTTTTGCTAACTGGACACTATTCTTTTGCTCTTGTAATGAAATCGCCAAACTAATCTGATTTTTCCATGCAGGTAGCGTAATGTTCTTAATGGCATAGAACTTATCTACCAACATTAAATTATTCGACTGGATGATCCGAATCATCGGCAGAGTCTGCATTGCAGATTGTTGTAAAACCTGCAAATCACTGACTCTTTTTTCAAGATTATTCGCCAAATGATTAAGATCATAAATCTGTTGCGTCGTTTGTTGATCCTGCTCTTTTGATGTGAGAATTGAGATCTGTTGCTGAATATCCTGCTGTTTTAATTGCCCTGCAGCAATATAAACTCCAAGCTGTTTATATTCATCCTGTACCGCATCAAACATTTTATCTAAGGTTCCAACCCGAGCTTTCAACCCTGATTGAGAACTTTCAATTTCTTTAAGCAATACATCAATCTGCTCTTTGGTGGTATTAAAATGCTGATCAAAATTTTGTTTAGCATTTTTAAACTTACTCAGTAAACCGCCAAAAAACCCAGAGCTTTTTGATTTATTCAAAATACTTGAAGTATTCAATTGCTGTGCGACTTGCACGACCTCATTAAGTTTTTGTCCAGTCGTATCCAAATCTTTATTCTGAACCAGATTTAACAGTTCATCAGTATAAGTTGAAGTTTTACTGGCAATATTTTTGCCATATTCAGCTACCACTGTGGTACTGATATCTGCCAATTCTTTATGTGCATCCATTACTTCTGCAAGATCATGTGGTTGCAATCCTAAATCTTTTAAATTCAACTGTTCAAAACGTTGCTCAGGCTTTACTTCAAGCTCATGAGATAATTTGCTAAGTTCTGAATCTGACATCTTTTTTCCCTCTTATTTCTGTAATGATTTTTTCAAATTTCTAATTAAATCTTCTCGACTTTTATCAAGCTGATCAAGTGTATTTGTTGAAGTCGATGCTGTACTTTGTTTAACGTGATATTGCCATGCAGGAATCAAAACCTGTTGTGCTTCTTTAAATCGATCTAGCAAGCCAAAAGATAACTCTTGTGATAACTGCATTTGTTTCATCGCAATATCATTACTCGTTTGTAAGGTGTGTAAGGTGTTTATTTTTTTTGAGAGCCGTTCAACAAAATGGTCAAGCTTTTGCTGTTGAGTAAATTGAGGATATTCTATTAAAAATTCATCAGCGGCGCGGATATAAGCGGCCATCTGTTCTCTCAAACCTAAAGCTTGCTGTAGTCGTGATTGCGATTTTTGGATTTCGATCTGTAAGCGCTGACTTAAATGATTTGCTTCATTGATTAAATGCTCAAGATCTTTGACAAACTTTACTTGACCAGCATCGTATTCAACATCTATACCTAACCATTTTTGCAACGCGTTAAAACGACGACCACCTAAATGTTTTTTGGAAATTGAAAGTTGCTGAATAATCTGGGTAATCACTTCACTCAATTGCTGATTCAATCTAGGGTCAACACCATTCAGTAATACACTTTGAGCTTGAACTAAATGATCTGCATAATGATTCAAACGATGTGGATCATTGAGTAGAGGAAGTAAATCATTACGTTTAATCGCTAAAATATGTTCTTGATTTGATTCAATTTGCGATAAAGGTATGAAGTCGAACGATTGCGTCATATTAGCCGAGTATAGTAAGAACAAATAAATTTGAACATAATTAGTTTTAGCATGTTCTTACTCTTTCGCATACTTAAATGTTGTTATGTTTTTTAAAATTTAACATTTTGGAATGAATAAAAAACCTCTTAATTACAATGAATAAAGAGGTTTTCAGAATTGTAAACGATGCTTTATTCATCATTCAGAGCGTATTCAAAACTATTTGGATTTTGCTTACAACGCACTTTTTTCAGAAAGTTCATCATTTTAGGATCATAAATACCTGCTTTGGTTAAAAAAATACGAGCTTCGCGCATCATTTTCATATAATTAAGCTGTTCTTCGGGGGAATGTTCATCCAATATTTTTCAGAAATTTCTTTTTCATATTTTACGATGATATTAAATGTACGACCAAGTTGACCCGCTACCCATTCACGAGACTTTTGCCCAAATCCTTCAGGAAACTTATCCTTTGGAATAATAAAATTTGCTGAAATTTGTGTTAATGGAAATTTTACGATTCCACCTTTATCCCCCAAACCTTTATAGAGTTCAAAGGGTTTATAAGCAACAATCATTGATAGGCAAGTATTGCTGTTTTTAAGTCTGTTCATGCACCAATTGCATCCAATGATGCTACATATTTATTGAATTGGCGACCACGCAAACCACTAATAATCGCACCATCACATTGTCCAAGTTTCAAATCTTAGGAATTTACAGTCAATTACTCTCTAAACAAGACCGTTTTAAACAATTCTAATTAGTCAAATAATTACTGAGCTTTTCGTGGTGGAAGCGCATATGTTCCAATCACATGCGCAACTGGTTCTTCATCATCCAAAGAATATAACCACACTTCACCTGTAACTAATGTTTTACCAACTTTGATTAATTTACATTCAGCTTTAATATTTTGATTTCCATTCGGTTTACGAAAAAAATTAATGGTCATGTTGGTTGTAACAGCCATAGCAATTAGACCTAAATGTCCCATAATCGCAACATATAGCGCGAAATCAGCCACCAACATCAAGGTTGGACCTGATACAGTTTGACCTGGACGTAAATCGTTCTGATCGATTTTATAAAGTAACTGTGCCCCTTTAGGGCTAATCTCTTCAATACTAGTTTTTTCGAGTGCTTGAGGAAATTCCTGTGCCAAAAAACGAGTAATTTCATGCTTACTAAGTGCCATAACAATACATCCCAAATGACTTAGATTATTTTTAAATTATGACTAAAACTATAAACAAACATTTAATCAGCTTGATCTGAAAGTTCATTTAAGACTTGCCAGTAACTAGGAGGCTCAGGAACATGCCCACGCTCTAATAACATCTGGTGCATTTTAGGTAACTTAAAATATGGAACTGTTGCCATTAAGTGATGTTCTTTATGGAAATTGACATGGATAGGTGCAACTAAAGCACGAGCAATATAACCTGCTTTTGTAGACCGTGTATTGGTTAATGCACTATTACTGGTTGGCATACCTGCATGTTCTGCCATCGAACGAACACGTAAAAATAATGGAAATGGTGTTAAATATGCCAATATCCAAAGCGCATACAATTTAGGATGACCGGCTGCCCATAATATTGAAAACAAAGCAGCATTTGTTGCTATTGCACCACCACTATTTTTTAGAAATGCTTTTGGATAGTCGACCCAATGGCGTCCCTCTTGAGAAATCCAACGACGGTCGTTAGATACCGTCCACTCCATTTTCTCAACATCCATAAGCACTCGTCCAAGTGCGAATTTTAATCCTGTTATTCCAGAAACATCACGTAAAAACTTACGCATTAACGATTTCTTCGAAGTTGGAAAACCCTCTACCAAAGAGAGATCAGGATCCTCTACGGTAGAAGTTTTACTGTGATGGCGTAAATGATGGGCACGATATTTCTTTAAATCATTCCAGATTGGGCGAGCACAAAGCCAATCAGTGGCAATATCATTCAGCCATTTGGTTTTAAACAAGCTTTGGTGTGAAGCATCGTGCATAATGATTGCAAGTGCAAGTTGACGACCCGCTAATATTACCAATGCAGCTATACACATCAGTAATTTGCCCCAGACAGGTAAATACTCCCATGTACTGGCAACTGCAGCGAAGGTTCCACCAATGACTGCCCAAGTTGATAAAACAGCCCAACTACCGTGTAAATCTGACTTTGTTGTCAATTCTGTGATTTCTTCTCTTGTGAACAAATCACTTATTGATGTACGTGTATTCATATCCCTACCCTACAATTTTTTTATTTCTATAGATACATAAATATATTTTTTATTTTAGATTAAGTAATATTTCTGTCAATACATTAAAATTAATTTTTCAGTAATATTTATACTAAACTAATTTCATAGAATCGTTGCCACAATTCCAGTCCAGTCTGATCCAATTGCTGAACACTTAACGCAAATTGATCACGTAAATGAACATCAACAAAATCCTCAGGCAATAATGGATCATTCATCAGCAAAGAAATGGTCTGCCGACCAAGCAATAGCGATTCTTTAGCAGCAATATCTAAACTTAATTGCTCAACTGTCTCCAACCACTTTTGAATCATTTGACTATATTTTTTATAGTTTTGGTTAAGTGTTTGAGTGGGCCAAAGCTTCGGAATTTTATTTAATGTTGTGGTGTCGAAATGATTAATTTGGCAAATTTTGGCGCTTTTTTCTAAGCCAGAAGCTTGTAATGCCAAAAATACCTCTTTAAAAGAAATGGCTAAATTATCAGGGCGAATATAAATACCTTGTTCTAATTCTTTAAAACCGAAGTGCTTTAATGCGCGTTCTCGGCGCTTTAAAGCTGTACGATCAACCCGCCCTAATTCCCCCGTAAAGACAGCTAAGTATTGGTGATCCCATTGTTTTGTTTGTTTAATTCCGTTTTTACGGTTCAACATCACATCGGCCCATTCATGTGATTTAGCCGTAAATTGATATATACCCCGCTCAATCGCCTCAATCACCCCATCACTAGATAATCGGGTTACTGCGACACGAATACTATTTTCGCTAATCTCAAAAAGCTTCGCTGCGATAATAATTTGTTTAATCGAGATCTCACGACCTTGTAGCCCTAAAAGTAAATCAATGATTAAATCTCGGGCATTCATTTTAGCTATTGTCATCTTACAATCGAACCAGTTCTAAACATGAAAAAAGAAATAAAGAATAAGAATTTTAACTTAGAATCTCTCCCTTTTAGTAATTTTTCTAAAAGGGAGATTTTATTTTTATAGAAAAACAAATAATAAAATTATACCCAGTACAATCCGATACCAAGCAAATACGCGTAAAGTGTGGCGTTCAACAAATTTAACTAATGCGCTCACCACCAATAATGCCGAAATAAAAGCAGCAACAAAACCAACCCCGATATTCAACATATTATCTTGTGTCAATACATCTGCATTACGAATAAGATCAAAAGTTGCAGCCCCCAACATCGTTGGCATCGCGAGAAAGAAAGAAAATTCTGTTGCCGCTTTACGAGACAAACCTGAGAACATTCCTCCCACAATGGTAGCACCAGAACGAGAAGTCCCTGGAATCATCGCAACGCATTGTGCACAACCGACTAAAAAAGCTTGCTTGTAAGTAATTTTTGTCGCTTCAGTTGTTTTATGATCAAAATTCTTGGATTCAACCCAGAAAATAATCAGACCACCAACAATCAGTGCGATTGCGACCACAAGTGGACTAAATAGAACACTTTTAATAAAATCGACTGCAAAAATACCAATCACGACAGCAGGAAAAAAAGCAATTAAAACGCTAAAAGCAAAATGACGCGCTTCTGAATCACCACTAAAAAAACCTTTAACCAAATCAAAAATCTTTTGTCGGTATAACCAACAAACAGCCAAAATTGCACCAAGCTGAATGACAACTTCAAATACACGCCCATCGTCAGAATGGAAGTCGATCATGTGACCAAATAAAATTAAATGACCCGTACTTGAAATCGGTAAAAACTCGGTCAAACCCTCAATAAACCCTAAAAATAAAGCCTTTAAAATTTCAATATGTTGCATAACTTACTCAAAAAATGCGTAATTCAAGATTAAAATAAAGGGCAAGCTTACCTTGAAATTAAATCATTTTATGTGATTGTCACGTAACGTTTTAAGCTTGATCTTTCTAGCTCTAATACGAGTTTATTATTAAATAATCATCAAACTATTTTTCTTTTGCATTTGTTCAACAACTTCACGTGTATCGAATCCTAAACGCCAATAAAGCAACTCTAAAACATCTAATTCATCTTGCGTGATGATACGATCGCTCCATAAACATCGCTCTGCAATTGCTAAAATATTGAGGCGATCACGTAATAATAAGCCTGAAACATCATTTAAAATTTCTGCTAAATCAAGTGGTTCATCAGAAATATCTGCATAAATCTGCATTTCTTCAGGTGCTAAAATCTGCTGAAAAATTCGCTCACGCACCTCAAGCTGATTTGGACTGTTAATTTGTTGTACATGCAATAAAGCATCAATTAAATGCACAATTTGTGCTTTCACATCTTCAAATGATGTTGGTAAATGTGCAGGCATAAGATTAAGTTCACGCTTTACTCTCTCCAACAATAAAGCATCAAGCAAACCCACTTCACCGTCTTCTTGAATAATACAAGCCAATTTAGTCAAAAATTGACGAGCAATACTTGTCGGCATATGCCCAATATTCTTACAGGCATCATGGAAGATTTGAACATGAATACGACCATCTAAATTCAATAAAGAGTCTACAATTGCATGACTTACAGCGGCTTCTTGAGGAATGAATTCACGATATTGACGAATCATTAGAATCGCAACCATCACTTCCCTTGAACCTGTCGCCGTTTGCATCGCTCTTTGTATCAATTCTGGGCGCTTTTTATTCTTCCGCATTTCAGAGTTTAAAGGCTTAATTGCATCATTTAAGGCAAAACTGATCGGTGATAAACGTAATAAAGGTAAAGGCTGTGGAGAACTCCAAGGTAATGTCATATCTGTCATTTCCTCTTCCAAAGAACGAAACAGACTGAATAAAGGACGATTGCGTAACTTTTTTAAATTTTCTAATTGCAAATCCTGTAGCAAAGTAGGATTTAGTTCATAAATTCGATCTTTGATACTTGGATGAATATTCATCCAACTTTGCGGACTAAGAGAATTTGCGAAACACATATGTGAAATCGATTCTGAATAAGCACTATGAATTTGCGACCCTGAATGGTGGACATAGATACGTAACAAGGTTTGAATATTGGCATTATTATTCATCAAACGCATAGTTTTCAGGTCATTACGAAAGGTTCGCCCACTTAAGGTCAAATATTTAATTAAACGCGTTATTAAGATGCCTAAACTACCAATCAGCCAAATCACTCCACCAATCGCAACAAAAATAGTTTCGAATTTGTTTCGATAAGACGTTGCATAAGGATTGTAGCCTGCTTGAGCTAATTTACTCCCCCATTGACTAAAGGTGGTTAAACCACTGTATAAAATTTTTAATTTGGTATTTTCGACTGCTTCGCCTGATAAAATCTGGTTGAATTCATAACTTAATAAGCCATATAGCTCTAGCTCATCCAAATTTTGTAGAGCACCCCACGTTAAAATAATTACGATGTCTTGAGATCTGAAGCCTGCGGTTAAGGCATTCACACCAACTTCATCTGGGAGCACATAAACAGCGGGGGTATCGATCGCAAAACTTTGAGCAACTTGCTCTACGACTTTTAATGCTGTGCTTTCTTCGGGCGTACTCTCATCAAAAACAAGGCGTCTAGCTTTAAGTTGTTTTGCGAGTGAATGGCCGCCTTCACGTAAGACATACAGTTCAGCACCAACCGACCAAACCATAACGAAGAATAAAAGAAAGATAAAATATGGACTAAGAACATGCCACCAAATGGCTTGAGTGTAGTCAAAGAAATGAACGACTAACCCCAAAATCAAATTGAGAATAAAAACTGTCGACAACATAGCGAGCAAGCAAAAACTTACCGACCATGCAATATTTTTATTTTCAATTAAATAATGGCTCATTTCTTTCAATGTAAATTTTCCTGATTACATTGTTGATCTTAGAGGCTTCGAAACCTTAAGTATCATAAAATAAAAAAGCGGGAATTTCCCGCTTTTCTATAGATTTAAATGATTACTCTTCTTTAATACCTGTTAAATCAACAGAAGAAGCATCGATATTTACATCAATATAACCATCTGCTTTCTTTTTTGCTGAATCATTACGTTTCTGCTCGAGATTAATCAGATAGTCATTATCAATCCCACCAGCCACATAGATCCCGTCAAATACTGAACATTCGAATTCTCTTAAATTAGGTACTTTGCTGGTACGCACTGCGTTCTTTAAATCTTCCAAATCTTGGAAAACTAAACGATCTGCACCAATAATCTCACGAATTTCTTCAACTGTACGATCTGAAGCAATTAATTCAGATTTTGCTGGCATATCGATACCATACACGTTTGGATATTTCACCATAGGTGCAGCCGAAGCAAAGAATACTTTCTTCGCGCCAGAATCACGTGCCATTTGAATAATCTCATTACACGTTGTACCACGTACAATCGAGTCATCCACTAACAGTACATTTTTATCTTTAAATTCAAGCTCAACTGGGTTTAGCTTTTGACGAACTGATTTTTTGCGCTGCTGTTGACCTGGCATAATGAAGGTACGTCCGATGTAACGGTTTTTCATAAAACCTTCACGGAATTTCACGCCCAAAATATTAGCCAATTCTAATGCTGAAGTACGGCTAGTATCTGGAATTGGAATGACCACATCAATATCGTGCTCTTTACCCCATTCCTTCAAAATTTTATAAGCCAGCTTTTCACCCATTTTTAAACGAGCTTTATAAACTGAGATGCCATCAATTGTGGCATCTGGGCGAGCAAAGTACACATATTCAAAAATACATGGACGATATTCAGGATTTACTGCACATTGTTTGGTAAACAATTCACCATTTGAATTAATGAAAATTGCCTCACCTGGTGCAATATCACGCTCAACTTTAAAACCTAGCGCTGTAATCGCAACGGATTCAGAGGCAATGATATATTCAGTGCCTTGCTCAGTTTCACGAGAACCATAAACCAAAGGACGAATCCCGTTTGGATCACGAAAACCAACAAGCCCATGACCTGTGATCATCGCAACAACCCCATAAGCACCTTTACAACGCTCATGAACACGAGATACGGTGTGGAAGATATTTTCTGGCGTTGGGTTGAGTGTACCGATCTTCTGTAACTCATGTGCAAACACGTTGAGTAAAACTTCAGAATCAGAATCAGTATTCATGTGACGTAAATCTGTTTTAAACAGATCATCATGAATTTCTGCGGCGTTGGTCAAGTTACCATTGTGTGCAAGGGTAATACCATATGGAGAGTTTACATAAAACGGCTGTGCTTCAGCACTACTTGATGAACCTGCTGTTGGATAACGAACATGTCCTATCCCATAGTTACCAAGCAAAGCACGCATGTGACGGGTATGGAATACATCACGCACCATACCATTATCTTTGCGGAGGAATAAACGCCCTTGATGGCAAGTTACAATCCCTGCTGCATCTTGTCCTCGATGTTGTAACATCGTCAAGGCATCAAATAACATTTGGTTTACTGGCGATTTACCGGCAATCCCAACAACTCCACACATAGCAACCTCTCGACAAGCTAGGAACGGGGTTTAACCCCAATTAATAAAAAGGATTTTTCGTTGAATGATCAGAACGTTGATCTACTGAAGCGCGTTCTGACTCCTCCATTTCAGTCGAAGGGCGATGTAATAACGCACCTTCAGATGTCATTTGATGTATCGCTTCATTTGCAGCATCTTTTGATATTTCAGTCGCTAATGGCGCGTATGGCAATAAGATCTGTACAAATTTTGATTGTTTCCAATGTGGTGAACTATTCACCCAAGGACCGACACCCTGCATCGCAATCAAGACAATTAATAAACCTTTTAGTGAACCAAATGCACCGCCTGCTAGACGATTTAATGGGCCCAATTTTAAACTTTTCAAGAGCCCATTCAGGAATGCGGTAATCACCCACGTGCAAATCACGATGACTAATACAATAAAAGCAAAAGCAGCAATTTTTTGCACAACTGGGTCTTGGCTTAGACTGCTCATCGCAGGTGCCCAAATGACTGCATATTTAGCCCCAATGACCAATGCGAATATCCACCCGATCAAGTTCGCAAAGGCTTTAATAAATCCTTGACGCAAACCGTTCAGCCCTCCAATGAGCAAGATGATCAGGATGATGATATCAAGTGTGTTCATGTCACACAGTCATCGCGTTAACACAATCTTTTACTAGTGTTGGGCCTGTATAAATAAGGCCACTGTATACTTGAACGAGACTCGCGCCCGCCTCTTGTTTTGCTACGGCCTGCTCACCTGAAACAATTCCCCCGACACCAATTAAAGGAATTTTTCCATCTAAAACATCGGCGAACTGACGTAAACATTCGGTGCTTTTTTCAAAAACGGGTGCGCCCGACAAACCACCTGCCTCATTACCATTTGGCAGATTTTCAACACCGTCTCGCCCTAATGTTGTATTGGTAACAATTAAGCCATCAATCTTAAATTTCAATAATTGTTTAGCGATAAATGTAATATCTTCAGGCGTTAAATCTGGCGCTACTTTGAGTACTAAAGGAACATAATGATTATTTTCTTTAGCAAGTTCTAGTTGACGTTGTTTCAAAGTTTGTAATAGCTCTGTAAGTGCATCGCCACTTTGTAAACTACGTAAATTCTTTGTATTCGGTGAAGAAATATTAACTGTAATATATGATGCGTAGTTATAAACTTTTTCTAAACAAATCAAATAATCAGAAACCGCATCTTCAACGGCAGTATCTGCATTTTTACCAATGTTAATTCCTAAAACGCCTTTAAACTTAGCAGCTTTAACATTTTCAATCAGTTGATCAACACCGTCATTATTGAATCCCATGCGATTGATGATTGCTTTCGCTTCTGGAATACGAAATAAACGTGGTTGAGGATTACCTGCTTGTGGACGTGGTGTAATGGTACCGATTTCAATAAAACCGAAACCTAAAGCAGCTAGAGCATCAATGTGCGCACCATTTTTATCTAAACCAGCAGCAAGACCAACAGGGTTTGGAAACTCGATACCCATACAGCTTACTGGTTTATGTGCAGTTTTCTGATGCATCAATCCAAATTTATGCGCTGTATCGAGCATAGAAAGTGTGAGTTCATGTGCACGCTCTGGTGCCAAAGTAAACAACAAAGGGCGAGCCAATGAATATAACATACCAATCACAGTCTACTGATTTTTCAAGTAGCCGTATTATAGGCATAGGCTCAACAAAACACCATGCTTGACATAGGCTTATTTTGTAGAGTCTTTGCTTTAGTGCTTCTTGATTAAACAATTTTCTGGTTTTATTCAGATTTTTAATCTTAGTCTCTGTTTGGGATTTTGCAGAAGTTTAGCATTCACAACCTAGTGCATTGGAATGTTTGACATTATTGCGGATTACAGAAGAAGCACTTACCAACGTCATCAAACATAGCTACCCCAAAAAAGTCATTGTTCGTTTGTATTTTTCTGATCTTAAAAAATTATTTTAGAGTTAGAGTCATTCAGAGTTAATCATACTCATCATGATGAGTCTATAATTATAAAGGAGCTTCAAGCTCCTTTATAGTTATTGCACGGTCGCAGTTAACTTGATTTGATTGTTATTTGAGACCAAGTCCATTTTCTGGATACTTAACCCCATTTGAGAAAGTTGCATTAAGAAGTTTGCAAGAACAGCATAATTTTGATGTTCAGCGACAATTTGAATTTGCTCACCATTCTGCTGTGAAGAAACTGATAAGCCTTGTTGTTGTGCCGTACGTTGAATTTTATCTGCTGCTGATAGCTCCAGATCATTTGCAGGTTTCATTGTTGCTGCATTACTTTGCATCCAAACCATTAAATCTTTTAATTCATTTAAACGTTTTTGCTGTTGCTCGGCCAAAGCATGCATTTTCCATAATGCAAAACCAATAATCGCAACAACTAAAAAAACTGTTGTGAAAATTACCATCACGCGTTCACGTACAGATAAGCTCTGTAAATATTGATTTAAGGTTTCAATTTTTTGATCGAAACTATTTTGTAGACTTGTTAATGCTTTCATTATTTTATTTTTACCACCCCAATCGCACCAATCGAATCTGATTGAACATTACCCAATTCAGCTTGGAAACCTTGTTGGTTTAATTGTTGAGTTAATCCTTGTAAGTCATCTGCAGATTTAGCTTTTAATGACATTGCTAAAGTCGAAGCATCATAATTGACTTGCTGAGCAATGATCTGTTTCTGCATTAAAATCGGTCCTACTCGACTCAACAACGAAAGTGCTTGTGTATCACCCAGCTGACTCATTCGTAATTGACTTTCGAACTGACTTTTAATGTTTTGCTCAGTAACGCGACTATTTTCACCAAACCACAATTTATATTGATCTATCGCCTGAGCCGATGTCTGATCAGCCACTTTTTTTAGTTTAGACCAACGTAAAGCGTCATAACCCAATTGAACAAAAATGACGGCAACCAAAAGCAATGCTGAAGCTTTCCAATAACCTGACCACTGAACTTCTGCATTCTTGGATTTTGGCAAAACATTAAATGGATGCTGTTTTGCCTTTGCCAAGGGCTGAAATTGGTAACTAAATTCAGTGTATTGATCTTGGGTTGAAGCAGCCATAACTGTTGCTAATTCAGTTGAACTAAGATTTGCCAGCTTATAATTCGTTTCAGGTGTTTGAAACTCAAGGAATAATCCCAAGTCATCCACTGAATTACCAGACCATTCCGATTCTCTTACCAATAAGTGATCATACAGGTTTGCAATCAACACTTGGTTTTCTTCTGGCGTTGGCAAAATTAAAAAATCAGGTAAGAACGCTGCAATTTGAATTGGCAAAAGACTAAGCGCATGTTGCCATGTCTCAACTGTGGAATGAGCCACGCCCATCACACTAAGCTGATCATTTTGAAAATGATGAACCACCTTCATTTGATCGATTGGCAAAGTGACATATTCTTCTAATAAGTATCTAAGCCCTTCTTGCCCTAACTGCTTGTAGTGCATTTTTGTCATAGGCTGTTGCAAGATTTGCGCATTACGGCTTGGAAAATAGACCACTGCCTCTTTTCCATTATGCACTTGTAAGTCCTGAATCAACTGCTCAAGACTATTTGCCTGTAACCAATTTTCCCCTGCCGACCAATACCATGTTCCATTGGTTTCGGGCATCCATATATACAGCATCGGTGTTCAGTACCCTTATCCTATCGCGGATATATAAATTATAGTGTTGGTATAAAACGATTCTTTTGTGTTGATAAACCATTAGCAATCACAGCTTGATCATAAATACGTGCTTCTGCTAATGCAAACGGATTAAAATTCTCATGGGTCAATTGCTCTGCAATATGTGCCACAACATTCATATGACAGACCACAGCAATAGATTCATAGGGTAATTTAGATAACCATTCAATTGCATCTTTAGCATCATCATCAGGTTTAATTTTATCGCAAATTAAAACAGGAATGCCGTAAAAATGAGCCTTGATGTGTGCCAAAGTTTCTTGGGCACGTAATAGCGGACTAACAATAAAAATTTCAGGCTGAATGACATCTTTTAAAAAATGTCCTGTTTGCTCAGCTTGTTGATGTCCACGCACTGTTAATGGGCGTTGAGTATCATTACCATTGATTGCTGGAGATGCTTCACCGTGACGTACTAAAGTTAACTGCATATAACGACCTTATTATTTATACCTAATATTAACAATGATTGATGACAGTTTTCTGATTAAACTTCATGATGTGGTAAAACAAATTCTACATCACTACGATGACCATTTTTCATCAATGATAAAGCGATCGTCATTGGTGGCGCATTTTCAAAAATAACTTCATATAAGGCATTGGTAATCGGCATATAAACATCCAGTTCTTGTGCTTTAGCACGTACTTGGACAATGGTATTAATCCCTTCGGCTGTTTGACCTAATTCTTTAGTTGCTTGATCAAGTGTTTTACCCGAACCGAGTGCAAAACCAATTTGATAGTTGCGACTTAATGGACTATTACAAGTTGCGAATAAATCACCTACACCAGAAAGCCCTAAGAAAGTCAAAGGATTCGCACCCTGCTTGACTGCAAAACGGCTCATCTCAGCCAAAGCACGGGTCAAAATCATACTCTTGGTATTTTCACCAATGTTATAAGCTGCGCCCATTCCCATGGCAACTGCATAAATATTTTTTAATGCACCACCAAGTTCCACACCGTGTACATCATCACTACCAAACACACGGAACAATGCGCTATGCAAAGCATGTTGTACCGCATAGCGAACCAATTCCGATTCACTTGCAATCACTGTTCCTGATGGCATGCCTGCCATAATTTCTTTTGCTAGATTAGGACCTGATAAAACGCCGTAAGGAACTTCTGGTAATTCTGCGCGAATAATCTCACTCATAAAACTAAAGGTTTTTGCTTCAATGCCTTTGGTTAATGAAACTACTGCTTGGGCTGTAATAAACGGCGCAATTTGTTTTAAAACATCGCGAAATGAGTGACTAGGAATTGCGACCAAAATAATATCTCGATCTCTTACTGCTAATTCTAAATCAGCAACAGCACGCAAAGCTGGCTCTAATGGATAATCAGGTAAATAACGTTTATTGATATGTGTTTGATTAATTTCTTCTGCTACAGCCGCATCTCGAATCCAAATCATGGTATCGCAACCATTGCGTACAGCTAAATTTGCCATTGCTGTACCAAAACTTCCACCACCTAATACAGTAATTCTTAATGCTGTTTTTTGATCTACTGCCACAGGCTCAACTAAATCACTAAATTTTAACTCTGTCATTTTTTTTCCTGAAACCAATTTCTTTCTTTAATCATTCATCAATAAGATTAAACTTGTTGCCATATTTTTAAAAAATCTTGACTCTCTATTTCTGCACGAGGTGCAATCGTTTTAGCAGCTGTTCCAATATAAATAATACCAGAAATCAAATCTTGCTCTTTTAAGCCCAACTGTTGTTTAAGCCAATTAGATTCTACAACTGCACCAGAACGCCACATACTCGCAAAACCTTGTGCTTGCAAAGACAATAAAAAGTTCTGAATGGCTGCACCCGTACTTAAAATTTGTTCAAAATTCGGGACTTTCGGATGATCCTGAATTGTCGTAAGTGCTAAAACCAAAAGTGGCGCGCGAAATGGATGATGCTTCACTCTTTCTAATTGTGCAGGGTCATTTTCGCCCATATCAGCTAAAGCATTTGCTAAAAACTCACCAAAAGCCGCTCGTTGCTCAGGTGTTACAACCACAAAACGTGTTGGTTTTAAACGATGATGATCGGGTGCAGTTAATGCTGCTTGTACCGCTTTTTCGAGTTGTTTTGTATTCGGTGCTGGCTCAATTAATTGCCCAATAGATTGACGTTGATGAATATTTTGATGAATTGTCTCTATATTTGAGTCCGTCATTGACATGAATCTAACTAACACAAGGATTTGTTTAGATTAGCATAATCCAACTGATTTCTACCACGTTTAATCCTTGCTTAATCATCAATTTGAGAAATTTAACAGAGCCTCACTACAAACTGTACATAACCTGCAAAAGCGTTCAAAAATTATATGTTCAAATAATACAATTATCTAACGACCTGAGAATAAGCAATGAATAAAGCATTAGTAATGAGTTTAATTGGCGGCTTGGCAATCGGTTTAACAGCTTGTGCATCTACCCCAACCAACACTTTGGCAATACAAAAAGAAAATAATCAATATGAAGTGACAGGAATTGGTAAAACCAATTTGATCGCTAAAAATAATGCCATTAGTGCCGCGCAAAAAACTTGCACCCGAAATACATCACCAGTCGTGGTTGATGAGAAAACTGCATATCAAGGCGTTTTAAAAGATGTTGTGGATGAAGAAACTGGAAGATTAGTTGAAGCTGCTGCTGGCGTAATTGGTACGTTAACAGGTAAGAATGCCTCTTTAGCCAAAGATGATGATTATCAAACAACATTGACCTTCTACTGCAAAGCAAATACTTAAATAAAGAAAGCCGATGTTATCACATCGGCTTTCTTTATTAGCGAGGAGCTTATTGAACTTCGCTCACTGCAACTTCTGATGCTGCACTTTCTACAACATCAGTATTTTTCTCATCTAAATTCGGTTTGTCGATTGCATCAATCGCAGCTTGTTGTTCTGGAGTAGTCTGTGTAGATACAGTTGAAGCTGCTTGTTCTTGCTGTTCAGTGTTGTTCGCTTCTTCTTTTTTTGCACATGCAGTTAACATGATTGGAGCAATAATTAAAGCGGCAAGAGTTAATTTAAATTTCATCACGGCTTTCCACAGTTACTTGGTTAAGTTGATGACAAGCATATTTCAAATATGTGACAGTTTTATGACTGATTTGTAATATAAAGGTAAAAGAGCCGATTTACATCGGCTCTTCTTTTCTATCTTTGTATATTAATCAAAAGATTAGTAACGACTATGCACGCTCAAGTAAAACGGCAACAGCTGGTAAAGTTTTACCTTCCACAAACTCCAAGAAAGCACCACCACCTGTCGAGATATAACCGATTTGATCTGCAACTTCGTATTTATCAATCGCAGCAAGTGTGTCACCACCGCCCGCAATTGAAAAACCTGCAGATTCAGCAATTGCTAATGAAAGCGCTTTAGTACCTTCACCAAACTGATCTACCTCAAACACACCTACTGGACCATTCCAAAGGATTGTTTTAGATGTTTTTAAGATCTCAGCAAATGCTTTCGCTGTTTCAGGACCAACATCTAAAATCATGTCAGTATCAGCAACATCTTCTACTTTTTTAACAATTGCTTGTGCGTTTGCTAAAGAACCTAGGAAGTCACCAAAATCAATTTGACTTGCATCAGCCACAACGACATCTGTTGGTAATGGAACGCTTACTTTAGCAGCGATTTGTTTTGCAGTTTCTACCAAATCAGCTTCATAAAGTGATTTACCTACATTGAAGCCCGCTGCTGCAAGGAAAGTATTCGCAATACCACCACCTACGATTAATTGATCGCAGATTGTAGAAAGTGAGTTCAATACATCTAATTTAGTTGAAACTTTAGAACCCGCAACAATTGCTACCATTGGTTTTTCAGGTGTTTGCATTGCTCGACCGAGCGCATCTAATTCAGCAGCTAATAACGGACCAGCAGCAGCAACTTTTGCAAAACGTGCTACACCTTCTGTTGACGCTTCTGCACGATGAGCAGTACCAAATGCATCCATAACAAATACATCACAAAGTGCTGCATATTTTTGTGCAAGCTCTTCGTTATTTTTCTTTTCGCCATGATTGAAACGTACATTTTCAAGTAATACCACTTGACCCGCTTCAACCTCAACGCCATCTAAATAATCAGTAAATAATTTAACATCCTGACCTAAAGCAGTGCTTAAATAAGCTGCAACTGGTGCAAGTGATTGTTCTGGCTTTGGCTCACCCTCTACAGGACGACCAAGATGAGAAAATACCATTACCGCAGCGCCTTTATCTAACGCAGCTTTGATTGTTGGTAATGCAGCACGTAAACGTGCATCGCTGGTAATTTCCCCATTTTTTACAGGAACGTTTAAGTCTTCACGAATAAGAACACGTTTACCTGCTAAATCAAGGTCAGTCATGCGCTGAAAATTCATGGATGGCTCTCTAATTGATTTTAAAAACGGCGTAATTTTAAATGATTCTTAAAAATAAAGGTGAGTTTTTTTGCAGAAAAGCTGTCTAAAATTTCACTTTTGATTATCATAATCATCGTTATTAAATCTTTGTATTCTTATGTCTATTCATCCTGATCCAAAAATTAATCGTCTAAATGTTCTTGGTGAACCTTTATCTAGTTGTTGCTTTGACCCGATCACGGGCTATTTTCGTAATGGTTTTTGCCATACGGCGGTCACGGACTTAGGTCAGCACACCATGTGCGCGCAAATGACTTCAGATTTCTTAAATTTCTCACAAAAAGTTGGCAATGATTTAATTACGCCTTTACCTGAAGTAGGTTTCCCTGGATTAAAACCAGGTGATTTTTGGTGTATTTGCGTCACACGTTGGGTTGAAGCCTACGAAGCAGGTCATGCCCCACCAATTAAATTGAATGCTTGCCATAATGCTGTTTTGCATTATGTGCCACTGAATATTCTCGTTGAATATGCAGTCTAATGAATCAGTTTGAATTGATTTTGGCATCGAGCAGCCAAACCCGTAAAGACTTGATGGATCGTTTACGATTGAACTATCGCTGTATTTCACCTGATATTGATGAATCTGCAATGGGCGAATTACATGCCGATGATTTAGCCAAGCGTCTTGCTTTTCAGAAAGCACGAGTTATTGCTGAACTGAATCCAAATGCGATTATCATTGGTTCTGATCAAGTCGCTTGGCGTGAACACGCGCCGTATGACTTTATTGGTAAACCTTTGAGTGTTGAAAATGCGATTCAGCAGTTACAAGAAAACTCAGGGAAAATCGTGTTTTTTAGCACCGCTCTCAGTGTTCAGCATTTACGATCAGGGTTTGAAAGAACTCTGGTTGAGCATTATCAAGTGAAATTTCGCCAACTGACGCTTGCTGAAATTGAGCGTTATATCGAGATTGATCAACCTTTACATTGCGCAGGTAGTTTTAAGTGTGAAAGCTTAGGGATTAGCTTATTTGAGAAAATGGTGGGTGATGATCAAACTACGTTGATGGGTTTGCCGATGATTCAGCTTTGTAAAATTTTACGCCAGTTTGGGATAAATGTTCCTTGATCTCTATTATTAGCTCTTTGGTTGCCAAATTTAATATTTTTATACTTCTAAAGAAAAAACCAACTTTACGCTTTTAAGAGTCCGTTCACGGTGCAATTTTCTCTTATTTGATTATACTATCGTAACAAAATATTTATTTTATAAATTAAACACTTAAAACTAAAAATATGATTGACCACTTCATATTTCGATTGCTATAACTTACTCACTTTCTCCTCATCAGGACTCACCGTGACTGATCTCTATTATGAAATGCAGGCTTTAACATGGCGAGCAAAACCACCCATTCAACAAGATGCAATCTTGATTGGAAATAAAGTAATTCAGCATGATGGATTGATCAGCAAATGCTATCTTTATCAAAAAGATGATGATTGGTGTGCTGCTGTTTCAGATGGTGTCAGCAGTAGTCCGAAAGCGGAACAGGCATCAAAATGCGTTTTAAACAGTGTTTTACAACAAACCCAAACTCAGCAACGGATTCATTTAAAACAAGTTCAAGATGATTTAAGCCAGTATTTAGCAGGCAACTCAAAGACTTATGCTTCTAGTGCCACTTTGGCAGTCGTTACACCCTCTAGCCCATTTGGATTTGTCAATATTCAGCATTTAGGTGATAGTCGAGTCTACTTATTTAGCAGCCATAATCAATACTGGTATGCCCTGACCCAAGACCATAATTTCATTACAGAAATGCAGCAAAATGGTGAAGCAGAAATTAAAGCAAATGAACAATATGCCAGTTTCTATTACATGCTGAATCATTGTTTTTGTGCAGATTCTTTACATGAAGTTCCCGAATTTTCTCCCAAAGAGGAATATTTGGTTGTGGGAGATGCTCTCTTGATTTGTAGCGATGGTGTGCATGATGTGTTGGAATGCAATCACTGGAAGCCTTTAATGCCTGAAACCCCATTAAAAACATGGTTATTAAATATGAAAACTGCCCTCCATCAAAACCATGCTTTTGATAATGTCAGTATGATTTTGATTCGTCTCACACAGGAAAATCAATATGCAAAATAATGAGGATTTATTACAACAGGCAATTTTATTTGTTCAAGAAGTCGAACACATTTCTGTTTCAAGCTTACAAAGAAAATTTTTAATCGGTTATCAACAGGCGAATAAGTTACTCGAGTGTTTGATTGAAAATAAAATTTGTGCAGTAGATTTTACACCTCATTATGGTCATTTAGTTTACAAGCAAGGAGTTTCTGATGCCAAGAATACTTAAAAATATAGATCAAATTGCGCTTGAGAAACAACGTGATGTTTTATATTTGCTTTTTCATAAGAACTATAACGACATTTTCCACAATGAAGATCTTTCACTTAAATTTCACTATGAAACCTGTATTGCTCGTCAACAATTGATTGAATGGTTAGAAAAACATGAAATTGATTTTTCCGATTGTTTTGGCTGGTCATCTCGAAGTGGAATTATGTCAATGCCTTATCTGGGTGAGATTTACCTTGATGTACCCTTTGATGAAGCTAACCCAAAATATCAACTGTTATATAACCACCTAGAAAATTCTGATGGCAGTATGAAAATAGAAGGCGTTACTTGGTATTACTGCCCATTGAGTGAGGCTTTAGAAAATCATGCCCAGAACTTAAATGATGATTAATAAGTAAAGGAAATTAAATGAATCTCAATATATCTAAACTACTTAATCAAGTTTCCTATGAATTAAAAGCGCTTGAACTAGCACGACAAAAATATAAAAAACAGCTTGCCCCAAATTTTTCAATATTTAATTATATTTATACAGATGAAATGATGCTAAGTAGAATCATTGCTGATTTATTAAACCCAAGTGGTGATCATGCACAGGGGCATCTATTTCTATCCCTATTTCTTCATCAATTGGATTTACCTGATGATTGGAGAAATATTAATTTAGATCATGCAGACATCACTGTACAAACAGAGAAGACGATCAGAAATGGTCGAAGAATGGATATTTATATCCATATTAAAATCGCTCAGCAAAGCTATGGTATCTGTATTGAAAATAAACCATTTGCTGCGGATGGTGATCAACAATTACAAGATTATGCTAATGAAATGAGCTTTCTTTTTCCTCAAAATTGGCATCTTGTCTATTTATCTGGGTATGGTAATGAACCAGCAGAACATAGTGTCAAACCTGAAATCTTAAAATCATGGTTAGACCAGAAAAATTTCAGCCATATTACTTTCCCTGACTTAATTAGCTGGCTAAAACAAGCTTTAACTGAATGTCAAAATGACAAAGTGATTTATTTTATAAAAGAGTTTAAACATTATATTGAAAAGGAATTTTTATCAATGAATGATATTTCAGAACAAAATCATATTTTAAACATAATCTTGCAAGATCCTCAGCATATTCAAGCTACATTTGAGTTATTAGGAGTCAAAGATCAATTACAAGACTCTTTGATTCATAAACTTGAACAACAACTACAGAGTGCTGTCCACCAGAAAGGCTGGTATATTACTGACCATATTTCTCGTGATCACTGGACTGGATTAAATATTTTTTACACACAAAAACATAAGCTATGTTTTAGAATAGAATTTAATCATTATAACTATCGGGGATTTTTTATAGGAATTGCTAAACGAGAGGAAAATCTAGCTGCCCCTGAACTATTCCATCAAATTCATTCAACCATATCAGAACTCTTCCCTCATGAAAAAGTTAAACAAAGTGAATGGTGGGCGACATATATTGATCAAAAAGATATATGGGATTGGCAGACACATACCCATGTTTGGTCAATGATTGAATCAGGCGAATTATGTCAACGTATCACGCAATATGCAGAACTTATTTACCAAGCACTGAATCAGAAAAATTTATTAGATGAATTCAATCTTAGTTAAAAAATTTCCCCCATTCACCGTTTTATTGAATGGGGGAATTTTGTTAAAACCAGCCTTTTCTACCCGTCAATATTTCATCAGCACAACGCAAGGTTTCCTGACTCAAGCCCCATAAACGATAATCGCCTGTTGCAGAAGTGGTACTAAAATTATGCGTATAAGCGAAACTGAGTTCACGGTCAGGATCACACCATGCACCTGAACCATTAAAACCCATATGGCCAAAGCCATGTGGTGAACGCTTACCCATCGTTAAAATACGGTGATAACCCAAACGCCAATGCATTGGAATTGGCATCACCCGATCACGTGCTTTGCTTTGTACTGTACTCAGTTGCTTAAATACTTCTGGACGAATCAATTGTTGACCATTCCACTGCCCTTGATTAGCAAGCATGGCATAAACTTTAGCCAGACTATCTGCGGTAAAGACACCATTTGCCGCTGGAATGACGGCTTGTAAACCAGCATCGCTATAAAAGCTAAAATTACGCATGCCTTTTGGAATCATGGCATCCTGAAAATCTTGAGGACTTTGCCCAGAAAGTTCTAGTAATTTTTCTGATAATGATACTTTACGTGGTTGATCAGTTTTTTTAACTTGTGGCTTTGGTGCAGATGATTTTTTAGGTTTTTCCAGCAAACGAGCAACCCGATCCAGCTCAGAAGCAGGCACGCCAAAATATGCGCCATCCAACCCAAGTGGTTGCACCAAATAACGTTGCATTAACCAACTTAAAGGCTGTTTCGCCGCTTTTTCAATGACCCCACCTACGAGCCAACCATAAGTCAGCGGTTGATAAGCCAAACTTTGTCCTGCTGCAAAACGTGGTGTAGCAGCCGCCATTAGCTCTAACATATGCGACCAATCCAACATTTCTGTTGCTGTATCAATCACATTGCGGATATCAAATAAACCACTTTGATGCGATAAAACATGACGTAATGTAATATTGGCTTTACCATTTTGGGAAAACTCAGGCCAATAATATGCAATAGGCTGATCATAATCCAGTAAGCCTTCACTTACTAAAATATGTGCAAGCGTTGCTAAAATTCCTTTGCCTGTCGAATAACACATTGCCAAAGTATCAGATTGCCAATCTTGTTCTTGAGATTTTTTACCAGTAAAAATATCAACAACTTTCTGACCTTGGAAATATACCACCAATGCAGCGCCACCTTGATGGCTTCTCGCATCTTGCAAACGACTGAATTGGGTCGCTAGGTCAATAAAACGATGATCAACCTTGCCATGATAGTTATGCGTATCGGCAAATAAAATCTCTTTAATCAATGCACATGTCCTTATGACATTTATATTTTTTAGAACAACCCTCTTGCGAACAAAAGGGCTGACTCAACAATACTATTCAGTATTAAAGTGCTTTCACTGTTCCCGCAACATGTGGCTTTTTAGATTTAACGTTACGAATCAAGAAGTCAGTTTGTTTTGATTCGGCAGCTGTTAAAAACTCAACAGTTGATGGTAAATACATCGGCAATTTAAACCAAACATCTGCTTCATAAGCAGCGGCTAACTCAATACTCGCCAAAGCTTTTGCCTTACTCCACATGCCATGAGCAATCGCTTGTTTAAAACCAAATGCTTTAGCTGTGACTGCATGAATATGAATCAAGTTAAAATCACCTGAAATCAATGCATAGCGGCGACCAGTATTCTCAGAAATATTCCATTCAGCTTTTGGCTGATATGCAGGCTCTTTAGATTCTTTCGATTTTTCAGAAGCTTTTTTCTCAGTTTTTTGACGTGATAAATAAGTCGTCAAACTTTCCATCACCACTTCACCGCCCACTTTGGCAGTTGTAATGAAATCGAATTGTAAGCCTTTATCATGTGGCTGAAGTTCGCCAAATTTACATGACAACGTAATTTGTTCATTTACAGCGATTTTACGTGTTTGCTTGATTTGGTTACGAATATGCACCAATCCTAAAATCGCAAATGGAAATGCTTCACTTGTCATCATGTGCATTTGCAGACTTTGCGACAGTACTGCTAGATAAATTGCTGGTACAAAACCATCATTTTTAAAACCACAAATTTCGTTATAGCTTTCTAAATGTTTTGAATCAATGTTAAGCGTATCTACCACATATTCCACTTGTGGTAATACTTTTTCGCCTTTTGGCTTTTTAAAAATTAAACCTTGAATAACTTTTGGATAAGCTAAGTAAGGCTTTGGTAATTGACTAAAATGGCGTGTATTCATAATGAACCTTTCTATATTTTTATAAAAAAGGGATGCACAAGCACCCCCTCTTCAAAACTTTTAACGCTTAAGCGCCCAACAAGCTTTGACCGCATACGCGAACAACGTTGCCTGTCACACCTGTTGAACCAGTAGAAGCATACCAAGCAATTGCTTCAGCAACATCTACAGGTAAACCACCCTGGTTCATTGAGTTCATACGGCGACCAGCTTCACGAATCGCAAATGGAATCGCAGCAGTCATTTGAGTTTCAATGAAGCCTGGTGCAACCGCGTTGATCGTAATACCATTCTTCAATGTTGGTGCAGTAAATTTAACCAAACCAATTACGCCTGCTTTAGACACTGCATAGTTGGTTTGACCCAAGTTACCCGCGATACCACTGATCGATGATACACAAACGATACGACCATTTGCATTTAAACCATCATTAGAAAGTAAGTAATCATTAACACGTTCAATTGCAGACAAGTTAATGTTGATGACTAGATCCCAAAGCTCTGGCTTCATGTTTGCCAAAGTTTTGTCACGAGTAATACCTGCATTGTGAACGATGACATCCAAACCGCCTTGTTTAGCCGCAGCAGTTTTGATTTTCTCGCCAGCGTCAGCAGCAGTAATATCGATTGCCAATACTGAACCGCCAATTGAACCCGCAACACGCTCAAGATCAGCTTGTTGTTGAGGAACATCTAAGCAAATCACATGTGCGCCATCACGTGCCAATACTTGTGCAATTGCTTCACCGATACCACGGCTTGCACCTGTTACGAGTGCGGTTTTACCCGCAAGTGGCTTAGCCCAATCTAATTTCACTGTTTCTGCTTTAGAAATACGGATCACTTGACCAGATACATAAGCAGAACGTGGTGAAATTAAGAAACGTAAAGTAGACTCTAAGTTTGCTTCAGCACCTTGATCTACATAAACCACTTGAGCAGTGATACCCTTTTTGAATTCTTTACCAACAGACTTCACAAAACCTTCAAGCGCACGTTGAGCAATCGCTTGTTTTACGGTTTTAGCTGTTTCAGGTGTTGTACCAATTACAATTACACGACCAGAACTTGAGATTTGACGTGCGATTGGATTAAAGAAGTTATACAACGCTTTTAACTGTTCAGAATCTTGAATACCTGAAGCATCAAATACGACCGCTTTAAACTTAGATTCTTTATCATCTGCATTTAAAGGGCGAAGGTTTAAACCTACTTTTGCAGCAGTTTGTTGTAATTCAACATTATTGCCTACGTAGCTATCTGCATGGATATTGCTAAGAACTTGAGCAATCGCAGCAGAAATTGTGCTTGAAGGTGCTGCGCCAAGCAATACGGCACCATTTACAACAGGTTGGGCACTTTCAAAACGATCTAAGCTAACTGGTGATGGTAAACCTAAATTTTTTACAACAAATTTACCCAAAGGTGATTGTGTAAATGCTTGGTATTGATCGGTCATGATTATTATCTCTCATACAAATGAATTTTTTACAAACATCTAAACCATGTCAGCAAAATAACATGAAACCAATGTTTGATTGACTCACAATAAATCATACTTGACTTCATGTCTGGATGTCTTGACCTGAATGTGGTCTAAAGCGTCATTCTAGTCAATACAGCAGTACTGGAAATATGCTATGGTTATAGTAAGAATATCGCAATTATGCTTGGAAAAGCCTTATGAGCAAAACAACTCAAGAAAATCCAGCAGTCGAGAATTCTGCTCAAGAGACTGTGTCAAATACATCAAAAGCAACTTCTACTCCAAGTAAAAGTGCTGACGCAACTCCTAAAGCAGCAAGTACGACAACTAAAACGACTCGTCCTCGTTCTACCAGTCGTAGTACAAAAAGCACTGCTTCTTCTACATCTACAAAAGCAGCAACAGCTAAAACAACCAAACCTTCTGTTCAACAGGATAAAACCATGAGCCAAAACACTGTTCGCCGTGTTGCCATTATTGGCGGTAACCGTATTCCATTCGCTCGTTCAAACGGCGCATATTTCACTGCCTCAAACATGGATATGTTCACCGCAGCATTAAACGGCTTAGTTGAGCGTTTTAACCTACAAGGCCAACGTTTAGGTGAAGTGGTTGCAGGTGCGGTATTAAAACACAGCCGTGACTTCAACATGACTCGTGAGTGTGTTTTAAATACTCAGCTTGCACCAGAAACTCCAGCTTATGACATTCAACAGGCATGTGGTACTGGCTTACAGGCAGCTTTCCTTGTTGCAAACAAAATTGCTTTGGGTCAAATCGAAGTGGGTATTGCAGGTGGTGTTGATACCACATCTGATGCACCGATTGCATTGGGTGACGGTTTACGTAAAGCTTTGCTTGAGCTGAACATCGCTAAAACAGGTAAAGATCGCCTTAAAGCATTGAAAAAAATCAATGTTAAAGATTTGATGGATGCACCGAAAAATGGTGAGCCACGTACAGGTCTTTCAATGGGTGACCATCAGGCAATTACTGCTCTTGAGTGGGGCATTAGCCGTGAAGATCAAGATGCTTTAGCAGCTTCTTCTCATCAAAAAATGGCAAAAGCATACGAAGAAGGTTTCTTCGATGACTTAATCACACCGTTCTTAGGTTTAAGCCGTGACAACAACTTACGTGCTGACTCAACTGCTGAGAAATTAGCAAAATTAAAACCAGTATTTGGTAAAGGCGAAGCTGCAACAATGACAGCGGGTAACTCTACTCCACTTACTGACGGTGCTTCATGCGTACTTTTAGCTTCTGAAGAGTGGGCTAAAGCAAATGGTCACGAAGTTCTTGCTTACTTGACGTTCACTGAAACTGCTGCGGTTGATTTCGTGGGTAAAAAAGAAGGCTTATTGATGGCTCCTGCTTATGCAGTTCCACGTATGCTTGAGCGTGCTGGTCTTAAACTTCAAGATTTCGACTACTACGAAATCCACGAAGCGTTTGCATCACAAGTACTTTCTACTTTGAAAGCTTGGGAAGATGAGAAGTTCTGTAAAGAGCGCTTAGGCTTAGATGCACCTTTAGGTTCAATTGATCGTAGCAAATTAAACGTTAAAGGTTCTTCTTTAGCTGCGGGTCACCCATTCGCTGCAACTGGTGGTCGTATCATCGCGACTGCTGCGAAAATCTTAAACCAAAAAGGTTCAGGTCGTATCTTAGTTTCGATCTGTGCTGCTGGCGGTCAAGGTGTAACAGCAATTATTGAAAAATAATCGTTAGCTTGCATAATAAAAAGCTGAATCAAATGATTCAGCTTTTTTTATACTACTATTCATAAGGACATATTGGCTTATCTTGGTCTTTGAAATTTCACATAATAATCATTCAAAATTTTGATCATTTCTTTGAACTCTTTGAGATTTTCTTCTGTATTCCCCAAGCGTCCTACAAAACGTTGCGAATAAATTTCTAAATCAATTTTTTCATTTATCTGTGGACTGATTTCAAACAACTTTGCCAAATCATCAAAGTGATCTAATTTTCGATTTGAAAAATACTCCAGACGAAAACCCAATTCATTCAGTTTTATACCCTTCAATATAGCACCATGCTCCTTATCAAAGGCTAAAGCATGCTCTTTCAAAAACAATTGTTCTAGTGTCTCTTTTGAGCTTTTGAATAAACTAGATAACTGACTGAACATTAGTTGATCACATCACAATATTAACTAAAGTATTTAACCTGCAAAACAATCATGAGTGCAACAACCAAAAACAACCAAATGATAAAAAAAGCACCTTCTTGAAGGTGCTTTTTCAATATTTATTGTCCGTACTGTTTCTTTAGATACTCAACAATTTTAGCTGACTCAAACATTTTCACACCCGTGTTCGGATCAACCAAATATGGAACCTGAATATCACGCCCCATGATTTCAACAGTCTTTTCACGCTTACCATTTGGTAGTGGAATATATTTCCCTGGTTTTAAACGCAAAATCGCAGGACCCATATCTTGCCAACGCTCTTTCGGTACGTTGTGCAACACATAAGGTAATTCCAATTCACATAATACTTCACGTACTAAACGCGTATACGGACTAGCCTCAAAACTCCATAACTCTAAAAGTTCCGTTGGCGCTGGGCGATTAATAATTTTCTTACTGATCCAAACACCACGAGCTGCATTTGCAACAGTAGCCAAAGTCGAAACATACGGTAATTTAGGATAATGACTATATTTTTTTGGAGTTTGTCCCGTTTTTCCATAATGCTTAAATAAATGATGAATAATGTCTTGTGATTCGTATAACTGATCACCTGTATTTTCATCAATTAAAAATGGAAACTGCTTTTTCCCACCTTTTTGCTTTACGATTTGACGGTATTTTTCACCACCTTTCGGACATGGATAGATTTCAACATCCAAATTCAGAAGCGTAATAACTTCACGAACACGTCGGCAAAATGGTGAACCTTCAAATTCATATAGCTTGATTGGTTTTTCAGGCTGATTCGGAAATGGTGTTCCTGACACACCACGCCCACCTTCGATAAGTGTTGCAGCTACTGATTGTAAAACTTTAAACTGATGGCTCACCATTTTAAGCATACTGTTATCCTTTTAGCAGTCGACTAGTTTTTCTTTGGCAATCACAATTCCGTTATTATCTGCATAGATATAATCGCCAGAATTAATGGTCACACCACCAAAATACAATGTGATGTCTACTTCACCTATGCCTTTACGATTACTTTTTTGCGGTATTGCAGCCAATGCATGCACACCCAAGTCTAATTCCGCAATTGCATCGACATCACGTACACAACCATAAATTACCACCCCATTCCAATGGTTTTTTACAGCCGAATCAGCAATTAAGTCCCCCATCAAAGCACAACGCATTGATGCACCACCATCAACAACCAAGACTTTACCCGTACCATCGGTCGCTAAAAGTTCTTTAACACGAGAGTTATCTTCATAACATTTAACGGTAACGATCTGACCACCAAACGTTTTACGTGCGCCGTAGCTCTTAAAAAATTTACCATCCATGCAAGGTGTTACAACTTGCAACTCTTTATCTGGATTATCATCTAATAGGTCACAGGTAACGAAAGATACTGTTGTCACAAAAGTTCTCCTTTATTGTGTCTGCTGAATCGCTAAATTATCATATAGTTTAAATGCTGCTGTTTGTGTTTGAGCCGCAATCACCATAGTATGCGCCAATTGTTCTGCGGTTACAGGCTTATATTTAAACGGCTTGGTCCAAGTTTTTTCAACCAATTTAAATAGCGTTTGTGCCATATCTTCTAAAACCCGTACTTCACTACGCTTACCAATTAAGAGTGAAGGTTGAAAAATTGAGAGCTTATATATCGACAAGCTTTTTAAGTAGTTTTCCAACTCACCTTTAACTTTATTATAGAAAACTGGTGAATTAGCATTCGCTCCTAAAGCACTGACCACCAATAAATGAATATTTTTATCTTGGATTAAATCAGCAAAATGAGCGTTAATTTCATAGTCAATTGCGTAAAATGCTTGTTTCGATCCAGCTTGTTTAATCGTGCTACCTAAGCAACTAAATGCATGGGTATAAGTACTTACATCTTCATCATTCAAAAGCAAAAAATCTTCTAGAATAAGCTGATTTACTTTGCTATAAGATTTTAATTTATCTGAATTTTTCCTTACTACAACAGTCACAGAACTAAAATCATTTGACTGTTCCAATTCAGCCACTAGCGCTTCACCCACTAGCCCTGTAGCACCAATAACAATTGCCTTTTTATCACCTATTCTCATTTTTATTTATTCCGACTCATAACTAAGCCTAATGTAACGTTTTCTTGCAAGATTATCACCTGTTAAATGTACTTAAAAGTATCACAAGGCTTGACTTCGGGGCTTAGTTTCCTCAAAATATGGCACTTGTTTACGGGCTGGTGAATGTTGCCAATATTTTTTGGTTTTAACTTCAGCCCGCCCAGACCAACTTATTTTCAAGGAGTGCACGAGTGGCAAACTCTGCTCAAGCTAAAAAACGTGCTCGTCAAAACGTTAAAGCACGTAAACACAACGCAAGCTTGCGTTCTATGGTTCGTACTTACATCAAACGTACTGTAAATGCGATCGCTGCTGGTGACTATGCTGTTGCTTCAGAAGCTTATAAAACAGCTGTACCTGTAATCGACCGTATGGCTGATAAAGGCATCATCCACAAAAATAAAGCTGCTCGTCACAAGAGCCGCTTAAACGCTCAAATTAAAGCATTAGCTAACTAATTTGATGCATGTAAAAAAGCCCGATTTTCGGGCTTTTTTATTATCTTCAACTTAGTAATGCAACGTTAGTAGTTTTTTAATTTTAAATTGCACAATTAAATCATACTTTTCAAAAATCTTATTTATTCTGAAAATCTTTAATAACCAATTCATGCTTTTGACCACGCCAGATCCATTTTAGCTTACTACTGCTAAAATCCTCACCTTCAAACCACACAAATAAGCCCTCCATCATCTCAGGCCAATCCGACTTATCAATTTGTGTTTGACCTGAAATCACTGCAACGATCGCAGCGATAATGGTGTCGTGGCTAACAGCCAAGCTTAAACCCTGATGTTGCGTTGGATGGGTATGATATAACAGCTCCAGAACATCAAAAACGCCTGTAATTGGATGTTTCATACCAGGCAAAGCATTATTCACAAAGCTATTAATAAACCCTAATGCACCTTGTTTACGAAAGTAAGGGGCTGCTTGCTGAATATCCAATACAAAGCTTCCGGGTTCTACTAACAATCGCTGCTCAACAATTTCGATCGTATGCGTATTTATTGCCTCATGAATCCCATCTGCACCTTGAATCATTAATGCAGCCGTATCAACACAACGCTGAATCGGACTAGAGATACAATGTTGAATTGCTCGATCCGTATTTTTAATAAGATATTGACCCCATGCATAAGCCAAATCTCGACCTTGTTCCGTTAATTGCAAGTCATAACCAGCCAAACCCTGCCCATTCACCAATTCACGCAACGAATGGCGAGTAAACAGTGTTACAGGAATTGAGGCATCAGGAAGCAGATCAACTGCTTCAAACATGCTTTTTGGCAATAAATGCAGAGCCATATCACAATTTACAAAAGATGAGAATTTAGCTCACTATACCATGCAGACGACAAGACTCAATCTAAAATGCCTGAATGCGCCAAGGCCTCATAAGCAATTTTTTTGCAATATTGATCTCTAAAAGCAATAAAACCACCATTCAATACCGTTTCACGCTGATTATATTGAAATGGTTTTCCACCCAGAGTCATCAATCCACCACCGATACTTTCAAGCAAAGCTTGTCCTGAACTGGTATCCCACTCTGAGGTTGGATGAAATCTTGGGTAAATATCAATTTCACCTTCTAACATCATGCAAAATTTATAAGCACTCCCTGCCTCACGTCTTTCTACAGCACGATCTCGCAAAATTGGTTCGATAAAATTTTTATACTTTGGATTTTTACTGTTATGACTCAAACCAATTTGAAGTGGTGTTGTCAAATCATGTTCTTCGACCTGATATTGAAACCATTCTTGACGGCTAAAACTATACTTATAAGGTAAGTGTGACTGATAACCAATATACATGACCTGTTCACAGGGTACGGCAATAATCGCAAAAGTCGTTTCATTACCCTCGATCAAGCTTAAATTAATCGTAAATTCATCACGCTCATGAATAAACTCTTTCGTACCATCTAAAGGATCGAGCATCCAGCAACGTGACCAAGCAGATCGAGCAGAATAATCACTCTCCTCTGACAACACTGGTAACTCTGGCGTAAATTCCGCTAACTGCTTTAATAAAAAACGATTTACTTTTAAATCTGCCTGAGTCACAGGCGAATCATCACTTTTTTCCTGAATATTAAACTCACCACCCGCACAATAATTTTGATATTCTTCCAATAATATTTGACTTGCCTGCGCCATGATTGGCACAAGTTTCAGAATAAATTGATCTTGTGGGGCAAGCGTTTTAATAAACATAGATCAGCCTTATGTCATATTCAGATTTACAGCAGCAGCCTATCGCCATGTTCGACATGGATGGCACATTACTCGATTTAGCCTTCGATGATTTTATTTGGAATCATTGTTTACCTGAACGTCATGCCCAAACACACCAATGCACTCTAGAACAGAGTAAACAGACACTATTTCAATTTTACCAACAACATAAGCATACACTATCTTGGTATTCTTCTGCGTACTGGACTACAAAAGTTGGAGTCGATGTTTTGCAACTCCTATACGAGCATCGAGAAAAAATCAAAGCGCGTTCAGGTTGCTTTGAATTATTAGAACAACTCAAAGCTCAAGGCTATCGCTGTTGGTTACTGACCAATGCTGATCGAGCAGGCTTACAACTGAAGCTTGAAAATGTCGAACTTAGCCCTTACTTTGAAGTCATGATCAGTAGTGAAGAGCTTGGGCATGCCAAAGAAGAAGTCGCTTTTTGGCAAAAGTTACAACAAATACATCCATTTGATCCAGCTCAAGCAATATTTATTGATGATACGGTTGCGGTACTCCAAGGTGCTGAACGTTTTGGTATTAACCAATTATTTAGCATTTTACAACCGTCTAGTGCTAAACCCGCTCGACTCGCCACGGAAATAGCGTACCCATCACTTGATCATTTAACCAATCTCTTTGATTATCTTGACACCAACTTACAGGTAACAGATGCCAAAACAGCATGAATCAGACAGCATGGATGCCATGCGCATTGATAAATGGCTTTGGGCTGCACGTTTTTTTAAAACTCGCTCTATTGCCAAAGCCGCAATTGAAGGTGGTAAAGTCCATCACAACAATGACCGCGTTAAAGTTTCTAGAGACGTGCGTATTGGAATGGAACTCACCATACAGCAAGGTTTTGAGAAAAAGACCGTTGTTGTGAAAGCACTATCAGCTGTTCGAGGTGGTGCTCCCATGGCTCAACTTCTTTATGAAGAAACGCCTGAAAGTATTGAACGCAGAGAGTTGCATGCATCACAGCGAAAATTGCATAATCTAGCCCGACCTGATCACCGACCAAGTAAAAAAGATCGTCGTGATATCAATCGTTTTAAACAAGAAAATGTAGAATCATGGTCATATCATGATGAATAAAATTTTCTAATTTGGATGCGTCATCTTGTGTCGTACTGACACAGATCAGATGTGGAATATACAACTAGAATCTGCCACTATACTCAAGTCCCAACAAGTTGAGATTCAGTACATCCACTTGGGTTAGTCGTTAAGAAATAAAGTTTTGAGGTTTTGAGATGGATGATAATAAAAGCAAGGCGTTACAAGCAGCCTTAAGCCAAATTGAAAAGCAGTTTGGTAAAAATACCGTGATGCGCTTAGGTGATAATACTGTACAAGCTGTTGAAGCGGTTTCTACAGGTTCTTTAACTCTCGATATCGCATTAGGGATTGGCGGATTACCTAAAGGTCGTATTATCGAAATTTATGGTCCTGAATCTTCAGGTAAAACCACCATGACATTACAAGCGATTGCTCAATGTCAAAAAAATGGCGGTACCTGTGCCTTTATCGATGCAGAACATGCATTAGATCCAGAATATGCACGTAAGCTTGGCGTAGATATTGATAATCTATTGGTTTCACAACCTGACCACGGTGAGCAAGCGCTCGAAATCGCCGATATGCTAGTGCGTTCGGGTGCAATCGATTTAATCGTTGTCGACTCTGTAGCAGCATTAACCCCTAAAGCTGAAATTGAAGGCGAAATGGGCGACTCGCATATGGGCTTACAAGCACGCTTAATGAGTCAAGCTCTGCGTAAAATTACAGGTAATGCAAAACGCTCGAACTGTATGGTGATCTTCATTAACCAAATCCGTATGAAGATTGGTGTAATGTTTGGTAGTCCAGAAACCACTACAGGTGGTAATGCACTTAAATTCTACGCTTCTGTACGCTTAGACATCCGTCGTATTGGTCAAGTGAAAGAAGGTGACGAGATCACAGGTAACGAAACGCGTGTTAAAGTTGTGAAAAACAAAATGGCACCTCCGTTCAAAGAAGCTGTGTTCCAAATCATGTATGGCAAAGGTACCAATCAGTTAGGCGAATTGGTTGATCTTGCTGTTCAACAAGACATCGTACAAAAAGCGGGTGCTTGGTATTCTTATCAAGGCAATAAAATTGGTCAAGGTAAAAATAACGTGATTCGACATTTTGAGGAAAATCCAGCAATGGCTCAAGAAATCGAAAAGGTCATTCGTGAACAACTTCTTACTAAAAATAACAAAGAAGCAGCTCAAACTGAAGATGAAGAAGAACCAGATTTTTTAGAAAGCTAAGCTGAAACGCCCTTCGGGGCGTTTTTCTTTCAAGAGGATATAAAACTTGTTTAATTCTGAAAAAATAGAGAAACCGAAAACACTAACAGGTGTAAGATTACGCTCTTATGCATTTGCCCTTCTTACACGTCGGGATTATTCCAAAGCAGATCTCGAAGCAAAATTAAATCAATATGCGATCAATCCAGAAGAAGTCGCAAATCTAGTTGATGAATTAGCACAACAAAATTACCAAAGCGACCAACGTGTTGCAGAACTCACATTGGCCAGTCAACTTAGAAAAGGTAAAGGATTACAAAGAATTAAACAGGTTTTAAAAGCAAAACAACTCGATACAGAACTTATTAAAGAAGAACTTTCAGAGGTCGATTGGCTAGATCAAGCTTATCAACTCAAAATAAAGAAATTTGGAATAGAAGTAGAGACAGATCCAAAACTAAAAGCAAGACAAATTAGATTCTTACAGTACCGAGGATTTGATATGGGAATAATTATGAAAGCAATTGCTCGAACGAGCGATGAAGAATAAATGGTGGCAACCCCACTAGCATTACTTCGGCACATCATAGTTCTACTACCGTTGCTACCTTCCGGTCCTGGCGGGGTTCGTAGAGTACAATTGCGAAGCTACCAGCAGGGCTACCATTGCCTGACAAAGTATAGAGATTTTTACCTGAGTTGCAAGACTTGTATCTGTTTTTAAGTGACTTTTTGATTCAATTGCTTATTTCATCAGCAAAATCTATCTCTATATTATCCGTTTAATTTAAATATGTATAAACATTAAACAACAGATAATTTCTTTATTCGAAAAATGCTTGAAGATTGTAAATGCTTATTGCATTTAAATGAGTTGCTGCTTTAATGACTAAATCAAAAACATAGATCTAGTGTGCCACAAGTAAACATGAGGACTTGTTCGCTCACGGCTTTTTAACTTTATGGATGAATTTTTATGCTAAAAAAGTATTCCGTACTTTTTACTGCCTTACTCGCTAGCGCACATTTATATGCAAATGTTCCCATTGAATCTCGTGCACTGAGCCAGACGATTGCAGATAACACAAATATCTCTAATCCTGGCGCAAACCTAAATTGGGATCTCATTCAAAAGAACCAAAAACTAGAAGAAGAAGTTCGAAAATTACGAGGACAATTAGAAGAGCATGACAATTCTATTGAACAACTGAAAAAAGAGTTGGCAAATCGCTATACAGATTTAGATCAACGCTTAGAATTACTCTCTCAAAAAATTGACCCGCCAGAAGAAAATACAGAACCAGAAAATAGTACGACAACTGATACAGTAAAAACAGAAACAAACTCAGCTCCAACATCTGCACCCACATCAACAGCTCCTAGTCCTGTAAAACAAGACACAGTCTCTCAGACACCTGCCGTACAACCGAAGTCAAATACCGCTACCACAAGCAATACCACCAACCAAATTGAGCTAGAAAAAGCAGCATATACGGTTGCTCTAGATGCCTACAAACAAGGTGGTGCAAAAAAAGCCATCCAACCCATGCAAAATTTCATTAAAAACCACCCAAATGGAATTTATGTTGGAAACGCTTACTTTTGGCTAGCTGAGTTTTATTTAGCGGTTGAACCTGTTGACTATAAAGCAGCCAAACAAAACTATAATATCGTGGTAACACGCTATCCCAATTCAGCAAAAGCTTCTCGAGCGGTTTATCAACTTTATAGCATTGCAAAAGAAGTCGATAAAAACACTGCTCTTACCAATAAGTATAAAACAAAGTTGCTTAACCAATATCCACAATCCGAAGAAGCTAAATTTATTCAGAAAAAATAATGCTTATCATGCACAAAAAAGCCAGTTCATAAGAACTGGCTTTTTAAATTTCAAAGCTTAGATCAAACTTATTTGATCTTCGCCTGTGATTTTAAATAATCAGTATAGTCTTCTAGTAACTGCTGACCACGGAACTGCTGATACAACTTAGTTAACTCAGCAATTTGTTCTGGCGGTAACTCATTTGCAGCATTAGTATTCACGTTTGAAACTGCAACGATAACCAACTCATTAGGTAATTTTGCTGTCGTAGCAGACCACATACCTTCTTTAGTTGGCGCTGGAATACTGAAAGCAGCACGTTCAATTGCACGCTTTAAACCTTGAGAACGTGCAAATGTACCTGCATCTTCAAAAGTGACTTGTGATTTTGCAACAACTTGTGCAGCAGGTAACGCTTTAAAATCAGCTAAAATCTTTGAAATTTTTGCTTGAGCAGCTTTATATGCCTTTGCATCAATGACTTTTGCTTTTACTTCAGCAGTCGCTTGATCTAATGGTTTAACACCCGCTGCATGGTAATTACGGACTTTAATCCAAATCGTATCACCATTCGCTAACTGAATATTAGAAGATGCATTACGGTCACCGTTTTTCACATCATCATTGAACAGTTTTGCTTTAACATTTAAATCACTCAAATAAGGGTTTTGAGTAGTTAAGGTCACCCCATTTAAAGATTCAACACGAGCACCCTTCACTTCTTGAGCAACCGCTTCTAAAGAGTCATTGCCCACAACCATTTCATTTAAGCTATTTACAGTATCGCTAAATAAATTTGCAGTTTTTGCTTTCTGCACTTCAGCTGTTAAGCGAGCTTTCTCACTCTCAAATGAAGGAATATTTGTAACTGGTGCATTTGCTTCAATGATATGGTAGCCATATTGTGTTTTAACAGGCTTAGAAACTTCACCATTCTTTAATCCATTAACCGCATTATCAAAGTCGGCTGAGAAAATACCTGGCGCGTAAGCATCAACTAAACCACCCTGTGCTTTTGAAGTCGGGTCTTCAGAAAATTGTGCAGCCGCTTGAGCAAATGACATTCCACCTTGAATCTTGGCATAAACATCATTCGCAATTTTTTGAGCTGCTGCCGCATCGCGCGCATCAGTTGTAATTAAAATATGCTTAACTTCACGTTTTGCATCTTTCTGCTGCTTTTCAACAAAAGCCTTATAAGCTTGTTGTAAATCAGCATCAGTGATATTTAAATTAGTTTGAGGCAATAATGCTGGGCTTAAAACCACATAGTCAACATCAACACTCGCAACTTGCTTAAATTCATTTTTATGCTTGTTGTAGTACTCTGTTATTTCTTGAGTCGACGCAGTCAAACCTTTTTTATAATCATCCAACTTAATACTTGCTAAATGCAAAGTACGCTGTTCTGTTTGCAAACTCGCAAGCTGATGTAAATCAGATTGACTTACCAACGCATAATCTAACAAAGTCGATGAAATCATTTTTAGGGCATGATCTTGACGCAGGCTAGCAATTAGAGCTTGGTTAGTCATTCCAACTGAACGTAAATAATTTTCATACAACTTTTGAGAAAACTTTCCATTTTCTTGGAAACTTGGTTGTTGTGCCAACATTTGCTCTAGCTGAGTATCACTTAAAGAAATACCTAATTTTTCTGCCTGTTGTTGCAATAAAGAGCGTGCAATCAGCGCATCTAAAGCTTTTTGCTGAATAACGGACTGATTTAAAAGAGACTCATCACCCTTAACCATTGATAAATATTGATCTTTATAATTTTTAGTCGCACTTTCCAAGTCTTTATTAGAAATATCTTGTCCGTTAACAGATTTCGCAACGTCTGCTTTATTACTGCCGCTAAAATATCCTTCAATACCTACAAGCGCTAAAGGGGTCAAAAACAAAACTAATAGGACTTTGCCAAGCCAACCCTTAATGACTGTACGAAATGATTCCATAAGTATTCCAATATTTTATTTCGGGGCAATTTTAACTGAAAAACCAAAGCGAATGAATGCTGAATAAAGTATTTCATTCAATAAATAAAAAACGCACCCAAAATGGTGCGTTTTCTGATTTAAAAAGATTACGCAACTGAATCTTTTAAACCCTTACCTGGTTTAAAACTAGGTACTTTGCTTGCTTTAATTTGAAGCTCTTCACCTGTTTTAGGATTACGACCAGTACGTGCAGCACGTTCTTTAACGCTAAATGTACCAAAACCAACTAAAGTAACCGTATCACCGCTTTTAAGTGCTTCAGTGATTGACGCAATCGTTGCATCGAGTGCCTTACCAGCATCCGATTTAGATACTCCCCCTTTTTCAGCAATCGCATCAATTAATTCTGATTTATTCATGATAAAAAATATCCTCTTAATATCGTTTGTTAAGATCCAAGGCTATAGTTTAAAAGGCCATGCCGCCTTTATAGCAATGCTTTAGGGGAGAACGCAATACTAGAAAGGCTTTTTAGCAAAAATAAATACTCAAAAACCACATAAACAGACGAGTGCCTATATTTTTTACTTTTTATTCAATTTACTCTTTAATAGATTATTTTCTTCAATCAATGCATCTACTTTAATATGTAGCTGAACTAAAAGTTGCTCGATATGCTGGAGATCTTTTGGAGTGACTAGACCAATACGATTCAACGAATGATTCACACCTGTGTCTAAAATTTTTTCAACTTTATCTTTAGTATCCGTCACTGATTCTTTGGCTTTCTCAGTTACTTTTCCAACAGTGCTATCAGCAAAATCTACGGTCTTGGATTCTAGCTCTTCACCCACCTTGACTAAAGAGTCAAATAATTTATTTCCCTCTTCTTCGGCGCGTGAAAAAGCACCTAATCCAGCCAGCCAAATCTGTTGCGTATACTTTTTGAAATCAAGGGCAGATTTTTTAGAACTCTTTGATTTTAGCTTAGTTTTTACCTCTGCCTCATCAGTTGGGTGTTCTACATTTGAGTTGTCCATTAACCATTACTCCCAAACACTTTACAAACAGTATGTCGTATTTAACCATAAAAATGTTTTTATAATATCAAAGTTAAGACTTGATCGTTTTAAAAAACTGTTCTACAAAGCAATAAAGTCATGTAAATTATTTTTAACAATTGAGTATGGATACTCAGATTTACGTGCTTTATGAAATTTATAGTGTGATTGGCAAGGACAAAGAGACCTATGAGTGATACGCAACAAAGACATAAACACCCCCATTTGTTGCTAAACATTGTCATCATTGTTTTAGAAACTTTTTTTTCATTCATTCTCACGCATGATGCAACTTTACGCTTGCAAGCGAAAAAGCTTATCGATGAAAAAGTTACCATTCGAATCAACAGCTATATTCCTTTTTTTGACTTTTATGTCCAATTTACCGAAAAAGGAATTTTATTTGATATGAAAGCACTAGATCGAAAAGTTGATCTAGAAATAAATAGCACACTCATCGATTTGATTAAAATTTTCGTATTTAATAATCAGCGCAGTATTTACAATATGCGTATTTTAGGTGATGCAAGACTTCAAGAAGATGTGATGGATTTAATCCCTCACCTCACACTCACGAGTATATTCGCAAATTGGAAACAATGGTTCAATGCATTTGATAATGATGCAGAAGCTATTGCGTCTCAGCAACGAATCGCGCCATTGCTTGATAAAATTGATCAGCAACGCTCTGAGATCAACTCATTATTGGTTGAAGTTAAACAATATCAAAACCGTATTCACCGAATGCAAAAACGCCAGCGCCTGATCAATATTAGCTTTGCTGTATTGAGCTTTATTTTTATTGCCTTTTTTGTTTATACTATGTGGATACAATAATTCAAATATATTTCACTTTTCACACTGATAATGACAATTTAAAACTTGACTATTTTAGTCGGAATTAATAAAATTTAGACATCTAGTCTAACCATGTGTATCGAATCATGCGCCTTACAACTCGCGGTCGTTACGCAGTGACTGCTCTACTTGATTTAGCTTTGCAGCCAACTGAACAAACGATCACGCTTGCGGAAATAGCAGCACGCCAATCCATCTCAGTCGCTTATTTAGAACAGTTATTCGCGAAACTTAAGCGTCATGAGTTAGTTTCAAGCGTTCGTGGTGCTAACGGTGGATATCATCTTGCACGCAATGCTGCTGAAATCACTGTGCTAGAAATTATCGAAGCTGTAAATGAAACTGTCGATGCGACACGTTGTGACCATAAAGGTAACTGCCAAAATGGTGCAATGTGCTTAACGCATGACTTATGGCAAGAACTCTCCCACCATATTGCCGATTATCTTTCAAAAATTTCTCTTGCAGACTTAATTGCACGTGACAACGTTCAAACTGTTTCACTACGTCAAAACTCAGCAAGTTTAGATTCAGCCCTCCTATCGGTTACAGGTATTTGACATGAAACGTCCAATTTATCTTGATTATGCAGCAACAACACCAGTACTTCCTGAAGTTGCACAACGTATGATGGAATGTTTAACCTTCGAAGGGACTTTTGGTAATCCTGCATCACGCTCGCATGCCTATGGTTGGCAAGCTGAAGAAAAAGCTGAATATGCACGTGAACAAGTTGCAAACCTAGTTAAAGCAGATCCACGTGAGATCGTTTGGACTTCTGGTGCAACTGAATCTAACAACTTAGCACTAAAAGGTATTGCTCAGTTTTACGGTTCAAAAGGCAAGCACATCATTACTAGTAAAATCGAACACAAAGCAGTGTTAGATACTTGCCGCGAGCTAGAAGAACAAGGTTTTGAAATTACTTATTTAGAACCTGAACCACGTACAGGTTTAATTACGCCTGAGATGGTGAAAGCGGCTTTACGTCCAGATACCATTCTTGTTTCACTGATGATGGTCAACAATGAAATCGGCACCATTACTGACGTAGCGGCTATTGGCGAGTTAACACGTGCGAATAAAACATTCTTACACGTTGATGCAGCACAAGCCGCTGGTAAAGTCGAAATCGATCTTTCAACCATGAAAATTGATTTAATGAGCTTCTCTGGTCATAAAATTTATGGTCCTAAAGGAATTGGTGCTCTATTTGTCCGCCGTAGCCCACGTGTTCGCTTAAAAGCACAAATGCATGGTGGTGGTCATGAGCGCGGTATGCGTTCTGGTACTTTAGCAACTCATCAAATTGTAGGTATGGGTGAAGCTTTTGAAATTGCTGGGAAAACCATGCAAGCAGAACAAGAGCGTCTTCGCCACCTACGTGACAAACTTTGGAATGGCTTTCAAGACCTTGAGCAAGTGTTCTTGAATGGTCATCCGACTGAGAACGTTGCAAACTATCTAAATGTTAGCTTCAACTTCGTTGAAGGCGAGTCACTGATGATGGCATTAAAAGATGCTGCCGTTTCAAGTGGTTCAGCATGTACATCTGCAACTTTAGAACCATCATACGTATTGCGTGCCTTAGGTTTATCTGACGAGTTGGCACATAGTTCAATTCGTTTCAGTTTTGGTAAATACACAACTGAAGCAGATATTGATCATGTGTTAACAATTACCAAAGCTGCTGTTGAGAAATTACGTGAACTTTCTCCGCTTTGGGATATGTACAAAGAAGGGATTGATCTTTCAACAGTTGAATGGGCTGAACACTAATTTATAAGGTGCTCTATTGAGCACTTCATTGAAAAGTATGTTTTAACCCTCATATTAATATTAGGCTGACCCCGAGGTTTGGAGAAGCGACATGGCTTATAGCGAAAAGGTAATTGATCATTACGAAAACCCTCGTAATGTTGGTGTATTAGACAAAAATGCAGAAAACGTAGGTACAGGTATGGTCGGCGCACCTGCATGTGGCGACGTGATGCGTTTACAAATTCAAGTCGATGACAATGGCGTAATTGAAGAAGCTCGCTTCAAAACTTACGGCTGTGGTTCTGCAATCGCATCAAGCTCTCTTGTAACTGAATGGCTAAAAGGTAAAACACTTGATGAAGCTCAAGCAATCAAAAACATTGATATTGCGACCGAGCTTGCGCTTCCACCAGTAAAAGTACACTGCTCAGTATTGGCTGAAGATGCAATCAAAGCTGCGATTGAAGACTATCGTGGTAAGAAAGCGAAAGCTGTGTGATGACCGAAATAATATTGGAGTTTTCATGATCCATTTAACTGAAAATGCTGCGACTCACATCAGCAATTACCTGCAAAACCGCGGTAAGGGTGAAGGCATTCGTATTGGTGTGAAAACTTCGGGTTGTTCTGGGTTGGCGTATGTACTTGAGTTTGTCGATGATATCGATACACATGATCAAGTGTTTGAACAATTCGGTGTTAAAGTTTTTGTTGACCCTAAAAGCCTTGTTTATCTCAATGGTTTAGAGATGGATTATGTGAAAAATGGTTTGAATGAAGGCTTTGAATTTAACAACCCTAACCAAAAAGGTGAATGTGGTTGCGGTGAATCATTTACCGTCTAACTAGCAACACCCTCTTTTTTTTTCGTCAAAACAGTGTGTTCCGCACTGTTTTAACGTATTTATTAATAGCGGAATTCATCTCCCATGAATCATTTTGAGTTGTTCCAATTACCAGAAGCACTCGATATAGATTTAGCAGCTTTAAAAAAACAATTTTTAAGTTTGCAACAGCAATATCATCCCGATAAAGCCACTGACAAAGATCAAGCATTGATCAAGTCGAGTGAAATCAATCAAGCGTATAAAGTGCTCTCACAAGTTGATAGTCGTGCGGCGTATTTACTTGGCTTAAAAAAACAAGATCATCACTTGGATCAGTCCATTAGCGATTTTGAATTTTTACAATCTGCACTCGAAATGCGTGAACAGCTTGATGAGGCCGCCTCTACCGAGCAACTTCGCACCTTAAAAGTTGAAGTTCAGCAATGGATTGACGGGTTAGTTCGTGAATTTAAAATTGATTTTGCTGAAGAAGACTGGGCTGAGGCTCGTGATACCGTTCGTAAACTACGTTTTTTTCAACGTGTAATGAATGATATTGATAAAGCTGAAGATCGTATGTTGGACGAAGAAGATAGCTTCGATCTCGATGATGATTTTTAATCCGCTGTTACCAAATATTTTCAAGGGATACCTCACGCATGGCACTTTTGCAAATTGCTGAACCAGGTCAATCTACTGCTCCGCATCAACATCGTATTGCGATCGGCATTGACTTAGGGACAACCCACTCTTTAGTGGCGACAGTGCTATCGGGAAAACCGAAAGTTCTGCAAGATGACAAAGATCGTGTATTACTGCCGTCGATTGTTCATTACGCAAAAGATTCAACGACGTTTGGTTATGAAGCCAAGCCGTTTATGATGACTGACCCCAAAAATACTGTTGTTTCAGTAAAACGTTTTATGGGTCGCTCACAAGCAGATATCAAATTCCAGCATCCGTATACACTTGTTGGTGCAGAAAATGAGATGCCAGCATTTGAAACTACTGCTGGTCGTAAAACGCCTGTCGAAATTTCTGCAGACATTTTAAAACAGTTAAAAGATCGTGCCGAAGCAAGTTTAAAGAACCCTATCAACGGTGCAGTGATCACTGTTCCAGCATATTTTGATGAAGCACAACGCCAAGCGACACGTGATGCTGCTCAACTTGCAGGTTTAAATGTTTTACGTTTGTTGAATGAACCTACTGCGGCAGCTGTTGCCTATGGATTAGACCAAGATACTAACTTGAGCACCGATCGTAACTACGTGATTTACGACCTTGGTGGTGGTACATTTGACGTTTCTATTTTACGTTTCTCACAAGGTGTTTTTGAAGTTCTTGCGACTGGTGGACATACCGCGCTTGGTGGTGATGACCTTGACCGCTTAATCGTAAAATGGGCAAAAAAACAGCTTAATATCGAAACTTTAAGCGATGAAGAATATGCTGTTTTTGTTGTTGCAGCGCGTCAAGCCAAAGAATATTTAACAGATCATGAATCTGCTGAATTAAAATTACTGGATGATCGCCTCACTTTAGATCGCCCAACTTTTGAATCGATTATTCAAGTTGCACTCGATAAAACCATGAGTGTATGTAAACGTGTACTGCGTGATGCTAAACTTGAACTCGATGAAATCGAACATGTGGTTTTAGTAGGTGGTTCAACACGTTCATATGCCGTACAAAAAGCTGTACGCGAATTATTTGAACGTGAACCACTCTGTACGATCAATCCTGATGAAGTCGTTGCAATTGGCGCATCTATTACCGCCAACCAGCTCATTGGCAACAGTCAAGATGGTTCATTATTACTTGATGTCACGCCACTTTCTCTTGGTCTAGAAACCATGGGGGGATTGGTTGAACGTTTGATTTCACGAAATACCGCAATTCCTGTAGCTCGCCGTCAAGAATTCACCACTTATCAAGATGGACAAACAGCGATGTTGATTCATGTGGTACAAGGTGAACGTGATTTAGTCGAGCATTGTCGTTCATTGGGTCGCTTTGTTTTACATGGCATCCCACCAATGACTGCTGGTCAAGCACGCATTGAAGTAACCTTCCAAGTTGATGCGGATGGCTTACTGACAGTATCGGCAAAAGAAACCACTTCTGGTGTTCAAGCGCAAATTGATATCAAACCATCTTATGGTCTATCTGCAGCAGATACTGAACGCCTATTGGTTGAAGGTTTCCAACATGCGGAAGAAGACAAACAATTGCGCCATCTGCAAGAAACAAAAGTGGAAGCACAACGTGAGTTGGAAGCTTTAGAACAAGCGTTAAAAGCAGATACCGATTTACTCTCTCAACAACAAGCACGAGATCTAATTCTTGCTGCTGAAGCGTTAAAAACTCGTCTTAAAACCGATGAGCTTGCAGCGATTGAACATGCTGTTCAACAACTTAAAATTCACAGCGATGCCTTTGCAGCACTTCGTATGAATCGACATATTGACCATGCCTTAAAAGGTACAAAACTTGAAGATTGGTCAAACTCAAACTAAAGGTATAGGTGATCAATATGCCACGTATTAAAGTTCTTCCTCATTCACTCATTTGCCCTGAAGGTGCAGAATTTGAAGTCGAACAAAACGCCAATTTATGCCAAAGCTTATTGAAACAAGGCATTAAAATTGAACATGCTTGCGACATGTCTGCGGCATGTACAACTTGCCACGTGATTGTTCGTAAAGGTTTTGACAGCCTTGAAGAAATGAACGATGTTGAAGCAGATCTACTTGATCGTGCATGGGGTTTAGAGCCTGACTCTCGCCTGTCATGTCAAGTTGAGATCGTTGATGAAGATTTAGAAATTGAAATTCCGAAATATACGATTAATCATGCTTCGGAAAATCACTAAGCTTCATTCATAAAAAACTCCTCTTTATTAGAGGAGTTTTTTAATCCAAGTTTATTGATCAACATCACAATCCTCAAAATATTGCCAAATAGACTCCACATGATCTCTATAAGCACCTTTATCTATAGGTAGATCATATAATATTTGCAAATCTGGATTATATTTGAGTAATTGTGCCATATTGGTCAATTGAATATTCTGCTCAAAATCCAAACTATTTTCAGAAAAATCATGTGCATCCACATGACAATACATTTGCCAGTCTCCGCCTGCGTGAGATACCCAACGTATTGGCAATTTTCCATCAATAACACAAGAACAGGCAATAACCCCTAAATATTGTGGGAATGCTTTGTATGCTTGCGGATTAAAATCTCTGGTGAAAGGCGTCGCATCCATCACTTCCTGATAGCCTGTAAATGCAATTCCTCGTTTCGCAAAGAAATTTTCAATATCACCATCTTGACGTTTTGCATTATTCAACCAGATTACTTGCCACTCAGTTAGACGTTCTCCACGATCAGCAGTAAATACGCCTGTTTGAGGTTCATTAATCCAACAGCTTTGACGTATCAAAACCAAAGGATGTTCCGCTCCAGCTGTTTGTTCGGAAAACTGTTGAGCATCTTCATAACTAGAAAATGCACAATAATAATCTTGCCCCTCATATTCATCTAGCGCACCACGTTCTGGGTGACACCAAACTCGATATTCAAGAACATCATCATAAAAATAACCTGCACCAGACTTTACCAAAGCAGGATACTCACCCACCATGTTCTCATCAATAGCCAATGGATACTTTGAAACGAATGCAGACATATTTCAACTCTATAATTAATTATTGAATATTTTTATCTTACTTCATCATCCAAAGTCAGTTTTGGAATACCCTGAGCATTGGTAATTTTTTGTTGTGTTTTAATGCGCTGAACCATATTCTCCAAAATTTCAACCAATTCTGGATATTCATAATTCTGCACTTCCTCTAAGTTCAAAACCAGATGGAAGCCTTTATAATCGAAATCAAACCATTTTTGTGTATCGGATTTCTTACCTGTGAATTTTTCCATTACCTGCCACGTTTTAACAGGTCCTTGAATCCCTTTTAAATAAATTGGCACTTTCGGTACACATAAAAATTCATTTTTAATTAGCTGATGGGTATCATCCGCAATCAGGATTTCATCTACTTCCGCAGCAGACTGTAAACGCGCCGCCAAGTTTACATCACGTCCCACAATGGTATAGGCCATACGGTGTGAAGCCCCATAGTTCCCAACGTGACAGTAACCCGTACTAACACCCATTCGAATGTGCAACGCTGGATAGCCCATTTTCTTCCAACGCTCACGCAACAATTTCATTTGCTGACGCATTGCGATCGCCATTTGTACACATGACTTCGCATCTTGTTCAACACCCTGAGAATTTGGATCACCGAAGAAGATGAGAATCGCATCGCCCATAAACTTATCAACGGTTGCTTCATACTGTTTTGCTATTTCAGTCATATGACTTAAATAATCATTAAGTAAAAAAGCTAAATCATCAGGAATAAGGCTTTCTGAAAGCTCAGTAAACCCTTGAATATCAGAGAAGAAAACCGTTAATTTTTTACGTTTATATTCAATTTTTGCCTCAGCCTCACCCCGCATAATCGATTGCCATAACTGAAGTGGAGCATAACGACTGAGCTGGTTGGCAAACGCAATATAGCGCGTCATTTGATTATGATAATGCCGGCGTTGCTGTTCCAGAATATTGAGACGGCGGTGCTGATAGTAATTACCAATCACAATAAACATCATCAAACCAAATAAACTAACGACAGTCAGTTCTGGATTTGTAGGCTCGAAATATTCTTCAGCAGCAAAAATTGTAAAAGTACAAAAGTAAAAAGTAAGAACACCGATCAGTCCGATTAAACACGCAACAGGGAGTGTAATTTTATTATTTAAACCAACATAAAGAAGCCCAAATAAAATCGTAAAAGTAGGAACTAAACTTAGGTGTAACCCTGCAAGTACAATTGCAACGATGACCGCTTCAAAAGCAAAGAGTACATTTTTTTGAGTATTTTTATCATATTTATACTGAAGCCATTTTTCTAATTTGGGACAAATAAGAAAATGGATCAATAAAAAAGGAAGGATGTAAAGCTGATAGTTAGCACTGGGAGAGGTAAATGCATAGATGACTAAAATCAGTGACAAGATCGAATATCCCATCAAACGATGAAAATAAGCGAACTGTCTAGGTTCTTTATCTATTAACCTATCTAGTGACACCCTACCCTCCTTCCTTGTTATAGAAGACTGTTTTTTATTCTATTTTCTAAATCAGTCCATACGCCAGTCAAATGGCATATCGCCTTGACCACGCAATGCAAGCATTAATGTTTGACGCATATGTGCGAGTACATCATTGCTATAAGGTACGGCTGGCGTTCCCCAAACTGGTTTAGGCCATGCAACATCATTTTGATAACGTACAACATGATGAAAATGCAGTTGTGGCACGACGTTACCGAGTGCTGCAACATTCATTTTGTCTGCACGGAATACGCGTGCCAATTGGCTCGATAACCAGCTTGATTCACGTAAGAATTGCTCTTGATCAGCTTGGCTTAATTCATATAACTCGCTAATTCCCGGTACACGTGGTACAAGAATCAACCATGGAAATTGCATATCATTCATTAAACGACATGTTGAAAGCGGAAAGTCGCCTACAAAAAATGTATCTTGAGCAAGTTGTGGATGCAAACTAAACATATCTTTATAAATGATGCATAATAATGATGATCAATACTATCACATCAGTTTTGATGTGAATATTATTAGTCGCCTGTTTGATTACAAATAACAATGATTTTCCTTATTTATTACATCGACATCAGACAAAAAGCAAATTCTTTGCTTAAAGGGGAATCCAAGCTGTTCAATTCGTCAGCAAAAAATATACTTTTCAACTAACTATGTAGCTCATTTAGCAATTTATTTAACAAATCAACAATAAACTGAATCCGCTTATCATACTCAACCAATTGCACTGTGACCTTCAAACGCTGTCCTCCTTCCATACGATAATAGGTTGGATTGTTTTGCATTAACTGAATAATGCTGATCGCTTGCACTGGTGTGTCTGGTGAAAACTCGATATAGCCACCGTTATTATTGACATCAATTTTGGTAATCCCGAGTTGCTCTGCCTTCAAACGTAATTGATGTACGCTAAACAATTGTTTGACCGACTGTGGTGGAATGCCAAAGCGATCAATCAACTCCATACGGATGTTATCGAGTTTTTCCTGCGTATCGGTGTTACTGATACGTTTATAGAACAATAAGCGTTGATGTACATCACCCAGATAATCATCTGGAATCAGGGCTGGTATGTGCAGGTTAATTTCAGCAGTTAATGATAAAGGCGCATCAAAGTTTGGCGTTTTACCTTTTTGGATGGCTTTGGTCGCTTTCTCTAGCATTTCCATATACAAGCTATAACCAATTGCCTGCATCGAACCACTTTGCTGCTCACCGAGTAATTCACCTGCACCACGGATTTCCAAGTCTTCCGTTGCAAGCATGAATCCTGCGCCCAATGTTGAAGCACGTTGAATGGCATCAAGACGTTTTTCCGCATCACCTTTGAGATGTTTAAGTGATGGAACGAGTAAATAAGCATACGCTTGGTGATGTGAACGTCCAACACGACCACGCAATTGATGCAACTGCGCTAAACCCAGTTTGTCTGCACGTTCAATAATAATGGTATTGGCATTCGGTACATCAATACCCGTTTCGATAATGGTTGAACATACAAGAACATTATATTCTTTGTGATAGAACTGCTGCATGATCTGCTCAAGTTCACGTTCGCGCATTTGTCCATGTGCAACTGCAACACGTGCTTCTGGGACTAAATTACGAATCGTTTCTGCTGCTCTTTCAATGGTTTCAACTTCATTATGTAACAAATAAACCTGACCACCACGTAACAACTCACGCAAAATCGCTTCTTTAATTGAGTCATCCGTATGTTCTTGAACAAAAGTTTTGACGGCTAAACGGCGGGCGGGCGGCGTTGCAATAATCGAAAGATCTCGCATCCCAGAGAATGCCATATTCAGAGTTCGTGGAATCGGCGTCGCCGTTAGCGTCAGCATATCCACATCGGCACGTAAGGCTTTAATCCGTTCTTTATCACGAACACCAAAACGATGTTCCTCATCAACAATCATTAATCCAAGATTCTTGAATTGAATGTTTTCTTGCAGGATTTTATGTGTTCCCACCACAATATCAACTTTGCCTTCAGCTAAGTCTTCAATCGTTTTCAAATGCGCTTTATTACTACCAAAACGAGACAGCACTTCAATGCGCACCGCAGTATCAGCAAAACGATCTTTAAAGGACTCATAATGCTGCTGTGCCAATAGCGTAGTAGGAACTAATACCGCAACTTGCTTGTTGTTTTGGACTGCAACAAAAGCTGCTCGCATCGCCACTTCAGTTTTACCAAAACCGACATCACCACACACCAGACGATCCATTGGTTTGGCAAGCTGCATATCCTGGAGGGTTGCTTCAATCGCGTTGGCTTGGTCTAAAGTCTCTTCATAGGCAAAGCCACTAGAGAATTGCATATATCCAATATGATCGAGCTCAAAAGCAAAACCCGGTTTCGATTGACGACGGGCCTGAATATGTAACAACTCAGCCGCAACATCATGGATTTGCTCTAAAGCTTTCCGCTTGGCTTTACTCCATGTATCTGTACCTAATTTATGTAAAGGTGCTAAGTCAGGATCGCCACCACTATAACGGCTGATCAGGTGTAAATTGGTGACAGGCACATAAACTTTTGCACCATCTGCATAATCGAGCTGTAAAAACTCATGATCCTGTTGATCAATTTCTAAGGTAATTAAGCCTGCATAACGTCCAACACCATGATCGATATGTACTACAGGCGCACCAATACTGAGTTCAGTTAAACTCCGAACAAGAAATTCTTCAGAAACTTCTTGCTGACGCTTACGACGTCGCTGCACTACCCGATGTTCATAGAGTTGATTTTCAGAAATGACTGAGAGTTGATTGCTGAGCACGAGTCCACGATCTAATGGTGCGCTTGTGATTGCAACTTGTAGCTTGTCTTTCTGAAATTGGACAAAATTCTCTACATTTTGAATTTCACCTAGAACTGAACGTAATGCATCTTTTAAGGTTTCACGCCGACCTGCACTTTCTGCTACCAATAAAACAGGATGTTTAACTTGGTCGATATAATGTTTAACAGCTTCAAAGGGCTGTTCTTTTTTAGGATCAACTGCAAGCTTTGGTGGTTGTTCTGCTGCAAGATTTAAAACACCTACTTTTTCGTCAAATGCTTCTGCTGAAGCTAAAATCCTTGGAAATTGGTTTAATGCCTGTAACACATGATTTGGCATTAAAAAAAGCTCTTCAGGCGGAAGAATTGGTTGGTCGATGTTATGACGGCGATCTTCATAACGACGAACCACTTCTTTCCAGAAGTTGATGAGTTCATCTTCAACTTCGTTATTTGTAATGACAACGCAATTCTTTGGTAAGTATGTCATAAGCATACTTTGCGCTTCCATCACCTTTTTCTCAAAGAATAAAGGTAAATAAAACTCTAATCCCGGTGTTGCAATTCCTTCAAGTACATCTTGATAAATTGGGTTTTTCTTAGGATTCGCAGTTGGAAAACTTTCTGCGTAACGATCTCTAAAGGTAGAACGTCCCTCTTTTAAAGGAAATTCTTTTGCTGGTAAAACAGTGAAGTTTTTTAAAGACTCAGTGGTTCTCTGCGTTTCTGGATCAAAAAATTTTAAGCTTTCAATTTCATCATCAAATAAATCAATTCGAATCGGTTGATCTTGTCCAGATGCATAAATGTCCATGATACTGCCACGAACTGCAAATTCTCCATGATCATAAACAGTATCAACCAAACGATAACCCGCCTGCACAAGTTGCTTTTTCTGTGCTTCCAAATTAAGTCGTTGTCCAACTTTAATATCAAAGTGTTCACCAACCACCCATGAGTACGGTGCAACACGTTGCGCTAAGGTACTGGCAGAAACCAGTAGAATACCCTTTTGTGGCATATTCGCTAAAATCGCCAAACGTTCAGAAACAATATCTTGATGCGGAGATAAACGGTCATAAGGCAAAATTTCCCAATCAGGAAAAATCGTTGGTTTTATTCCGTAAAATTCAAGTTCACTTTCGAGCTGAGCAAGATGCTGATTATTTCTCGCAACAATCACATATAGATTTGAACTTTGCGTGGCAATTTCTTTAAATAATAATGCTGCTGATGATCCACGTAAGGAACCAATCCAGCGCTTTTCGCCTGCTTTGAATTGTTGTAGGTTTAATTGAAAGATTTCTTGTTGAAACATAGAGAAAATCATGTAATCGAAAAGACAATGCGCTTAGTTTAGCATGGAGTTTTTTTAGGGATGTGAATTTTCTATTCTGTTTGAGATCTACTTAGGCTATTTAGCTTCTAAGACAATTGATCAGCTACCATATAGATCAATATATAAAAGAAATAACGAAACCATGAATTATCACAAAAGTTTTCCAGAAATGATCCGTATCCATAATAAGTATCAAAAATCCTTTTTATTTTAATCAATTATGTGCTTTTAAGGCATTGTTTAAAAGAGTCTACTAAACAATGCCTTTATTTATATATCAAGATGCAAATTTCACATCAGGAAAGAAACGCTCCTCTACCATGTCATAACACCATTGGAAGATAAAGGTATAAACCAAAATACACATCGTTAGACCAAAATCTAAAATTAATGCATCAATAAAGCTCATCTTCATCATATAAGCAATAATTGGAATGGTCGCAAGCATCAAACCACCCTCAAAACCAACCGCATGCAAGATACGCACAGGAATCGTTCGTTTCCACTGATATTTATGTTCAACTTTCTCAAAATAATGGTTAAAAATCATGTTCCAAATCACTGAAATGATGGCCATGATTACACCTAGAATACCAGTCACCTCTAAAGGCATACTAAAAATAAAACTTAACGCAATTGCGATGATGACCAATAAGATCACTTCATAGCTAATTGCATGAATGAGTCTTCTTCTGGAAATCAACATTTTCTAACACTCTTTTATTTGGATACGCGCCATTTTATTTTTATAATTTTGATTAATCTAATCAGGTTCTTTCACTTTTTTTGATAGATTAGTTTTGACAGATGAATATTAATCAAGAACAACTTCTGATGTTTCAGACCGTAATCGAAACAGGTTCATTTTCGGCTGCTGCTCGGAAACTCGGCAAAGTTCCTTCGGCAGTGAGTATGTCAATTGCCAATTTAGAAATTGATCTGAATCTCAATTTATTCGAGCGAATTGGACGTGAACCTACACCAACACCTGCGGCAATGGTTTTATATGAGAAAACTCAACAGCTTTTGATTGAAATCAATCAATGGAAACAACATGCTCATGCACTCAGCGCTGGACTAGAGTCAACTTTAAACATTGTCGTGGTTTCTGAATTGCTACATACCAATTGGACCGATTACATTACGTTGCTTGAACAACATTTTCCAAATCTGACTATTAATATTTTTTCTGCTCCTCAGGAAGATGCTTTACAGATGTTACTGGATCAGTCTGCACAACTTGCACTGATGTTTGAACGAGAACAATTAGATAGTCGTGAACAATTTGTTGAATTAAAAAGAGAAGCTCTTGTTCCAGTGATTGCTCAAGGTCATGCTTTAGCCCAATTTGAGCAAATTTCATTTGAGCAAATGGTGCAGACACGCCAAATCGTGGTCGCTAGCCGTGACCATAGCATTAAACCTGAATTGTTATTTTCTAAAGATTATTGGCGTACAGATAATCATCATTCTGCTTGTATGATGATTCTTCGGAATTTAGGTTGGGGTGTTTTGCCCTTAGAAATGTTTAATGAAAACCCAGAATTAAAGAAAAAATTAAAAGTTTTGCAACTTTATGATTTCACCCCAAAGTTTGAATACTATGTTGATTTAGTCTGGAGTCGAGAAAGCAAGTTAGGTGTTGCTGCTAGATTTTTGATTGAGCACATTCGACAACAACGGCAACAACCTAGGAAAAGCGACTAAATTACTCAGATTTAAATGTATTGAAAGCGATGCTTTGCTTTCCTGTAGATTGTGCTATAAAGAAGTTATCCATAATTTTTTTTAAGTAAGAACGCTATATCAATGACTCAGACTGCATTACACCAATTAAAAAATTTAACAACCGTTGTTGCCGATAGTAGTGATCTAGAAGCGATTGAAAAATTTCGTCCCTTAGATGCAACAACCAATCCATCACTTATTACAGCAGCGGCTGAACAACCTGAAAGTAAGCAACTGATTGAAGAAGCTTATACACAAGCAAAACAAGAAGGCTATCAAAGTGATGAACTGATTGAACGCACCATTGATATTTTGACAGTGAAGTTTGGCGTTGAAATTTTAAAATTGATCGATGGACGTGTTTCAACTGAAGTCGATGCTTCTCTTTCTTATGATACTGATGCGACGATTGCCAAAGCGCGTGAACTTTCTAAACTTTACCAAGGCTATGGTATTGAGCAATCTCGTATCTTGATCAAGATCGCGTCAACGTGGGAAGGCATTCAAGCAGCTAAAGTTTTAGAGGCTGAAGGGATTCCATGTAACTTAACATTATTGTTTGGTTTGCATCAGGCCCAAGCTTGCGCAGATGCAAAAGTAACCCTAATTTCTCCTTTTGTTGGTCGTATTTTAGACTGGTATAAAAAAGCGGAAGGCGTTGAGCAATACCCGATCGAAAACGATCCAGGTGTACTTTCAGTCAAGAAAATTTATAACTATTACAAGCAACACGGTATTGCGACACAGGTCATGGGAGCAAGTTTCCGTAGCACAGCACAAGTCCTTGGTTTAGCAGGTTGTGATTTATTGACCATTGCGCCAAATTTATTGGCACAACTGGATCAGGATCAACAAACGGTTACAGCGCAACTCAGCAACGAAGCCGCAGAACAGGCGGAAAAAATTGAACGTTCTGCCCAGACCAAAGAAAGTTTTAAAGCTGAACTTGAGCAAGATTTAATGGCTTTCCAATTACTACAAGGTGGTATTGATGGCTTTATCAAAGCACGTGATCATTTGAGTTTATTACTGCGTCAATCTTTTGGTATTGATGCAGAGATTCGACCTTAATTAGTTTATTTTTCACCTATAAAAACCGATTTTTGTTATATTAATGAAAATCGGTTTTTTAATGAGTAGATTGTGTTCGGCATAACAGATTTAACCACTTTCATTATTGGTACAATCTTAATTGTGTTATTGCCTGGCCCAAACTCTTTATATGTGATGTCGGTCGCTTCACGCTATGGTATTCGTACAGGTTATGCTGCGGCATGTGGCGTATTCACAGGTGATTCTATTTTAATCCTGTGTACGGTCTTAGGTGCGGCATCATTATTAAAAGCCTTCCCGATTTTATTTATCGTTTTAAAATTAACAGGCGCTTGTTATCTCGCCTATCTAGGCTTCAAGCTATTACAAAGTGCCTATCAGACATGGAATAAGCCTGCACACCCTACAGAAATGGCGGATTTACCACGTTTAGATCAAATTCATCCCTATCGTACAGCACTCAGTATCAGTTTACTCAATCCTAAAGCGATTCTGTTTTTCCTGTCTTTTTTCGTGCAATTTGTACAACCCAATTATGCTTATCCAGCACTCAGCTTTCTGATCTTAGCCATTATTGTGCAACTGGTCAGTTTTACCTATCTGACTGCTCTGATTTTTTCAGGTGTTAAATTAGCAAACTTTTTCAAACATAATTACAAACTTGCCGCTGGAGGTGTTTGTAGCGTGGGTATTTTATTCTTTATTTTTGGATTACGGTTGGCAACCTCTACCCTTACATAATAATGTTTTGATCATATGATCAATTAATTCAATCATTTTTAAACTACGATTTCCGCTGAATTAACGATATACTTTTCAACAAATTTTAATTAAGTATAGATGCCTTGATGCAACGTCTAATTCAAGATTTTTCGATTCCTGCCGTTTTTGCTGGCTTTATTACCTTCCTGATTGGAATTAGCGTTTCTGCTGTATTAGTGATCCAAGGCGCACAATCTTTAGGTGCAAATACAGCACAAATCAGCTCTTGGTTTTGGGCATTAGGTTTAGCGATTGGATTATCAGGACTCATCTTATCTTGGAAATATAAATATCCAGTTGCTACAGCATGGTCAACCCCAGGGATTGCACTGATCATTGCATCGACTGGCCATTATGATTTGTATGAATCAATTGGTGCTTTCTTAATTTGTGGCGTCGCAATCGCAATCGTTGGATTTTCAGGCATTTTCCAAAAGTTACTGGCGCATATTCCTCAAAGCCTAACATGTGCGATGCTTGCTGGGATTTTATTAAAATTTGGAATTCAGATTTTTAGCAGCTTAGAAAGTCAACTCGGCTTTATCTTAAGCATGTTAGCAATTTATCTTGTGTCAAAACGCTTATTGCCTCGTTATAGCATTGTGCTGACAGTGATTTTAGGTGCAATGATTTGCCCGCTCTTTATTGAATTTCAATTACATTCAATCACTTGGTCTTTTACTCAACCTGTATGGATGCAACCTTCATTTTCATGGTCTGCATTACTGGGTCTAGCCTTACCCTTGTTTGTCATCAATATGACTTCACAAAATTTGCCCGGTATTGCCATGATTAAAAGCTATGGTTATCACCCACACGTCAATCAAATTGTAGGCTGGACAGGCATTGCACATACGATTTTCGCCCCTTTTGGTTGTTTCTCGATCAATTTAGCCGCGATTAGTGCAGCAGTCAGCTTAGATGATCAAGTGCATCCTGATCCGAGCAAACGCTATATTGCAGGTATAAGCTGTGGTTTATTTTATATTTTAATGGGGCTTTTCGCTGCAACCTTAGTCAGCTTACTCATGTCATTTCCGCCTATTTTTATTGTTGCACTTGCAGGTATTGCCCTATTTGCCACGATTAGCCATAACATTGCAGTGGCTTTTGCAAACGTAGAAGAACGAGAAGCAGCATTACTCACCTTTTTATGTAGCGCATCGGGAGTTCAATTTTGGGGAATTGGTTCTGCATTTTGGGGGCTTTTATTGGGTATTTTTGTTTTAGTTTTATTCAAATTTAAATTAAAAAATAAGTCTTAGTTTAGTCTAGCTAAGACTTATTTAAATCCATTTTATTTCAAAATCGACTTACCTATCTTCTACATCCTTTTCAGTTTCTTCACCATTTAAAATTCGTCCTGCTTGTTTAGGTCGAATCAATGGTGCTGTAGGTCGAGGATGAGAATGTGAATATTGTAAACCCACCCCAGCATAGACATCATCCGCAGCAATTTCTGTTTCAAAACGCTCATTATCACGTTCTCGAATTTCATTTGAGATCATGCGAACCTCATCTTCATCGACACCTAATTGTTCTAAAATGACCTCACCGAATTTAATCGCAGATTCAAAGGTTTCACGAATCATATAATCGACTTTTTGTTTGACCAAATGTAGTGAATGTTCCCGATCATAAGAACGGACCAAGACTTTGGCTAACGGAAACTCATTCGTAACCAATTCTACAATTCGATTGGTTGTTTGCTTACTGTCAACACAAATCACGATTGCTTCTGCCGTTGAAGCGCCTGAAGCATGTAAAATATCGAGACGACAGCCATCGCCGTAGTAAATTTTAAAACCAAATTTTTCTGCGTTTTGAATCATGTCGATGTCATTATCAATAATTGTCACATCAACCCCTCTTGCCAAGAGTAATTGACTTGTCACCTGACCAAAACGACCAAAACCAATCATTAGAATACTGCCACTTAGACCTTCAGCTATATCAACATTATCAAGAGAAACTGAATCTTTGGTTTCGGTAAATCGTTTAAAAAGAATGCCTAAGATTGGGGTTAATACCATAGACAGTACAATAATTGCTGTTAGATTCGACTTAACTGTATTATCAATCACCTGAGCAGTGAGCGCCGCAGAAAACAGAACAAAAGCAAACTCACCGCCTTGCGCCATCAATAAAGCACGATCCAAAGCTTCCGTATGCCGACTTTGGGTTATTCGCGCAACGATATAAATCATAAGTGATTTCGCAAACATCATTGCAATAACGCCACTGACGATCAGTTGCAAGTTTTGCTTCACGACCGATAAATCCAGTGACATTCCAACACCAAGGAAAAAGAGCCCCAATAAAATTCCTCGAAATGGTTCAATATCGGCTTCAATTTGGTGTCTAAAAGTTGATTCTGATAGCAACACGCCTGCAAGAAATGCCCCCATTGCCATAGATAAGCCACTGACTTGCATCAATAAAGCAGCACCCAACACCACTAAAAGTGCTGCAGCCGTCATTACTTCTCGTGCTTTTGCCGCAGCAAGCAATCTAAATAAAGGATTGAGCAACCAATAACCGGCGGCGATTAAACCTGCAATTGCAATTAAACCAATGCCAATATTTTCTAAACGTGCTGAAGTGCTTTCCACCACATGATTCGGTGCCATAAAAGCAACAATTGCCAGTAATGGGACAATTAATAAGTCTTCAAATAATAAAATCGCGACAATCTTTTGACCTTGTGGCTGTGCAATATCACCACGATCGCCCAAGAGTTGCATCACAATTGCAGTGGATGTCAGTACAAAACCTGCTGCACCAATAAATGCAACTTGCCATTTAAATCCAAATAAAAGCCCAACACCTGTTAATGCCAAAGCACAAGCAATAATTTGCAAAGTCCCTAAGCCAAAAATCTCACGCCTTAGACTCCATAAGTGTGAAGGCTGCATTTCCAGTCCAATCACAAACAGGTACATGACGATTCCTAACTCTGCAATGTGTAAAATTGATGCGGAGTCTTGGAAGAAAGCAAAGCCAAATGGTCCAATGATCAAGCCTGCAATTAAGTAACCCAGTACCGAACCCAAACCTATTCGTTTAAAAATAGGGACTGCAATCACAGCTGCAGCCAATAAAACCACGGGTGCAATTAAGCTGATTGAATGTGCCTCTGAACTCATGTTGTTCTCATTTTTATCAATGCGATTTTATTCTATGTGAAAGCTTAAAAGGCTGATATATCATTTATGAGACATAGCCTCTCAATTCATTTATTTTCATGTGGATAGAAACAAAAAAGCCGTCAACCATGACGACTTTTTTGTGTTCATCTTGAAAATCTAAAGTTACAACTCACGTACAACTACACTTTTTGCGATTTTGTCATGCCAGCCTTGTTTTTTACTATCGAATGCAATCCAGATAAAACCGAGAAAGAAAACCAGCGTAGATGGGAAATAACCAATATAACGAAGAATAGCTTGCCCAACCGTGAGGTTTTCGCCTGTTTTTTCATCCAGTACCTTTAAACGTAATAAACGTTTTCCAGGTGTTCCTGCAAATTTTACCCAGCATACAATATAAAAAACTGCACCAATAATCTGGCCAAGCCAATCTGACCATGTCCAGCCTGTAAAATCACTTGCAGCATTTGGTGCGATAATCATCATGATCGGAATCAAAGCGACAATCAGAATAATCGAATCAATAATAGACGCAAGAAAGCGTATCCAAAAACCTGCATATTCGTATGTATGTGACATTTTCCCCTCTCATTTTATTTCTATAAGAATCAATATTTATACGTGATATGTGCCTAAGCATATTATTTATACCGTATTTTGTTTTAATTCACGATCAAAAAATTCAACTGTGCGTTGCCAAACCACCTTTGCTTCTGGTAAACCTCGACTGACACTGCGGAATCCATGTGGCATGTTATAGGTATAGGCTTCAACCCGACCACCCAGTTGCTGAATCAGTTTGTTGCGCTTGGTTGTTGGACAGAATGGATCAACGTTTGACCAATGCCCCTGTAGAATGCGAACTTCATCCAGAGACTCGTTGTTTGGAACACCCGCCCCTTGAATCCCTAGAGAATGATGATAAACCACAGGTGCCAGCATATCCTCACGCTTGGCCATTTGAATCACATAACCACCCGTTAAACATTGTCCCAGCATGCCCAAGCGACCATTTGAGCGTGGATCAGCTTTTAACGCATCAAGTAACACATGAATTTCTTTATTCATATCACTATCGGCAGCATTGATTCGCCCAGCCTTACTGACCATTGCCCGAATACAATACTTGACTGCACCACCACTAAATAAATTGGGTACATAAACCAGATAGCCACGATTTGCCAAGTCCTTCGCATCTTCCCGATACACATCGAGAATGCCAAACAACTCATGCAGCAATAAAATTGCAGGGACTTTTTCTGACGTCTGTGCAGGTGCATATACTTCTACGTCTATCTTGCGTGTGGGTAATGTGATTGTTTTTATTTCCATTTCAGCTATCCATTCTTTTAAATCGCTTTTATATTATTTTTGACAATTAATATTGTCAAATATAAAAGGGCATCAATAGATGCCCCAGCTAAGATTAGAGTGAATTTTTAAAATTTCAGTATGCCATTGGCAGTTAATATTTTCGTTGGATCAGCTTGATGAGAAAGTTTTACATCTTTAAATGTTAATGTACGGTTTGCTGTGTCCAAACTTAATCCAGGGCATACAGAAGTTTCCGAAGCATATGTTCCACATTGATACCAAGTTATTGAACCTAGTGCAAATGAGATATAAGTAGCACTCGCATTAGCTTTGGTAATCGTTATACCATCCTCTAGTGGTGGATTTGCTTTATGGGCGAACTGTACATTTACAGTTTGATTAGATGCGTTAAACTGCCCAACTCTTGGTGTCGCCCATACAGCTGAGTCATGTTCGAATATCAATGGCGAAGCTAATCCAGTAATGGTGATACAACCCCATTGATTAGTACTCTTTGCACAGCTTGTAGCAGGTGTCGGTGTAGTCTGCTGACTGTTATCTAAATACATCAACAAACTATTATTTTTAACTGTTAGATCTTGCGTTGTCCCACTGACTGCTTTTAATACAGTATTATTAAAATAGAAGCTTTTTGCAGGTTTTGAATTGATCTGTCCATCTTTTACGGTTACACCATTACAGGCAGGATTTGTTCCCACACCACATGCCCAAGCATAACTATTATTTTCAACAGCAACACTTTTCACAACTGAATTTTCAACCGTGATTTTTACATTTTCTTTTTTATCAGCATTAAAAAATGTATAAATATCAGGTGATGTAATTGCAACTGAACTTGCCTTACTAAAGCTACAGAAATCATTCGGGGCATTCTTAAAGCCAAGCTTATCATCCGCACCATTTGACTCGCAAAGTTGTGGAGAGGCTGTGGCTTTTTCACCATAAAAACCTGTAAAATCTGCACTTTCCGCAGAATATTTACCTGCATTGTCTTTAAATAGTGTCACATATCCCTTGTCAGTAATTACATAATAATTTGTACCATTATTTTGGACGTTTGCGCCACAAACTTCTGCAATGGTTGCAGTTGTGCCTTTTGCAATAACTTTTCCTGTCGCTGCATTCAGATTAAAGACCACTGTACCTTTATCACTGTAATCACCGCTATAGCTCGTCAAATCACTGAGTTTGCCTACAGGTAGTTTCTTGCTGGCACAGGTTTCTGTTACTGGGGCAGGAGTTACAGGAACGAAATCAGGAACTGCTGCCACATCTCCTGCTTTTACTTTCTCAATCAGGGCAGCGTAGTCTTTAATTGTTGCTTGATTGGCAGCCAATGACGCTGCAAAGGCATCCAGAGCTTTATCAAATGCATCATCAATCGCAAATTTAGTTGTTAATAGGTCAAAGTTTTCTGGTAATACATAACCATTTGCTTTGAGTTGCTTGGTTAAATTATCTACCGCAGTTTTCAGTGTGGTTTCTAAAATTGGTTGATAAGTTTTGTACCAGTCACTTGGCGTTTGTGAGCTTGCCAAAGCCAGAGCAAGATCAGTAAATGGTGTAATATTGACATTACCCGCTTTTGTAGCATAACCATGCAAGGTTTGGGTATCTGATGCTTTCACTTCCAATGCACAAGGTAGTTTAGTGCTATCCACCTCCCCTGACCATTCCCCCTGTTCATTGGTTTTAACCTCATTTTTAAACCCAGTGCCATCTTTACAACTCGCTGTGACACTGGCATTTTTAATCGCTGCCCCAACAGCTGCTGTTCCAGCTAAATTACTGTAGGTTGTGGTCGGTGTTGGTGATGTATTACTGTGCTGATCATCGTCATCATGACATGCTGTCAGTAACACACTGGCAGCAATACAAGCACTCAATAAACTTTTTTTTAACATACTAACCCCATTCATTATTTCATCCCTTTCGTGATGACAGTAACGTTTTTAGGGTTTTCTGTGTATCCCCAGTTCAGGGGGGATAGCCTAAAATCTATTTTGACTTCAAAAACTTGCTTACAATGTGAATATTCAGTCAGTTGTGATACTTCTTCATACACGCTAAGGTATAGGCTGTATTTATATCATTATGAGTTATTGCCATGTCACCTCATCATGCCTACCCACTTTCAGTCAGTGAACAGGATTATCTTGATGGCGAATTGCTGACTGATATTAAACATGAATATATTCATGGCGAAGTCTATGCAATGGCTGGGGCAAAAGCGGCGCATAATCATATTGTCAGTAATATAAATTCAGCCTTTCATATGCATTTAAAAGGAAAATCTTGCAGTTCTATGATGTCAGATATGAAAGTCAAAATTGACGACTGTTATTTCTATCCTGATGTACTGGTTGATTGTTCAGATTTAGCAGATGACAGTGTTTTTACAGAAACACCGACCATTATTGTTGAGGTATTGTCTAAATCCACGCGCCAGATTGACCGTGTGATCAAACGTGAAAAGTATCTACAGATTCCGACCCTACAGGAATATATCCTGATTGAACAGGGTATTGCCGAGATTGAAGTGGTATGTCGTAGTCAAAACTGGCAATCTCATTTCTACTATTTGGGAGATCACATTACACTGAACTCAATTGGTTTAAGCATTTCAGTTGAAGATATTTATGACCGTGTCAAAAATGAAGATGTCGTGACATGGCTAGAGAAGAAAGCCCTAGCAGAACAAAACCTCTCAAATTAAACCATATTGCTGTGCCAGCAATGCTGCTTCAGCACGGGATGAAATATGCAGTTTTTGATAAATTGTCTTGATATAGCCATTTATGGTATGGCCAGATAATTTTAATTCGTAGGCGATTTCAGCGACCTGATGTCCTTTTGCAATATAGACAAGCACCTGTTTTTCCCGATTTGTTAAAGTCAGTGACTGTATGGCCTGTTGCTTTTGTTGATTGAGCTGTTCATGTGTTTTGACATAATTGAGTAGTTTCTGCGTCATGCTTGGGGAAAAGGCATGGATTCCAGCAATCAGGTTTTTCAAATGCTGCTGAAATACAGTTGGTTCAAGGTCTTTCAGCAAGTACCCTTTTGCACCATGACAAATGGCCTCAAACAGATATTGGTCATCTTCAAAAATTGTCACCACCACACTCAAGGTATTGGCAGAATGTTGTTCCAGCCAGTCAATCACCTCTGTTCCCTTTCCATCAGGCAAGGAAAGATCAATCAAGGCCAGATCATAATGTTGTGACAATAATGAATGTTTTGCTTCCTTTACACTATAAACCTGCTGGATACGAATGCCTGCAAAGGTTTCAAGCAACATCTGTTTCATCCATGCATTGACTTCCAGTATATCTTCTAAAATCAATGCCGTTTGAATCATATTTACACCCATCTTATATATTTACATCCATTACTTTTTGCCACAGTCACGATAATGGAAAAATCAACTCTACCCTTGAACCTTGTGTTTCTGGCAGCCTATGAAAATGCAGGGTTGCCGAAAGTTCAGTTGCACGTTCCCTCAGGTTTTTAAGCCCATTCCCCTCAGACTGATTAGTTTGACCATCAAATCCAGCACCATCATCACAAATGACTGAAACCAGTTGTGAGTCAAGCAAACTGATGTCAATCGTCACTTTTTGCGCATTGGCATGCTTCATTATATTACTGATGATTTCCCGAAGCATAGAAATATAATGCCTGTATTGTGCATAACTCAAGGTAATGGGTGTGTCTGCAAGGTTTTGTTGCCAATTTAGTTCTATCCCACAACTTTGCAGGCGAGTCGCAACCTCATATTCAAACTCCTGCAAAATCACATTTAACTCAACCCCTGTACCTAACAGACCATTGACGATGGTACGCATTTCGGCAATCGCCTGACGAATGGCCTGCTTGGCTTGATCCACATCTTTCTGGTAGAGACCCGATAATAGTTTCGCCCCCAGATCATCGTGCAAATCTCGGGCGATACGGTGTCTTTCCTCACGCACACCATTGTCATAGGCAACCCGACTCTCTACTGCCTGAGCTAAAAACGGTAATAGATTCTGGATCAGTTGCTGGTCATATTCACTAAACAAACGGCGGCCTTGCTGCGGATAGCTGAGACGCATCGCCGTCAGCCCTGCCACCTGTGGGATATAGAGCACCAGTCCGTTGTCTTCGATTTGGCTATGATTTGTCTGTTCACTTATCTCAAGGTTTAAAGGCTGAAACAGGTCATTCAACAAGGCTTTCCACTGTAACTGGCGTTCCTGCTCATTCACCGCAAAGCTGACCTGCAAGATTCGTTCAAACAGTTCGCTGTCGGATAACTTTTTGCGTTGTAACAGGCGTGCCTGTAGCCAGCCACGGACAGGCAACCAAACCAGACCACAAATCAGGATGGCCAGACTGAGTGACATAAGTGGGCTTAACATCATCACCAGAAAGGCATCCAGCAACACCAGTAAAATCGCTCCTGCCAGCCAGTACAGAATTCCGAATGCCCAACGGTCCAGACTAAATAACTGATAGCGTTTTAAGCCAATCGCAATACCAATAGTCACAAACAGGAAGAAACCGAACGAATAGCCTTGTGACATATTAAGCTGAATATCAAGTAGCTGGGTACTCTGAACCAAAAATACAAATGCGCCGCTACTGACCAGAATCCATAAGGCAAACCAGCGCAATGCCACTTTTGCCCGTGGATCATGTCGGTTTGCCCGCCATTGCCAAACCATACATAAAATTGCGCCCAGCATTTGCAGGGTAACGGGTAAGTCTCCCCCCATGCTTGGTTCAGGCAAAAGAAATAAGGTATCAAGCAACCACCAACCAGAGAAAAATATCGGTATTGCCCACAACCATTGGGTTCTGATCAACTGCTTTGGGTACACCAAGAATAGACTGATTAATGCACAGCCATATAGCAATGCACCACCCGTATTGATTGCGACCAGTACCCGAAATAATTCGGCATTTAAAGCCAGATCACGGGTGCTATAGATGGCTGCGGAAAAGGCAAATACGGGATAGGCTGCATTGAGTAAGGCAAAAACACGGGGGGCGATTTCATTGGGACGCAATGCCCAAATCCAGCAGCCCAGCAAAAATCCAATCGAACTGACAGCAAGTTGAAACCAGAACTCAAAAGGTAAATCTCGAAGCGTTCGTTTAGGCTGAATATTGACAGGATATGGCGTTGAGCTTGAATGATCGCCTGAATGCAAAAATATTTGCTGATGCTGGCTGATCAGTTGATGAACTTGGCTCTGCTTGATAAAAAATTGCTGCATCTCAGGATAGGTTGCAACAAAATGGGGGTCTTCAGTAAAGTCATTTGCGTTTAGCTGTATTCGGTTCTGCCCACCTGCTGCTGAAATTGCAACTGAATCCACATCCTGTAATATCAATCGCTCCCCGTCAAATACCGAAATTTTTTGGCGTTCTTTGACTTCAAAGCGTAAATGGCTACTGGGCTGATTTACCGCACAATAGATGACCGCAACAAGGGCCAACGACAACCCTAAAATGGCATAAAACAACCGATCCGCTGGTGTTTTGCGATGCAAAGCCATGTATCACCACAATATGAGTATCCTTTCTGTGAACTAATGATAATCCAGAACATGTAAAAAAGGATGCTGAGACAGCATCCTTTCTGACAAAAATAATGTGTTATTCAATGTTTAGCATACTGTTCAATGTTTCTGCTACATTTTTCGATTTCACTTTAGGCTGCAACGCTTTAAGCGCTTGCTGTACTTGACTACGTTGTGGTTCGGCTAAAGTATACCAACGAGACAATACTTGTAATAAACGCGAACCTAAAATTGGGTTTTTTTCATCCAAATAAGCGGCAAGCTCAATGAAATGATCGACACCAAAGCTCCACGTATTGACTGGATTTGCAGCTAGTCCACCACTCACTGCACGGATACGGTTCGGTGTTCCCAAATCATAATCGGCGTGCTTAGTCAGATACTCAATCGTTTCCGCTGTCGCACATGGATTTGATGCTTGGATGCTAAACCATTGATCTAAAGACAAGGCTTCATCTTTAAAACGCTTATAGAAATCTGCAAGTGCAGCTTGCGCTTGTGGCGCATCATTCCAGACCAAAACGCGTAATGCCCCTAAACGTTCAGACATATTGCCTGTTTGTTGATATTGGGTATAAGCCAAATCGAACACAGATTCATCACCTTGACGCGCCAACATATTCAAGGTGATATTTTTCAATGAACGCACGCCCATTGCCAAAGAGAACTCTTTTTGCTGGTCTGGATCTAAGGCCAAATAGGTGTCTTTCCAGAATGAGCCTAAATCACGTGCTAAATGATCCAGCACAGCTTCACGCTTCTCTCGAATCAATTCGGGCTCATAGTCTTGATCAATACGACTGCCTAGATAGTTTTCACTTGGTACATCAAATAAACGTGATGCCAATAACGGATCTTTATTTACTAAGTCAGGCAAGGTATTTTTAATTGCCTGAATATAGGTGTCCACCTTATGGTCTTCTAAAAGAATACGTTCCAATAAAGTTTGTGTCGCTTGCCATTGGTTAAAGCCATTGGTTTCATGCTGAATCAAGAAGGCAAGATCATCATTGGAATAATCAAAGACTAAATTCACAGGGGCAGAAAAATTACGTAATAACGAGGCAACAGGTTGCTCAGTCACCCCTGTAAATTCAATTGTTGCTTCATCTTGATCAAATAAGTACACGCCATCTTTGACCTCATTCACAAACAGATCAGTGCTGTGCAAGGTATATTGCTCACCTGTATTGGCATTAAATAATGCCAGAGCCACAGGAATTGGCACTGCTTTGAGGTTTGGATATTTTGGATGTGCTTTCAAACTTTGTTTGAAGCTTAAACGGTAAGTCTGTGCAGCAGCATCATATTCACCTTGAGCTTCTAACTTTGGTGTCCCCGGTTGGTTATACCATGTGAGGAAGTTAGAGAGATCAACACCTGAACCTGCACTCAATGCCGCAACCCAGTCTTCAACTGTAACTGCTTGCCCATCATGACGCAGAAAATATTCATCTGTGCCTTTACGGTATTTTTCTTTCCCCAATAAAGTTGCCATCATGCGATTGATTTCAGCACCCTTCTCATACACTGTCGCGGTATAGAAGTTATTGATTTCAACAAAATGGTCTGGACGAGGTGGATGTGATAATGGTCCTGCATCTTCAGGGAATTGATGCGATTTCAATACCGCTACATCATCAATTCGTTGTACGGCCGCTGATTGTAAATCCTCAGAGAAAGACTGATCCCGGAAAACCGTTAAGCCTTCTTTTAAACACAACTGGAACCAGTCACGACAGGTAATTCGGTTGCCTGTCCAATTATGGAAATATTCATGTGCAATTACAGATTGAACTCGCATAATCGCAACATCAGTGGTGTATTCCTCATCGGCAAGTACACAAGATGCATTAAAGATATTTAAACCTTTATTTTCCATTGCACCCATGTTGAACTGACTGACGGCGACAATCATGTAGTTATCGAGATCATACGGACGACCATAGTGTTCTTCGTCCCAACGCATCGAATGCTTTAATGCTTCCATTGCGATGTGACATTTTGGAATATCTTTATCGATTGCATAAATTTCAAGAGCAACATCACGACCTTCTGATGTAGTGTAACGATCTTTCAGTACCGCCAAATCACCAATCACACAGGCAAATAAATAGCTTGGCTTTTTGGTTGGATCTTGCCAAATTGCAAAATGACGACCTTCCCCAGCTTCACCCGTTTCCAACAAGTTACCATTTGCAAGCAATATAGGATATTTCTTATCTGCTTCTACCCGTGTCGTAAACTCAGCAAGCACATCTGGACGATCTGGATAGAAGGTGATTTTACGGAAACCTTCTGGTTCATTTTGGGTAACGAACAAATCGCCTGCTTTATATAAGCCTTCAAGTTGCGTATTGGATTCAGGATGGATAATCACCTGAGTTTGAACAATGACCTCATCTGGTGCATCAGTGATCACCAATTGTTCAGTATCCAAATGATATTGTTCAGCGCTAAGGGTTTGCCCATTCAATTGAACCGATTTTAATTCAAGATCACGACCTAACAGAACCAATTCACCTGCAGTCTGACGCTTCATCACCAGTGTAGAATCGACAATCGTATGATCATCATAAACTTGAATATTTAAATTAATTGATTCAACCAAGAATGATGGCTTTTGATAATCTTTTAAATAAATCGTTTGATCTGCTTGTACAGGAGGCTGTGCCGCAATATTCATCAGTATTCCTTATCATTCATCATGTCGGATGGTCTTGTTATCAAGACTTCTTGATTAGTCGATCATACGCCAACTTACAAAAGCTGTCTTTAAGCCCATATCTTAGTTTCAAGTATTTTTATTGGGGTTTAGTTCAGTGATTTTCAAATTAATTGATTAAAATGGAATTCTGTTTAGAAAGAATAACAACAGTTATTTCTAATTTTAAATAAAAGCTACAAAAATAACCAAATCCCAAGGTTTGAATTACATTTTTTTTATGCGCTTTACATTTTGTGCACGGTTATTGCTTAAGTTTATATGCCAATGTAGGTAATACAATCAAACAAGCGAGGGTTAAGACGATGGAATTAAAAGCACACTTATATCGTTTAGAAAATATTAAAGCGATCCATGATCTTGCAAAAGCAGGTGTGGATCATCATGTCATTTCCGTTTTTTTAACAGCAGAAGGAATCGAACTCAGCAGCTTAGAAGTAACGAATATCGTGAATACCTATGATGAACTTGGAAAAGAAAAATTACCAAGTAAAAAAGTCCAAGCACTTATCAACGCCAAAAAAATCGGTCAGGAGGACGAAAACTTACCATGCCCTGTTTAACTTTTACATTTAATAAAAAACCTCGAAATATTTTCGAGGTTTTTTATTACACTAATTAAGGATTTGCACTATCTGTTCGTAACCAGACGACTGTACGACCTAAGGCAGAAACGCCCATATAACCGCGCATACGTAAACGTTTACCGTCACCCGTTACGACCGCTTTACCTTTATAAACTCTACCACTTGTTGCTTCTAATACTCGACCTTCAATATATGAATCTGGCTTATCTGGATCTTCTCTAAAACCTGATAAAATTTCTAAGCCAAGAATTGGCTTATTGGTATTTGGAGCTGGGCACTTGGTACAGTTCGCAAGGGAAAAACCACGAGCATTAGGATAACGATAAACAATTTTCCCATGAAAGCGACCATCTGATCCTTTACGGATTTCAACAATCGAAAGTTGCTCACCTGTACGTTCTTCAATACTTTTCCAATAACCTTCGATCGAGGCTGAAAAAGCAGTCATGCTTAAAAAAGCAATAGAAACTCCCATGATTCCTTTCATAAACATTTGATTTAGCATACTAACCCCGTCTTTTAAAAACTAACCCATTCATCTTTATAGGTTTAATTATTGAAACTTATCACACTTCACTAGAACTTTCACTCTACTGGTGCGTTCTTTTGCTTTAAAAAACTTATCTAACTGATATAATTCATGTAATCAATAACTTTATTTTTTAAATACAAAATAGATTCTTCACATTTCTATCAACTTACAAGATTTTTTAGGCATTTCTTTAATGAATTTTTATACATAGAAGCCTCAACGTTTTGAATAAGAAAAATCTTTTTTATGCTCGATCTCTTAGGATATAGCATAAAAAACCTCTCTGATTCAATATCAAAGCATTGAAACTGATCTACATAGATGAATTCATAAAATGACTAAAAGACGATTAGACATGAATTCATTTAGATATAAACCCAGATATTGAACCAAATTTATTTGTTCAACAGGGTTATGGATTGGCACTGTCAGTCCTAATCCAAACTTGGGTACGACCTAAAGCAGAGATCCCCATATATCCGCGCATGCGTAAACGTTTACCATCAGCACTTAACTGAGCTTTGCCTTTATAAAAATTGCCCGTTTTAGGTTCAAGTATTTTTCCGTCTATAAAATGGTTTGGATTTTTAGGGTCTTCTCGCAAACCTGATGCGATCTGAAGTCCTAAAATAGGTTTGTTTTTGAAAGGCTCAGGGCATTTCACACAATTGGTTAATACACTACCACCACCTGGAACAGGGTAACGATATACAATTGTTCCTGTATAAGTATTATCAGGTTTCTTTTTAATTTCTACGATTGAAAGCTGTTCGCCCGTACGGTCATCAATACTTTTCCAAAAGCCTTCAGGTGTCATCGCGAAATTAGCAGTTGCGAATAGGGCAAATGAAATTCCCACGATTCCTTTCATGAGTGAATGTTTTTGCATAATATGCTCTCCCTAAGTGCAAAATAGATCCATCTGATATACATTTTTATTCCAATGTTCTTAGACAGTCAACAAGACGAGTGGATATTTAATTGTTTAAAATCACAATAAATTTTAAGCAATTCCCATATTAAAAAAGAAATGATTACGGGTTCGCACTATCTGTACGTATCCAAACCGTATTTCTACCCAAAGCTGAAATTCCAACATAACCGCGCATATTTAAATGCTTACCATCTGCATTTAATCGAGCTTTACCTTTGTACACTTTTCCAGTTTTGCTCTCTAAGATGCGTCCATTAATAAAACTATTTGCTTTATTGGGGTCTTCAACCAAACCGGTTAAAACTTCTAAACCTAAACGTGGCTTTCCTGTATACGGCGGTGGACAGTTAACACAATGTGTTACGATCGCCCCCTTGCGCATTCGGATAGATATAAACGATTTTTCCGCGATAAGTGTTATCCGCTGCTTTCCTGATTTCAATGATGGTCAGTTGTTCGCCTGTCCGATCATCAATACTGCGCCAATAGCCTTCAATTGAACTTGCATATGAGAGAATACTTGTAAAACAAGCAATGAATGCAATAGAGCATTTCAACAATATTTGATTATTCATCCTTATCCCTTTCTACTTCTATTAACAAACTTAATAACATCTTTTAATTGGGACAGAAATTTACCATATTTTAAAAAACAGATAAGCCACCTGCTTAGCTTTTATATAAAATTCAGTGGATTAAATCTCAATACAAAACTACTTTTTCAGTGCAAATAATCTTTTTCTCACTCCGAGCACGAGCAATGTATAATCCTTTCATTTCGTGGTTATATAGGTTTATTGTCAATGGATTTACAGATTCTGCAAAAGCAGCTAGATGAAAGTAGCCATTGTCCATTGTGCCAAGCATCCATGTTCTGGATTGAAGCTGAGCAATACTCGCAAGAATTCCAATTTCATGAATGTAGTCATTGCAAACATCGTGTATTTAAAAGTGACAGCAAACTGAATTGCCATTGTGCTCAATGCACCGCTCAACGCAAAAAACAAACTCAACAAACCATTTTACAAGAACAACGTAAATACAAAGTCAAAGATGAAGTGATTTATAGCCTGAATCAACTCAGCTTTATGCATAAATTATTTTTACTAAGTTTGTTGGACAGTTATGCTCGTGAAGATGTACAGCATGATGAATTAATCCACTGGAAGAACATTAAATATCATGATTTCACCCCCAATTATTTATTTCAAAATCAACTCGTTCAAGAGTTACTCAAATTAGGCATCTTTAAATCACAAGATTCGAGCCTAGAAACAGAACATTTTTATCTTAATCTTCGGCTTGATGGTTATTCTGATCCGAGTCTGTTTAGTGTAACCCAACAATTGCGCCATTGGTTTTATGAGAATCTAAGTTTAGGTATTCCCTTCAAAACGACAGATGAAGTTAAAGATGCTTTATATTCGATTCTTTATCAAGAAATCGTACAGTTCATGCAGTTTTATTGTAGAACATGGGGAATTCAAATTGCAGGTAATCGCTCCTTTCAGGCCTTTTGCTATCGCTTGATGGAAGGACTCGCAGTGGGCCAAATTTTTTACTTAATTCAAACTGCGTTAGAGTACCTCTATAAGCAAAAAGCATTGCAGCCAAGAAACGATAAATTTATTAATACAAACTTACTCAAAAAGACATTAGAACAATATCGTGAACGCGCTTTGGCTGAGCGTTGGGAAACCACGACATTACCTCGCCCATACACCATTCCATTTAGTAAAATGAGCGAAGTATTATTATTTAAATTCTTGGGTTATGACGAGAGTGTTTTTATTCAGCCTGTCTGGAAATCTTGGCGCAAGATCGAACCTCGTTTAAATTTTTATGCAGTAAAACGTTGCATGTATTGCGGTTCAAATGATCTTGTAGTCGATTATGATGCTACAGACTATGTATCATTGATTTGTCGTCGATGTAAGCATCAAGACCACTACTTCACGCGTTAAACTATTATTTTTTAAATTTTTAAGGGGTGATGAATGTCACAAAAACAACAACTGATTGAACAAGTGATTGAAGCTTGGCAAGCTCTTCAGCAACAAGCCCCATTGGTACAATGTATTACCAATAGTGTCGCCAATAATTACGTCGCAAATATCTTACTTGCAGCTGGTGCATCGCCCGCAATGATCGACAATCCATTTGAAGCAGCAGATTTTACAAACATTTGTGCAGCTTTAAGCATCAACATTGGTACACCGACGACTGAACAAACTCAAGCGATGCTCATTTCTGCTGAAACAGCACAACAGCAACAAAGACCATGGGTACTCGATCCTGTTGGCTATGGAGCAATCCTGAAATGGCGTAGTGAAACTGTTGATCAATTACTCAAGTTTCAACCTACCATTATCCGCGGCAATGCATCTGAAATCAGCACTTTAGCGGGCAGTCAAGTTCAATCTAAAGGCGTTGATAGCACATTAAATAGCCATGATGTTTATGCTCAAGCAAAAAGCTTGTTACAGCATACTGAGTGTGTTGCGATTTCTGGTGAATCTGACTATATCATTTCCAAACAATTGGATATGGTAATCAAAGTAAATGGTGGTTGCCATTTACAGCCTAAAATTACTGCAACAGGATGCGCTCTAGGTGCATTAACCGCCGCTTATCATGCAGTAAGGAATTCAACCATTGCGGCGCTTGCTGCACATATTCATTTTGCTATTGCAGGCAAACTTGCATATGACCATGCTCAAACAGTTGGAAGCTTTAATGTTGCTTTTTTAGATTATATTCATATGCTCGATGATAATTTAATTCAGCAATATGTAGACATTGAAATTTTATAATTCAGCTCTGCTTATTCGCAGAGCTTAAACGCTATTTCAGTAATAAATAAATGTCTGTGATCAAATCACATTCATCTACATCATGAACAAAGTTGTGGTAGTGAAAAAAGACGGGAAAATCCCCTACTTCACGTGCTGATTGTGGTAACCAGTCCCGATATAGATAGTAAACACTGTCTTTAATATTATCGTGACTGCCCAAATGCCGAATCACGGCATAGTTGCCTTTGGGAAGAGTACCTGTGCTTACACCGTATGTATTTTCAGGGATATCCGCCGTGATTGTTCCAGCAATATCAATAATTTTGGTGTCAGTAGAAAATGTAAGAGGCATTTACATCCCTTATTCGATAAACAGTAATGCTAAACGGACTTGATCATAAGCCATACGCGGACTTGTAGCTTCCACAATTGGACGTAACTTAATTGAACCATCATCGGTAAAATGCTCAGGATTTTTACGTTTGTGTAACCGTTTATAGATCTTACGAACTTCTTCAACGACTTCATCACCAGGGTTAGCAATAGAAATATCTAATCCTTGCTCTTTATGCAATCGCGCGAGATGGTTAATAATCGTTGCAGGCGTTAGCCCTCGCTCATGCGCGATATCTTCAATTTCATAACCATCTTCAAATAAAGCACGCGTTTCCTCTAAAGTCGCTGCTGCATAATTCTGTTTTTCGCCTTTCGAAAGTTTTTTCTCGTTGCGTGCAATTTCAGTTGCATTCAGCGTGCCGCCACAATGACGAATAAAGGCATTATGCTGTGGGGTTAGATCAATATTTTCAAAATTCACTTCTGCTTCGGTCGATAATTCCTGAAAACGGCGGTCTGCTTTAATTGCTAAACTATCCAACTCAAGTGCTTGTTCATTAAACCCAAGCAATTTCAGTCCAGTCAGTGACTTTAATCGAGACAAAGCCACATAACCCTGACCTTTTTCAAAAGTATGCGTTAAATTAATTTCTGCTGCTTCTAAAGTCATACCCTGACTTTTATGAATAGTGATTGCCCATGCCAAACGTAAAGGAATTTGCTGATAACTTGCAATCACCTTGCCTGCTTCATTTTCAATTGACCATGTTTCTGGCTCAACAAGTAATGTCGTTCCATCTGTCAATTTGACCTTTGGTAAAATCCCTTGTTTATCATCTTCCTCAAAACCAATCACTTCACCTAAACTGCCATTGATATAGCCCATATCAAAATTATTTTTGACAAACATCACTTTGGCATGCTTTTTAAGGGTCAATTCTTCAGGTGCGCGTACCGAGGACTTCAGTGTTTCGATTAATTTTTCATTACCATCTAAAACAGCATTAAATTGATGACTTTCATTCTCAATTTCGTTCAGATGCTGATAATTGATGTTATCCACATCCATATTATGTGTGTATAAACGGGTAAAGGTTTCGCCAATATCGTGCTGACGCGATTGTTGTAATGCGAAAATATGATTCTGCTGAATGCTCTGTGCTCGAATCGCATTTAATATCTGATTTAAAATTTCATCATCCTGACGGTGTTGCTCAGTCAAATAGCAAACCCGAAATTTTGCTTCAACCCACGCTTCAGACATGAAGCAAAATTTATCTCGATTACTTTCATCTTTCTTACCTACTGGTGGTAACTGGAAAAAGTCACCTGCAACAATGACTTGAATTCCACCAAAAGCTTCATCACTTTCTTTGAAGTATTTAAGCACCTGATTGACTAAATTAAGCTGTTTGGCATGCAGCATTGAAATTTCATCAATAATCAAGACCTGGGCATTTTCTAAATGCTCTTTTAAATATTTACGCTCTTTCATACGCTTCAGATCATCATCACTCAAACGATCTTTAATTCCAATCCCTGCCCATGTATGAATGGTCATTCCATTCATATGCGTAGCCGCGATCCCTGTAGAAGCCGTAATCGCAACGGGTACTTTTCGCGCTTTAAGATAGTGAATATATTGATTTAGCGTATAGGTTTTTCCTGCACCCGCGGAACCTGTTAAAAAAACATTTTCCCCAGCTTTAAGTAACTTCAGTGCAGTCTCTTGTTTCATAATTTCTTCAGTCAAAAACAACAGCACATAGCTTAACGATTTTTTTGTAAAAGTAAAAACTCAAACTGATTTTGAGAACTGTTTGTATCTCACTTTTACATTGACATCCAAACATTTTCATTTAATGTGTTTCTTAATTAATTCAGATTAGATATAAAAATGAACATTTCAAATTCATATAAATATCAAACAGATATATTGGGAGAAGATTATCAGCAACTCACTTTAAATTTTGCTGATGATTATGATGGGAAAGTCGTTGCAACATTAGTTCGCAAGAAATCAGCTCAAGCCACCAAGAAAGCAGTTCTATATATTCATGGTTTTTGTGACTATTTTTTCCAAACAGAAATGGCAGAACAATTTAACCAGCATGGTTATGATTTTTATGCTCTCGATCTCAGAAAATATGGTCGCTCAAAATTACCGCATCAGAAGTTTTATTATCTACTCGACTTACGTGAATATGATGCTGAAATCACTAAAGCACTCGAAATTATTGGCCAAGAAAATCACAATCAAGTTTTACTTGCTGGGCATTCAACGGGCGGCTTAATTACAACGCTATACGCCGCACATTACCCAGATCATCGCCTGATTAAAGCACTATGGACCAACAGTCCTTTTTATGATTTTTATAAAAGTGTAATAGAGAAAAAAGTTGGTATTCCCTTATTAAGCGAGGTTGGCGAACGTTTACCAAATGCTAAATTCCCAAGTGGCTTAAATCAATGGTATACATCAAGCCTACATAAAGATTTCTATGGTGAATGGGATTTCAACTTAAATTGGAAGCCCAAATCACTCCCTTTTGTTCATTTATGTTTTGTAAATGCGATCCACAAAGCACAAAAAGAAATCCATCGCGGTATTAGTTTAAATATTCCAACCTTGATTATGCATTCACACCAATCCAAATATCCCAAAAAATGGGGTGTTGATGCACAGCAAAGTGATGTGATTTTAGATGTCAAAGATATGACACACAATGCAAAGAAAATGAAAGGTGATGTACAAACCTTAGCAATCAAAAATGGCTTACATGATTTAGTCTTATCTGCACCGCCTGTGCGAAAGAAAGTCTATGAGGATTTATTTTCTTGGCTTGAACAAAAAATGCCTTAAATAAGCTCTATTTATAGTGATTACACAGATTATGGATACTTCAATTTCTTTGCCTAAAACAGTTTATGCAATTCAACATCTTGCATTTGAAGATTTAGGTTCATTAGAAGATATTTTTTATCAACTCGGTTTCCGTGTTCGTTATTTTGAAGCGGGTGTGGATGATCTTAAACCCGCTTTAAATTATGAAGGTCTTACCATTATCCTTGGTGGACCAATTGGTGTTTATGAAACTGAAGACTACCCTTTTCTTATAGAAGAAATTGAAGGCCTTAAGCAACGCTTGAATGCGAATAAACCAACTATTGGTATTTGTTTAGGCGCACAATTGATCGCACATGCATTAGGTGCAAAAGTCTACGCAGGTCATCAAAAAGAAATTGGTTGGAGCCCATTAGAAATAAAAAATCTTGATCAAAACCCATTATCAGGATTAGAAAATATTCATGTCTTACACTGGCATGGTGATACTTTCGATTTACCCTCACAAGCAACTTTACTCGCTAGCTCAGAAATTTATCCAAATCAGGCATTCGCCGTGGGAAATAATATTCTAGCTTTACAATTTCATCTTGAGATAAACCAACACAGTTTTGAGAAATGGCTCATTGGGCATACGTGTGAAATACGGCATGCAGGCTTATCAATTCCTCAGTTAAGACAAGCTAATTTAGATTATGCTGAACAATTAGAAAGTAAATGCAGGGAAATTATTGAATTTTTTTTAGAAAAACTTGATGATTGAATTCATGACTCGAAAACAGTATGTTTATGCTCTGTACACGACAAATTTCATAGGGCCCTTGTCCTATCAGGCTTTTTCTTTCTTAAAATTGCGAGCACTTTCTTAAATTCTTCTTTTTTCCCAAAACCAATCAAACGTAGAATAGCCATTTGAACATAGTCCAAACCGTATCGAAATAAACTTACTGAAAGTCGTCCATGCTTCTTTATTTTTATCGCTTTTTTTCGATCATGTTGCCATTCACCTGTTAAATAGCACCAACAGAAACCGATGGCTAGCACTGCTATCAATTTCTTGACTCGTCTAGGGTCTGTTAAACGAGTATTTTCAAGATTGAATCCACGTCCTTTGAGACAACTAAATAAGGTTTCGATTTCCCAGCGTAATGCATAATCACGAATAGCAGAAGCATTAAACATAGGAGAAACAACAAGTAAAAGTTCTCCATCTTCTAATCGTAGCGCACTAATATACAGTTTCACTCGACCAACCCAAATACGTCGTTTACGACATTCAGTTTGACCAACTTGAAGATGACGCAATAAATCACTAATTTTATGATTCTTAGCTAAGTGATTGGTCACAATAAAGTTTTTTTAACACGTATACAGAAGTTAATGTCATTTTCAATTCACCATGTAAACCATTTCTCACCGATAAATTCTCTGTCTGCAAACACATTCACAATACGATCTTTACCAAAAATGGAGATAAAGCGTTGAATCAAAGCAATACGCTCTTTTGTATCTGAATTTCCACGTTTATTGAGCAATGTCCAAACAATAGGTATCGCTATTCCACAATAGACGATGGCTAACATCAAGATATTGATATCTCGTTTTCCCCATTTCCAGTTGGTTCTATCCAAAGTTAATTGGACTTTATCGAATGAAAATATATTGAAAATTAACTGAGAAATTTGACGATAATCGAAATACTGATCTGCAAAGAAGCGTTGTATACGTCGATAAAATGATTGTGGTAAGCACGTGATGGGTAAGGCTTTAGATGCAGAAGAAAGATTACATGTCTGTTTTACAATTAATGCCAGCATAATCAGTGTAAAACATTTTACATGTGACTTGTTCCACTTTAGATATTTGTTTAAGATGAGATATAACTCATTGAAATGTGTCATCATATTCGTCGTCAGAAAACAAGTATTATGCCATTATTTCAATGAGTTATCTTTTTTGTCGTGTACAAAGATGGAGTATATAAAATTGTCATACCATCATCTTAACTTTGAAGATCGTAATGCATTAATGCTTGAATCAAGAAAAGAAGGCTTTTCAGCCAGAAAATTTGCTGAACTTATTAAAAGACATCCTAGTACGATCTATCGTGAGCTTAAAAGAAATAGCATCAATGATGTTTATCAAGCTCGATATGCTTCTGATCACACCTTCGCTAGACGTAGACGTGGTCACAGAAAACTCAAAATCGATTCAATCCTCTGGAAATTTATTGTTGAAGCGCTCCGTTGTTTATGGTCTCCTCAGCAAATAGCAAAGCGTTTAAAGACATTTCCTGATTTGGATCAAACAATGAATGTAAGCCATACAACGATTTACTCAACGATACGAGCATTACCAAAGGGTGAGTTGAAAAAAGACTTATTATCCTGTCTGCGTCATGAAAATAAAAAGCGAAAAGCTAACGGTGAACCTAAAAAAGATTCTATATTACAGGATATTAAAACTATTCATGAGCGCCCAGCCGAAGTTCAAGAAAGAAAAATACCGGGTCATTGGGAAGCCGATTTAATTAAAGGCAAAGACAATAAAAGTTCGATAGCAACACTTATTGAACGAAATACACGGCTCTGTATTTTGGCAACATTACCTGATGCAAAGGTAGAATCAGTGCGCAAGGCTTTAACAGAAGCTCTGAAATATTTACCTGCAGAACTGCGTAAAACGTTGACCTATGACCGTGGACGCGAGATGGCAGAACATAAAATACTTGAAGAAGATTTAGGCATAGATGTATATTTCTGTGACCCACATTCACCATGGCAAAAAGGCACATGCGAAAATATGAATGGTTTAATTAGGCAATATTTACCTAAAGGGATTGATTTAAATCAGGCAGATCAGCATTATTTAAATCAAGTTGCCATGTCACTGAATACTCGCCCTAGAAAAGCGTTAGATTGGCTTACACCATTAGAAAAGTTTGCTCAGCTTGTTGATTATCATAAGGCTTTTGAAACTGTCGCACCTCATGTTTGAATTCGCCAGGTTTAATAATCAGTTCACATCAGATTCACATAACGCGCTCTAAACTATTTATAAAATGAAATGAGTTTACGAGCATGGCATTTATACGAACTTTAGCGGTTTCAACATTAGCCTTATTCTCTTTAGCTTCGTGTAAAAGTATACCAAGCTATTCATCTGACTATAGCAAAGCAAGTAAAGAAATATCTGGCATTGCTTTGACGCAAGAACAAGCGACTGAAATCGGTAAGCGGTTCACTTCAGCATTCAATACACTTGGAACACCAAGTTTTATTAAAAATGCAAGCCAACTTTATGCTAATGACCTATACATTAATGACACCTTATCCCAGTTTTCGAACAAAGAAGATTTGGTAAAACATTTTTCAGGTATGAATGAGCATGTGAGTAACGTCAATGTCAAACTTATTAGTGCCACTTATCAAAAAGATTCAGCCTATATACATTGGTATATGACTTATGATTTTAAAATGTTTGGTCGTAGTAAAACTATGGCATCGTATGGCATAAGCGAAATCAAAATCAACTCCTCTAGCCAAATAGTTTTTCAACAAGATTATTGGGATCCTGCCAATGGCTTATATCGTTCATTACCATATATTGGAAAGGGTTACTCTCTGGTTTTACCTTTCAAAAAATAGTTTAAAATTCGGCCATCATAAATTTGTAATAATTCAAGGGTGATATATATGGACGATAGTTTCTTATTAAATCAATTTAGTCACATTGATGGTTTAATCTTCCTTGCTGTGATAGATAATTATGATGGTTCTATATTAAAATCTATAGGAGATCATCATATAAATATAGATAGTGCTATACTTGAAGTTACCAATATATATAACATGCAAATAAAGCTGACACATCAGTTTGATCCAATGGATTATCTTGAAGGTATATTTATCAGTTTACACAATCAATATCATATGATTACTCCCCTTGAAAGTAATCAAAACCTATTTTTATATGCAATTTTAGATCATACTCTAACAAATCCTGCATATGCACGTTACGAAATTGAACGTATTGAAAAAAATCTGAATTTTTATGCCTATTAAAAATATATCTTATTAAATAAGCTTTGAATTGAGTATTTCTTTGCACAATGGAGTTAAAAATGAATTCTAATTTAACGAAGAAAATATTTTCATTTTGTGCCATTAACTTAATAGTAGGTACTCATGTAGTGCATGCAAGTGTTCATACTTGTCGGAATGCCCCACTAATTGTTACGGGAAAAGTTGTTGGTTCAGTGACATACTTTGCAGAGGATTGTAAAAAAAACTGGGAAAACCAAAACATACGCCTAGACTTTTCTTATCGTCAAAACATTCCTGAATGGGCATTTAAACGTGCAGCGACTCATTTCCTTAAGAAAAATATTGCAGGCTTCTCAGAAAACTCAACAATGAATAACATCACAGAATTATATCACCCTGTAAAAAAAGGTGATCTCTATAGCCTCAGCTACAATCAAAATAGCAATACACTTACATTATCTTTAAATCAAAAGACTCTCGGTGCGATTACAGATCAAAAAGCAAATCAGTATTTTAAAATTTGGTTTGGAAGCCAGCCATTTAATGCTAAATTAAAGCAACAATTACTAAATCAATAACTTGACTATTATTATGAGCAATCAATTTATTCTGATGGTTGAAGATCACTATGAACTTGCAGCAACAGTGTGTGAGTTCCTAGAAGAGCATGGCTTTGTGATCGATCATGCACGCAACCTCGATGCGGCACGAAATTTTCTAAAGAACCAACCCTACCATTTGCTACTTTTAGATATCAATCTTCCCGATGGTTCAGGCTACGACTTATGTGAATGGCTTAGAAATGATCAAGGTAAAGATATTCCTATCTTGATGTTAACCGCGAGAGATACCTTAGATGACAAATTAAAAGGTTTTACTGCTGGAACAGATGACTATTTAGTTAAACCTTTTGATTTTAATGAATTAGTCATGCGTATTCGTGCGTTGATTAAACGATCTCTTGGAGAGGTTTCTTCTAGTAAAATTCAAATCCATGATCTTGTTTTAGATAGTTCTACTCAAACAGTTACCCGTGCAGGTCAACATATTGAGCTGCCAAGAATTCAGTTTAAATTACTCAAAATTTTGATGCGTAATTCACCTAAAGTAATCACTAAACAAGAAATTATCATCGAACTATGGGGAGATGAAGAACCTGAAAGTGATGCCTTACGCAGCCATATCTATAACTTACGCAAAATGGTCGACAAACCATTTGACCAAAAGTTAATTCATACCGTCTCAGGTGTAGGCTTAAAAGTCGCTTTTGAAGATTATTAAACTCAATTCATATACACCACAACGATTAAACCCGTTGTGTTTTCCAATTTGAGATATTTGCGTGTGCTCAAATAATATTGTCGATCAAATAGTTCAACACGCCAACCTAATTGATTACAGAGTTTTTGTACCAACTGTAATCCGATACCATGCCCTTTTGCCTTAAGTTGCAGTTGAGTCGTATTTAATTCTTGCACTTTGGAATCATTCGGCATCGTGATTCCAATCCCATTATCCGCAATCACAATACTATTTTTACGTTGAATAATATGAATACTTGAGCCTTGAGAATAATTTAGCGCATTACGCAAAATATTGCTAAACACCATTTTTGTCATTGATGAATATAATAAACGTGTTGATTCTGAATCATCATACTGCACCAAGATCTCTATCCCTTTACTTTGGCTCACCATATCTAAATCGTGAACGAGATCAGTAATAATGGCAGATAATCGGGTTTGCTCAGCATTTAGGGTATTGGTCGTGTTACGTGCAATTGCAAGTAAAGTATCTACGAGTAATTGCATGTCCTCAATGGTATTTGCTATACGGTTCAATGATTTATCATTACCATATCTTGCTTGGCAGATTTGGACATTACCTTTCAAAATCGTCAAAGGCGTACGTAATTCGTGACTAACATCCCCCGTAAACTCGCGTTCACGATAAATAAACTCACTCAATACTTCATGGTACTTTTCTAATGCCTGTTTTAGATATTCTGCTTCCAAGTTGCCATTGGTACTAATATCTTGAAATGGAGAAGCCTCTTTACTTTGATGAACCCAGTCTATTTGTTCTAGCGCATTTGCAAGACGGGTAATCGGTGAGAAATAACGTTTCGCACGGCGATTTGACCACCATAAAATGCTATAGAGCACAATCAAACTAAACATTAATGGCGCAAGACCAAACATCCAAACAATTTTATTGACGTTACTTTCACCGAACACCAACAACACATGCTGACCATTGCGCTTGCCATAAACAGTCATACGATCTTTGCCATCTACAAAAATACGATGCACGCCTTGCTGTAAAGTCAAATCACGAAGTGGTTGCGGAGGCTTGTTTGATGACCAACGATAGCCATATAAATTTTTAGTGTCTGGAAGATCGGCATTTGGATTACGATCAACACGTATCCAATAATGTTCCATTTCTTGTTCAAGCGCAGTTTTGAGTAATGAACCTTTAATCACCCATGCGCTACAAGCAATACCAATAATAATTGAGAGTGCGATCAGCCCGATCTGCAACCAATAATAGCGATTAAACATCTCACCGAGTGGATGATTATTTCCGTCATTTTGTTTCGATCTAAACATTGGCTGATCTACTTACAGAGCTATCTTTAATTATACGACTTTCTTTTTAAACAGGAAGTGACCGACAACCCACTCTTGCCCTTGTTCAAACCCAAATAATTCTGCACAAGCCATAAAGAAAATACGCCAACGTTGCCACCATGCATCTGCATCTTGAGCGTAAACTTGTTCAAAAAGTGGTTTTAATTGTTCGACATTGCGATCCATATTTTCTAACCAAGCATTCGCTGTTTTCTCGTAATGAGTACCCGACCATTGCCAATGTTTAGATAGCTCTAAATGATCTTGGAAATGTAAGAATGTAGACGTTGATGGCATCAGACCACCTGTAAAGAAGTAGCGCGACATCCAATCATATTCACTTTTAATTTCAAATGGATAATGTAAGAAACGATGACAAAAATTATGACACCACAACATCCCATCTGCTTTGAGCCAAGACTGAATTTTCTCAAAAAGCTTTTGATAGTTTCGAACATGTTCAAACATTTCAACCGAAACCACACGATCAAAAGTATTCGCTTTTAACTCAAGCACATTAACATCACAGGTTAAGATTTCTACGTTGTTTAGACCACGCTTTTGAGCTTCTGCAAGAATATGTTGACGTTGAGTAGCTGAATTAGACACTCCCGTGATTTTTGCATTTGGATAACGCTCTGCCATCCATAAGGTAAATGATCCCCACCCACAACCCAACTCTAAAATTTGTTGACCATCATGTAATTGAGCACGATCACTATATATCTGTAGTGCAAACTCTTCAGCTTCATCCAAATTTGTTCGATCATGGGGAAAGAAACATGCACTATATTTCAAACGTTTTCCTAGAACCGCCTGAAAGAATGCTGTAGGTAGTTCATAATGCTGCTCGTTGGCTTTGTCCGTTTCGATCGCAATTTCACTGTGCTTTAACATATTAAGCACATCCATATAGCGCTGAGCACCTTGTTCAGGGTCATAACGCCCTTCTTGAATCAAACGCTTTTTACTCAATGCACGGATGGCTGCACGAATCGCTTGATCAGGAACTAAACCGCTTTCGACGAGTTTTAAAGATTTTTGAATAATAAAGTCCATGTGCGTACCTACTCTTTGGGTTTCCACGGAATAAACATTGAAGTTCGTTTTTGATAATCGAGATAATTTTGACCTCGATTTCTTAAGGCTTGTTGCTCACTAAATGGAATACCCGTGATGTAATACAAGAATAACCACATCAACACTGGATAGATCCACAAGCTTAATAATCCTGCCGCTACTCCTATGATGGGATAAGCAAACCAATGCAACCATTCAAAGAAATAGTTTGGGTGACGTGAATATCTCCATAGACCTTGATCCATTGTTTTGCCATGATTATTGGGATTTTGCTTGAAGCGATATAATTGTTGATCTGCAACTGTCTCACCGACGAATGCAACGAACATAATTAAACCTGCAATAATCAGATAATCATTGGTATCCATGCTCCAAGACATGCTTGGCACATTGAGCAAGCTCCACATTGGAAGACTAAATAAGATGGCCAATCCTGCCTGAAACATAAAAAAAGCAAAGAAACCTAAATGTTGATATTTTCCCATCGCCCTACGCATATTGGCATATCGTCTATCTTCCTCATGTTCAGCCAGATAACGCCGAAACAAGTGCAAGCTCAATCGTAAAAACCAAATCGAACTGAATATTCCAATAAACAACCTGACATTTAACGGAGCGATCTCAACAAACAATGCTGTCAGAGCAGTATTTAAAAAAATACAAAAGCTCCAAGCGACATCTACAATACCTGCTCGATGATTAGAGGTTGCCCACAACCAACACAGCGTCATTACTACAGCATCAAGTAAAAATAATTGCCACAACATAACCATCTCCTTGATGCATTAAAAAATCTTGGATTTTTTAATAAGGGCTTGCTTCAAATAGAAGATGTACATCACTGATCACTCCTTCTTTAAAGCCACCTTCGCAATAACAGAGATAGAAATCCCACATCCGAATAAAGTTTTCATCAAATCCTAAAGCCAAAACGCGTTCTTTGGCATTTAAGAAACGCTCACGCCATTGATGAATCGTTTCTGCATAGCTCAAGCCAATATCTTCAAGATGTTTTAAACGTAACTGTTGTTCAGATGCAGCTTGAGTTAAAACACTGATACACGGAATAAAACTTCCTGGGAAAATATAGCGTTTAATATAATCCACGGTATTCAAAGCTTTTTTATAACGTGCATCTTCAATTGTGATAGCTTGAATCAAGCCCAAACCGTTCGGTTTTAATAAGGATCGGCATTTATTAAAGTAAGTCGATAAATATTGCTCACCCACCGCTTCAATCATTTCGATCGAAACTAACTTGTCGAATTTGCCTTCTAACAATCGGTAATCTTTGAGCTGAACATTGACACGATGACTGAGACCCGCATCGGCAATACGTTTGGTTGCTTCATCGTATTGTGCTTGAGAAATGGTGATCGTAGTCACTTTACAGCCATAATGCTGAGCAGCGTAGATCGCAAATCCGCCCCAACCACTACCGATCTCAACCAAGTGATCCATCGGTTTGAGTTGTAATTTCTGACAAATCAGCTCTTTTTTATAATCAGAAGCTTCTTCTAGAGTCATATCTTTGTGCTTATATACAGCACTGGAATACATCATTGAAGAATCAAGAAAGAGTTTGAAAAAGTCATTGCTCAGGTCGTAATGCTCTGCAATATTTTTTCGACTTCCTGACAATGAATTTTTACGTGTTTTGTACCAAGCTTTTAATACAAGTTGGCTGGCTTGAGAAATCACATTCTGATTAATCTTATCAAGCACATGACGGTTTCTCGCCAAAATTTGAATGACTTCAACGAGGTGTTCACTGCTCCAATAGCCGCGAATATAACCTTCAGCCGCACCAAGTACACCGTTTTTAAAAATCAGATCAATCAATTCTTTATTATGAATCTCTATCGTCGCTTCTAAATCAGAAACCTCACCCACGGTACCATTCCATTCTCCACGAAAATGAATTTGTCCATGACGAAGTTTGAGCAAGCTTCGAAGAACCAAGGGCAGTGAATCCTGTTCACCGAAAATAAGCGTTTTCATCATGTTGTTTTAAATCCTTATCTTTTTTGGGTGCCGATAAAATGGAACTTTCTTTCGCCATAGATGAAAAGCTTGAAGGTAGATCGAAGCTAACATCTTGAAAGGTTCAAAGATATGATAAATAGCATAACGATTCAGTTGTGAAGGAACTGTGATGCTGGTTAAAGTGAAATGCATCGTTGCATCAAAGATAAATTTATCTGATTGATAAAGCTGCATATGAATCACATTTTGTTCATCTGAAAAGTTAAATCGCCATTTGTACTGAATATCAATTGGCATAAATGGAGAGACATGAAAACTCTTTTCAAATTCGAACTCATAACTTTTGAAATGACTGTGCTCTTTTAATTTTTGACGACAGTCATGCACATAAACTTTACGTTCATTCCAAGGGGTATTGGTGATTTCACTCAATATGAAAACAGGTTGTTTTTGAGGATTGAGTACAAAATAAAAGATGACTGAATTAAAACTAAATCCTAAAGTTCTTGGCAATGCGAGCACACGAATTTCTGATTGAGTTGATAAAATCGTATCCGCTTGCTGCAAAAGGATTTTCTTAATTCGTTCTCTGATCGAACCTGTATAGCCTTTTAGAAAATCATTTTCATAAAGATTTAAGATATTCCAACGCGAAGTTGAACAAAGCCATGAACGATCTAGGTTTTGATCGATACGATCAGGATCAAAACATAAATAGCTCAAACTAGACTCAAAATCGTGTGCTTTAGGATAAAAGCGCCGATGTCTAATCTGAGCTTTGGCTATGGAAAGTGAATCTTCAAACATGTGATCACCTCCAAATTTAGCCGTTCAATTTTAATAGTTCATCGACTACACGTTGAGCACTTCTCGCCCCATCTTCATGAAAGCCCCAACCCCAATATGCCCCGCAGAATGAACTGCGGTTTTGACCATCGATCAAATCCCAACGCGCTTGTGATTCAATTGCTTTTTTATCAAAAACAGGATGTCGATAACGACGTTCGACATAAATCTTATCTTTTGCGATCGACATATTCGGATTGAGTGTAGAAAAGATCTGGGTCTTACACGGTAGCTTCTGCAAGCTGTTCATCCAGTAAGTAAATCCATAGTGTACTTGATGAGCTTTGCTATTTTTTTGATGTTTCTCTTGAGCAGTGACATGCACATGCCAACTTGCCCATTGAGATTGACGCTTCGGCATAATCGAAGTATCAGAATGTACCACCATAAAGTTATCTTGATAATCAAAACAACCTAATACATCTCGCTCATCTGCCGAAGGATCTTGAATCAGCTTTAACGTATCATCAGCATGACTGGCAAACACAACCCAATCAAAAGTTTCTTGTTCTTGATTCGTGACAATATGAACTAAATCATTTTCACGAATCACTTGTTGAACTTGCGCTTTTTTCCAAATAATTGATGGACAAGCTTTTTGAATCGCTCGTATATAAGAAGCTGAACCACCTTTGACCGTCTGCCATTGAGGGCGGTCTTCCAATTGCAACATACGATGATGTTGAAAAAAGCTTACGACAAATTTATAGGGAATATTTCCAACTTGATCCACTGGGCTTGACCACAATGCACCACACATTGGGTATAAATGTTCTTGGCGAAATACCTCTGAATAATCATTTTGATTCAGATAGTCTTCAATACTCAGTTCAGCGTTGCACTGATCTAACTGAATATCTTTGTTGTCTTGATAAAAACGAATCAAGTCGGACAGCATGATCCGAAATTTCTTATTTAAAAAATTCTGAGGTCGCGTTAATAGTGACCATTTTTTTGATGGATTATATTGAAGCCCTGTCACTTGATTGTTGACTGAAAAGCTCATGTCACTATTCTGTGCTTCCACACCTAATTCGGCAAGCATGGCGCTAAATAGAGGATAATTATAATCATTGAATACAATAAAACCGCTATCTACAGCAACGTTTTTACGTTCAATCCAAAGATCATGTGTATCCGTATGTCCACCGAAATACTGTTCTTTCTCAAAGATAGTGACTTCATGCTGTTTTGATAATTTCCACGCAGCGTATATACCTGAAATACCAGAGCCTACGATTGCAATCTTCATCAAGACTCCTCGCTTTGAATTTTACTCGTGTTTATTTTGAGATTTAATTGATGACTTTTATGGGTGTCATAAATACGTTGTGGTACAGGTTTAATTCCCCAAATCAAACCGAAAAAAGACATCATTTTTAAAATGTAATAAGTAATGTCGATTTGCCACCAGAAGAAACCTTGCCGAGTACTCCCCGCATAATAATGATGGTTGTTATGCCAACCCTCACCCAATGTAATAATCGATAAAAATAAATTATTTCGGCTGTTATCCTTCGTCTCGAAGTCTCGACTGCCATACAAATGCGCAAGTGAATTGATACATAAAGTCGCATGAATCAGCAAAACAGTTGAAATCACAAATCCCCATACCAATAGCTGTAAGCCTGAAGTACCTAAACTCGGATAAGTAATACTCAACCACTCACCTAAACCATAAATTGCAAAAGCAGTGAACAAGACCACAGGTAAACTAAAACGGTCTAACCAAACAATTTCAGGAAACTTTAGCCAGTCTTTAATGACTTCTTTTCGTGTAGAAAAATTCTGTTCATTTAAAAACCATCCAATATGACTGTACCAAAATCCATGTGTAGATGAATGCGGATCGTGATCTGTGTCAGTAAAACGATGATGATAACGATGATGAGCTGCCCACCATAAAGGCCCTCGCTGTGCACTCATGGTTCCGATCAACACAAAAAAGAATTGTATTGGACGCGAAGTTTGAAAGGTTTTATGCGAAAGATAACGATGAAAAAAAGCAGTGATCGCAAACATACGAATAAAATAAAAAAACAGCATGAATGCTATAGCAAACCAAGACACACCCACCCAAAAAACTGCAAGACAAGCGATATGCAGCAAAATGAATGGTAAAATTCTAATCCACTGAATCTTGGTATCTTTTGAGCTTTCTTGAAAAGGAATATGCTGTTTATCTAAAGTATCAGTCAGTGACCAACTATCCATCCATCGCAGAAAAAATTTAAACATTGATTCTTCCTGACCCAATCTCTTTTTATATTTATGATATTAATAGAAATCATATGAAGTTTATGTGAAGCATCCTTTTAGGCATGCTAGTGAACTCTTAGCATCATAATACAAAATTACATAGGAAACATAAATTTATATATTTTTTAACCTAAACTCAAAACCTCATCGTTTGAGTCTAGGCTCAGTTTTAGAAACTAAAAGTCAAATAGATAGCAATATAATTAAAGTGAAATCATGGGCAAGATTTTCGATACGCTTGAAATCACCAAATAAATCGCAACACAAATTACCACTACAGCAAATACCTCTTGTACCGTTTTGATATCAATCAGGCTGATTAATCTTCTGCCAATTAGCATGCCGATAATACAAGCCACAACAAAGCTAACAGTTACAACGATTGGATACTGAAAGCCATCTATGATGTGTATTGAAATACTTACACCACCAATTAAGAAAATGATCATCAGTGACGTTGCAACGATACTACGCATATCTAGATCAGTGACTTTACGCAAAGCTGGCACAATCACGAAACCGCCACCAACTCCTAATAATCCAGTTAATAGACCTGCAATTATGCCTATAATACCCAACACTGAAGCAGTTTTAACATTCCAAATCAGTTGCCCTGTTGATTGATTCACCTTACACGGTGGATCTTCAAAATCATTCACCTTATTGAAGAAAATACGATAAGCCACAATCATCATCACGATACTAAAACCAAGGCTTAACCAAACTGGAGAAATAATACTCGCAAGATGAATCCCGTAACGTGCTGATGGCAAGCTGATTAAAGCGATCCATATTGCGGCACGATAACGTACGATTTTCTTGAATAAGCCTTGAACCATGCCAACAAATGCAGCAAGTGTTACTGCCAACAAACCTACTGGTGCAGCTTGAGACACCGTCCATCCTTGACTCGCCATCAATGCTGGTACAGCCAAAATACCGCCACCTGCGCCTGTCAATCCAAGTAAACATCCGATCGCAAGACCTTCTAAGACTAATAACCACATGATATGCAATGTCCTCGTACAAGGATGAACCCATTTCTGGAGAAAATACTGCCCTAACTCAGCTCTGAATCAGGACTAAGTATTTGATTTATTTAAGCTGAATAAACTAAAGTTTTGGCTTCACCAGCCATTCACGACCTTTGAGCATTCCATCCCAATACATCGGCGGTAGAATTTGCTCTTTTAACAGCCATGCAAGCTGTGAAGGTTTTTGCCCATCGAGCAACCACTTAGGGAAACTAGGTAACAGTTTTCCGCCATAACCAAATTCTGCCAACACAATCTTTCCACGCTCAACTGTGAGCGGACAAGATCCATAACCGTCATATTGCGCAAAATTCTGATTGCCTCTTAAGTACTGCAATACATTCACTGCAACAATAGGTGCTTGCTTTCGTGCAGCTGCTGCCGTTTTCGCATTTGGTGCATTAGTGACATCACCCAAAGCAAAGATATAAGGGTACTTACTATGCTGTAAGGTATGCTGATCAACACTGACCCAACCTGCCGCATCAACCAAGTTACTCGCTCGGATAAAATCAGGTGCTTGCTGTGGAGGAACAACATGAATCATGTCGAAATCAGTTTCAATCACTGAAGTATTTTCCCCTTCACTGACCTTAAACCAAGCTCGCTTTTGGCTTCCATCGACTTTAATCAATTGATGATTAAAGTTTAAATTGGCATTGTAACGTTTAATATATTCCATCAAAGCTGGAACATAAGCTTGTACACCAAATAACACCGCACCTGTATTATAAAAATCAATTTCAATATCTTTTAATACACCTTGTCTTTGCCAATAATCAGCTGACAAATACATTGCTTTTTGCGGAGCACCAGCACATTTAATTGGCATAGGTGGCTGTGTAAAAACAGCTTTACCCTGTTTCATATTACGAACCAAGTCCCACGTATAGGGTGCAAGATCATAACGATAGTTTGAAGTCACACCATTTTTACCTAGCGTTTCAACTAAACCTTCTATTCCATGCCAATTTAATTTTAAGCCCGGACAGACGACTAATACTTCATAGTTAATCGGCTTACATCCCTCTAATAAAACTTGTTTATTATCAGGATCAAAAGCTGCAACAGCCGCCTTAATCCAATGAACTTGTTTAGGAATCAGACTCGCCATTGTTCTTACCGTTTTTTCAGGAGCGAATATCCCACCGCCCACCATCGTCCATCCTGGTTGGTAGTAATGAATTTCAGCAGGATCAATCACGGCAATATCTAAATTCGATTGACGAGATAACAAACTTGATGCTGCTGAAATACCCGCTGCTCCCCCACCGACAATCACCACAGAAAAATTCGGTATATTGTTTAACTGAGTTGGATTTTGCTTCAAAATTCGAGGGACTAAACCTTGTAAATCGTAGCCCAGTGATTTTGACTGCAACAACATCTGATCAATGGTAAGTTCAGCCACTTGAGACAGTGCCCATAAGGTAATTGATCGAGTTCCTGAACGGCAAAATGCTAGTACAGGTTTTTGGGATTTTTGATAAAGTGACTTAAATTCAATTGCTTGTTCATCTGTCACCCGCCCACTTACAACAGGTAAATATTCCAATTGAATCCCATGGCGTATTGCAGCTTCTTGGATCTCAATAATATTTGGCTGGTCAACACCTTCACCATCAGGGCGATTACAAATAATCGTTTTGATTCCCTTGGCTGCAATTTCAACCAAATCAGATTGATTGATCTGAGCAGATACCCAAAATTCAGGGTTAACTTGTTTTAAGTCACTCACAATTTTCCCCTTATTTCCCACACGCTTTATTGGCAGGTAGGGCTATATCAATCTTTTTAGGATATGGCAGATCAAGGTTTTTCATAATTTCTACAAAATCTTGTTTGCTACGCCCATGACCTAAACGAGAGTTCGATTCGCGTTCGTACCCTACAGTTGAAGACAAACGACCTTTATAATCATGCCCCGGGTAAACAATCGTGTCGTCGGGTAAAGTGAATATCTGTTTATGGATACTGTCGTATAAAGTTTCAGCATTTCCTTCTTGGAAATCAGTACGACCACAACCATCTATCAGTAATGCATCGCCTGTAAACACCATATTGTCAATGACATAGCTTGTGCAGGCATTCGTATGTCCAGGGGTATAACGTGCTTCTATTAAGCATTCACCAACACGAATCGCACTGCGGTCAGTGATAAAAATATCGCCGCAATCCACGCCAGAGTTGCGATGTAAAACTGTTTTACAGCCAAAACGTGCTCTGAGTAAATTTGCAGCCGTAACGTGATCTGCATGAACATGCGTATCTAAGCTGTAAACTAACTTGAGATTCAACTGATTCAACATTTGTTCATAACTTTCTATTTCAGAAGCAACTGGATCAATCAGTACCGCTTCACGTGTTTGTTCAGATGCAACCAAATAAGTATAAGTTGAACTTTCTTTTTCAAAAAATTGATGAAATATCATTTCAATTTGTCTCGATATGCTTGGTTATATTCTTATTTTGCAAACTAAGTGCCAACTTTATGCAATATAAATTATATTCAAATAAAACAATATATTAATTAATAATATTTAATTTTAAACAAAATCACCATTTCATTAATGTTTCACAATATGTTTCAATTGTTTCAAATGAAAAACATTCGATGAAACATCATGCACCAAGCGATTGATTTTGATACTCAAGCTGATTTAGAGAGCTTTTTGTTTAAATTGCAAACCCTAATGTTAGATAGTTCCTTTCTTATCTTAGATCAATCTAAGCAGCATTTTGTGTATGAATTGAACGATAAAAAAATCAATAATTCGTTATTTCAAACTTTAAAAAAAACAATACAACATCATGAGCTTGAGATCGGACAACATATGATGAGTGATGCAGCTCAATCCATCGAGCTGTTTTGCCATCGTCATCCTATTAGAATTATCGATCAGCACTTTGAGGGAACCTTATATTTATTACAATCCACTCAAGTTATACAGAAAATAAAACAAGATCAAAACATCCCAACTTTAGAGCAGATTTTTCATAGCCACTCGCCAGAAATGCAACGCATGTTTTCCATTATTCAACGTGTTGCAGTTACAGAATTCCCAGTTCTAGTTCGCGGTGAATCTGGTAGTGGAAAAGAACTGGTTGCGCAGGCTATTCATGATCATAGTCAGCGGAAAAATAACGTATTTATTGCCATTAACTGTGCAGCTTTAAATGCCAATATTCTGGAAAGCGAATTATTTGGTCATGTTAAGGGTGCTTTTACAGGGGCGATTCGAGAACATAAAGGCGTATTTGAACGTGCTGCAGGCGGAACACTTTTTTTAGATGAAATCGCTGAAATTCCATTAGAACTTCAAGCAAAATTATTAAGAGTTCTTGAGACTGGTGAATTTACACCTTTAGGTGGAGAAAAATCGATTAGAGCGAATGTCCGTATTATCACCGCTACTCATCGAGCGTTACGAGAAGAAGCTCGTCTTGGACGCTTCCGTCAAGATTTATTATATCGACTGCGTGTTATTCCAATTTTTGTTCCACCACTGCGTGATCGTAAGCAAGATATTCCATATATTGCAGATTATATTTTATCTGAACAACACAATGTTTTTGGTACATCGACTAAATTATCTAATTCAGCATTACAAACCTTAATGCAATATGATTGGCCTGGAAATGTCCGTGAATTAAAAAATACGCTCCTTTACGCACTGACCATGGCAAACGAGAAGTCTGAAATAGATGTTTGCGATTTACCCGATGAAATTATTGATAAGAAACATATTCCACCTTCAAACTCAATCATTGAAGATGAACCATTACTGATCTCGGATAAAATCAATAAAGAAACGATACGGAAAACATTAATTCAATACCAAAATGATCTTTCACTCGCAGCAAAAGCACTGGGTATGAGTCGAACCACACTTTGGCGCTATCGTAAAAAATTTAATTTATAAAAAAGAAAAAAGCGAGACTTGGATATCTCGCTTTTTTATTGACCAACTTATCTAACTTTTCAAATGAGGATTCCCAAGAGACAGGTCATTTTCTAAATGCTGATCAAATATATCAGTCAGCATACTATCGTAGCGTTTAGCATTATATTTTAAAAGCTGTTCCGCTTCATTTGCAGTAATAAAACCCACTGCAACTGCATCTGTAATATGTTCCTCAAAAGTCAGTCCTTTAAACTGATCTTTAGATTCAGCTTTTTTAAACTTATCCCAAAGCGGCTGCAAACTTAGCAACATTTGGAAGGTTGATTCCATGCGCCCCATCACATCTGTTTCATCGGTTGTGTAATAAACATGTTTTTTCAATTCCGCTCTAAAAGAATTTTCTTTAAGTAGTAATTGAGCAACTTGTTGTTTAAGTTCATCCGATGGTTTTGTGACTGGTCGACCAAATGGGAAACTGATTAATTTCACCAATGTCGCAGCAATTTTCACAGGGAAATTTTCATACAATCCAAAGAATGCTTCCTGAGCATTATAGAGAGCCTTATTTAATGCTAATTCTGCATGTTTTTGATCCGACTCAGTTCTTTGTCCATGCTCATAATAATTAAGAATCGCTGTTGCAATAAATAAATGGGCATGAATATCTGCTAAACGACCTGAAAGCATTTCCTTACGTTTTAAATCTCCAGCCAATATTCCCAATGCCATATCGGCCGTCAAAGCAAAATCAGCACTCATACGATTGATGATTGCATAATATGATTTTGAGAAATCATCAGCCGATGAAGAGCCCTCTTTACTGCCCCCTGTGAGACCAAATGCAAGCGCTTTAGCAGCACGATTAAAAGTATAAGCAAGATGTTTAAATAACAAGGTATTGAATTTTTTTAGAGCACTCGCTTTATCATCTGATTGCAATAATTGCAGTTCTTCAAATAAATACGGATGGCATCTCATGGAACCTTGACCGAAAATCATCAAAGAACGCGTAAGAATATTTGCCCCTTCTACCGTAATTGCAACAGGTATGGATTGATAAGTTAAAGCCATAAAATTACGTGGTCCTAGCTGAATCGCACGTCCACCAACGACATCCATACCATGATTAATCACTTTTCTCATAGTTTCAGTCGCATAGTATTTTGCCATAGCTGTCATGACGGCTGGAGTCCCACCCTGATTCAAACCACAAGTCACCATGTATCTAAATGACTCAAGCATATAGGCATCACTGGCAATATCACTGGTTGCCTCTTGCACACCTTCAAAATGCCCAACTGACACTTTAAACTGTTGTCGAACGCTAGCAAATGCACCCACTAAAAGGTAACTCATCTCACCCGCAGCAGTCGCCAATGCTGGTAAAGAAATACCACGACCAACGCCTAGACATTCCATCAACATGCGCCAACCTTTACCGGCATTTTGTTGACCGCCAATAATCCAGTCGATTGGAATGAAAATGTCTGTTCCTTCCACAGTTCCATTCATAAATGGCGCACCAGGATTATGGCGTGCACCTATTTTTATCCCTTCATGACTTGCAGGTATTAATGCACAGGTAATGCCATATTCGCTTTTACTTTTATCACCCAATAGACCATCTGGATCGTACAACTTAAACGCCAAACCAATTACCGTTGCAATCGGTGCAAGCGTAATCCATCGTTTAGAAAAATTCATTTTTAGACCAAGAACTTCTTGTCCTTGATAAGACCCATAACAGACTATACCTGTATCAGGAATCGCTCCCGCATCAGAACCAGCTTCTGGACTGGTTAAGCCAAAGCAAGGAATTTCTGTACCATTTGCTAAGCCGGGTAAATAACGTTGCTTCTGTGCAGTTGTACCGTAATGTAGCAATAGTTCACCGGGACCAAGCGAGTTGGGCACCATACAACTTACTGCCGCAGTCAATGAACGTGATGCTATCTTGCTCATAATGCGGCTTTGAGCAAATGCTGAAAATTGTTTTCCCCCAAATGATTTTGGAATGATGAGTCCTAAAAAACCTTTATCTTTAATAAACTGCCAAACTTCAGGAGGTAAATTTTTATCTTTGTGGTGAATTTTCCATTCATCAAGCATGGAGCAAAGTTGTTGAACTTCATTGTCTATAAAAGATTGTTCTTCTACAGAAAGTTTTGGATATGGATATTGATCGAACTTTTCCCAATCAGGTGCTCCCATAAATAATTCTTTTTCCCACCAACTTGTACCTGCTTCCAAAGCCTCTCTTTCTGTAATACTCATGCTAGGCATTGCTTTGGAAAGAATATTAAATGCAGGTTTAGCAATTAACGCTTCACGTAATGGTGCAACAAGTAAAATAATACTCATTAAAATGATGGGAATACCAACCACTAAACTCCAAGGTGTAATAAAAATCGCGCATAGAATCGCAGTAGCGATAGCCAAAATACTACCAATTGTTCGATTGAGTTCGAAATAAAATGCAGCCCACAACACAAAAAACTGAATCAACAAGCTAAGCAATATCAATACAAGAGTCATAATTACTCCTTTGCCTTCAACTTGAACTGAGAAAGATGATTTATTTGAATTACTTCATGTTTAAACTTAGATGGAAATAGGTGAAAAAAGCGTGAATTTTTATTCTACAGATTGGATTGATTTTTTAAATTCGCTACCCAACATTACACAACCGCATCAAGATAAAACCTCTTGCGAAATTCGTTATTGCAAGTTTATCTGGTTTACTAGTGCAGCGAGGCTTTGTTGCCAAAAGTTTGAAAGAGAATGCTACCCTAATTGAGCTAAATTCAAGTGATAACTTGGATATGAAATCTATCTAATTATTTGAATTTATTAAAAATTTATACATATGCATGAATCTCATTCATCTGACTAGGAAAACTCCTTGCTGTGAATTTATCACCTAATAATTTGATCCAATGCATTTTGGTTTCCACTAAACTTCGATGATGATAACCCAACCATTTTTCCCAAATTGACCTATCTAGCCTTTTGACTGTTTTTAATAATTCATTCCTCTCCAAATATATCAATTTCTTATCTTTCCAAAGCTTTGCATGCTTCCTAGGTGGAATGACTGCATGTGCATCTCGATCTAAAAAGATTTGTCTGTAGTGCTTTGTGTCATCAGCACCATCTGTATAGACTAAATCAATTCGTTCATCCAACGGAATTTGATCAAGCAAATCACCAAGCACCTGTGAATCACTCACATCGTTTGTTGTGAGCTGAACTACTCGTATTTGATATGAAGTTTGCGCCATTGGCGACGATATTCAGTATCAAAATTATAAAATTGATTCTATTTTCGATAAAATAGTTTTATATAAAAAGACCACGTCAAGGGGATGACGTGGCGAAAAACTAAAATATATAACTCACTATACACAGCATATAATCAAGCTATGTATTAACTTTTCGCAATGTTATCGAGTAGTTCTGGTTCCAACATAAAGAAATCTCGTCCAAAATTTTCCAATGGAATATCAGAAAGGTTAATTTGGTATTCAATATCACCGTTAAAAAAACTTTGAGATTTTTGTATCGAACGTTCCCAACCGAATTCCTTACCACATTGCTTGAGCAAATATTGATAAACCTTTGCATCATTGACTCTTAACAAGAATGCATCATCAGCTAACTGATGTATCGAGACATTTTCGGAATATTGCACATCAATCATGATCTACCTCCTAGAATGAATGATCAAGTGGATATTAGTTATCATTATAGATAATTGCTTATTATTCAACCATTTTTTAATATTTATTTTTAGTTATTAAATATTTAAGTCATATTTTTGAAATAAACAACAAGAGTTGAAGCGATGTGGCGAAAATTGTCACTAATGCTAGCTTTCTTCTCTGTCAAATTACTAGCGATAAAGAGTAGGTCTTTGGCTGCATAACATCAAAAAGTGCAAATTCTCATAATAATACGTCCCATTAAAACCAATGATGTTCTAAAAAATTATTATTTATACATGCCTAAATACATAAAACAGCATTGATTCGATCTTGATCTGTGATTAATTTTAATCCATTCATTACCTAAAATTTTCTCCATAACAACTTCTATATTTTCTGATGGGTAAACTATTTTCCAAATTAAGTTAGTAGACACTAAAAAGATTCAGTTCAAATGGCTTTGTTGCACAAATAGACGAAAGGTAGAGTTGTTCTAATCTTCAGATATTTATGCAACAGCCACCGTTTTAGCTGTACCAAGTTGAGTAAATTTATTCAAAATATCGACTCTTATTTGCAAGTCAACCACCTGACGATTAAAGCATCGACTAGATACACCTTGTCCAAGTCGTTTCAAGGCAAACATTTTAGTCTCTATTCGGGATCGTCGATGATAACCAATATCTCGTTTCCACTGCTTTTGACCCTTGTCCCAACAGCCTTGTACTGCATGATTCCTTGCTTTACCAATTTCATTTTCTGCCCATAAAGCAGCATTGGAACGAGGAGGGATAATTACATTTGCTTGCCGTTTCAAAATCGCATCATAACAATTCACTGTGTCATAAGCACCATCAGCCCTGACAGATGCAATGGGTTCATCAATTTGATCTAAAAGAGGTTGGAGCATTTCAGCATCACCATATTGGCAGGTCGTGACTTCAACCGCTTGTATTTCTCCACTGTTTGCATCTGTCGCAAGATGTAATTTCAGCCATTGACGATGTTGGTTTACGCCATGTTTTTTACGCACCCATTCCCCATCACCTGTAACTTTGATCCCTGTGCTATCAACTAAAATATGCAAGTCTTCCTGTGGATTTTTTGCTGATTTATGTAGAAGTGGCTGGAGCTTATCTGCTCGCCGACTCAATGTTGAGAAGTCTGGAACATTCCAGTCGAGGTGAGCCATTTGAAAAAGGCTTTGAATGAAACCTTGTGTTTGGCGTAAAGCCAGTTGGAACAGGTTTCGTATCGTCAGGGCAAATTGAATTGCTATATCAGTGTAGGTAGGTTGACGTCCTTTTTTTCCAGTAGGTGTTGCAGACCATTGCATTTGGGGATCAAACCAAATGGTGAAAGCACCCCGTTGACGTAAAGCCTGATTGTACTCAGACCAGTTCGTTGTTTTTTATCGGCTTTTTGATTCTGTATTCATCTAACATGTATGGGGATAAAATTTATTTATGCAACAAAGCCAGTTCAAATTATTCAACGGTAAATGAATAACATCTTAATTGTTTAGAATTGTCTTCTATAGAAAACAATCATTATAACCTCAGACAACTGACAGTATTTTTTTAAATGTGTGCCCTATCTTTTGAATAATTACTACTGAATTTAGGCAGATCAAACCGTCATTCACATCTATTCTACTTTGAAAGAGTCAGTTAAGTTGTTCGAAGTATAGGCTCGTATATTGTTAGCATTTCAAACTGACGATTAGCTAATTCTCAATTGCTCCTTACAAGTTTTATCCCATGTAATTCAATCCAATATTGGATGTGGGGTAGGTTTAGGGGTAAAACCAGAGCTAAGAAAAAAGCCCTTGTAAAAACAAGGGCTTTTTTCGATATTTGGCGGAAGCGGTGTCCGTCTAACAAGCATCCTATACCGTCCAACCCAATATTTTAATTTTATTATTATCAATAATTTATAAAAATACTTGTCTGATACTATTTGATGTAGTAGAGTCAAATCCATAACTTTATGTGGGTTTTAATGTGGGACAAACCACCTATGCCAAAGAAAGCAAAAGAGCTATCCGCTCTTAGTGTAGCAAAGATTAAGGAAAATGGTAGACATGCTGTCGGTGGTGTTGATGGCTTACATTTGCGTATTGTTGATGGCTCTCGTGCGTGGGTACTCCGAGTTGCTGTTGGTAAAAAAGTTGATGATCACGGCAAAGTTAAAATTCATCGTAGAGATATTGGGCTTGGGTCTTTTCCAGAAGTTTCATTATCAGAAGCACGAGAAAAAGCTCGTGAATTAAAGAAAAAAATTCGAGATGGAATCGATCCACTGCAAGAAAAACAGGAACGTCTTAATGCTTTAAAAATACAGAAACATCGTGCCAAAACATTCCGTGAATGTGCAGAAGTCGTTATTGCCAAGAAAACACTTGAACTTAAAAATCAGAAGCATATCGGGCAATGGTCATCAACACTGGAAACTTATATCTATCCCACTCTAGGGGACTTAATTGTTGGAACAATTACCAAAGTCGATATTGCAGCCGTTCTTGAACCAATCTGGATTGAAAAAAATGAAACCGCCAAACGTATTCGTGGTCGGATAGAAACTATTTTGGATTATGCTAAGGCTATGGGATATTTTGTGGGTGACAATCCTGCTGAATGGAAAGGTAACCTTGAGCCTATACTGGGTAATTTAAAACAGGAATCACGCCCTCACCCATCTTTACCTTATGAACAGGTTGCTGGGTTTATCCAGCACTTGAGACAGAAAAAAGGGATTTCGCCTAAAGCTTTGGAATTTGCAATTTTAACTGCTTGTCGTTCTGGCGAAATTTTCGGAGCTAAATGGCAGGAAATTGATTTTAATAATAAGGTTTGGATCATTCCTAAAGAACGAATGAAAGCTGAAAAAGAACATCGTGTTCCCCTGTCTCAAGAAGCCATCACTTTGCTTGAATCAATCCAAGATCACACTCAAGCACAAGATTTCATTTTCCCTGCCCCTCGTAGTAGTGAAATGCTTTCTGATATGTCACTCACCACACTGATTAGACGGTTACATGAACAAAAATTTAAAGAGAATGGTATAGGCTATATTGACCCGAAACAAAATCGTATCATTACCACACATGGCTTTCGATCTACATTTCGTGACTGGTCTGCCGATAAAACGGATTATCCACGTGAAGTCTGTGAGCATGTTCTAGCCCACAAACTTCCTGATGAAGTGGAAGCTGCTTATTTACGTGGGGCTTATCTGGAAAAAAGGAAAAGTTTGATGGCAGATTGGGCTAGGTTTTGTTTCAAAAACTAGAACTATTACAAAAAACCCACCATTACTTTAAAACTGTTTAGGTAATACATGAGTTGAGCTTGTCTTAATTCAATTTTCACAAAAAATCTAAGCTAGATTATCCATAAACTATGGATAGCAACACCTTTATAGTTAAACCCAACTGTAAATTTCACTGAAATATTATTTTTTAAACTCTGCCAATCCTCATAACTAGACATAGAAGTCACATGCGCATAAATATTATCTGGAAAATCCAAACAATTGATAAATGCAAAGGAATCATGTAACCTTTCTATTTTCCCATAAAAAATTTTAGGAGTATTATGGCTATCTAATATTCTATCTCTCACTTTATTCTTCGAGCTAGGAAGCAAATTATATTTTGCTAAGCTATTAAATATTCTTAATGATTTAGTTTTATCTCCATGTAGAAACTCAAACCTTGCATCTTTAAACTGTGCTTCGATATTTGAATCGCCAAATGTATAACTTCTTTTTAAAGCTCTACTAATTTCCTCCCTATAACTTAATTCATTAATATCTATCAACATTTTTGCAAGTTCAAAATGGGCTTCTTTACTTGTTGGATGAGCTAATATAGTAGTCCTAACAATTTTCAGCCCCTCTTCCCTTTGATCTTGTTGATAAAAATAATGACGAGCAAGGCGTAATGAAATAAAAAGATTAGTTTTATTAGTTTTATAAGCTTTCTCTAGTATAGAAAGAGCTCGGGGCATATCTTGCATAAACTTTGAAAACTCTGCCTCATTATTTAGCATATCTGCATCATCAGGAAATAATTCACGAGCAGATTTAAAATTTAACTCAATATCTTTTGTTAAACTATCCAAAACTCTCAACTTACTTTGATCTTCTATATCTACTGTTTCCACGAAATCTTTTAATTCTTCTAAAAGTAATTTAGCCTTTAAACTATGTGCCATAGAATCTTTTGGTCGTTTAGTTATAGCTTGACTTAACAGAGCTATTGCTTTATCTCTTAATGCGGTCTTTTCAGCGAGTTCTGTTTCTAAATGAGCTAAACGTCTATAAACATTAGCCTTAGTATGTTGTATTGATTTTAATACATGTTTTGGAGCACAGCTCTCAGACTCTTCAATTAGTTTTAGAGCATAATTAATATCTCCACCTTGATGATGTAATTCATAAACAGCTTGCTGATGTAATAAAAAATGTCTAGGTACTTTTGCTTCTTCTGCCGCTTTAAATATATTTACTGCAAGTTTTTTATCTGCAAAACTATCAGCTAGTAGTCTACCTTTGATTAAATATTCTATAGCCTGTCTATCAGTATCATAACCACTATTTAAATAACGAATAATCTTAACTAACTGATATGATTTTTCATCAGGAGATTCAAAAGCATTATTAAAAACTATTTCAGCAATCCTATCATGTCGACTTACATATACATAATCCCCATATTTACGATCTATAAAAGATCTAACTACTAATTCTAAAGGTTTATAAAAGCTTTCTTTAAAATCATAGAAAGTAATACCACTTATTCTTGATAGTAACCCAGCTCTAATTTTAATTCTAAATCTATTAAGTGTACAAATATCTAAATATAAATCTTTAGCCTGTCTAGGGCTAATATTATTATATTCATCAATAATTATTTGCTCAAAACTCTTACCTTCCGTTACTTCATGCAAAGCAACTAAAAGTTGATTTCTAAGCTTACTTTTTAAATAATGTATTCTCTCAGCAGGTTCAATCTCTTTAAGTACACCCAAAAGATTATTTTTAGTCAATTTATCTAACAAACCATTAACTTCATTATCATCCATATCTAATACATCGTATTGAGATGAAACTAAAGGTTCTAAATTATTGCCAGCTATATTCCACTCATTGACTCTTGTTGTAGTTAGAATTTTAAGATTAAGATCCAAGTTTAATATTGTTTTATATAGATCAATTATCTCATCTTTATGATCTAGTATATCATCAATAACTATCACTATCTGCTCATTAATTAACTTTGCCAACTCTATGATTTCATCAATTTCAATGATCCCTCCCTCATCCAAATAAAAAACATTCCCATTACGTTTGAGACAAGCATTCCATGAAAATTGTTTCAATATTATAGTTTTCCCACTTCCAGCATAACCACTTAGTAAATATATGCCATTTTTTTTACCGTCATTAAATATATCTTCAAGTAGAATATCTGTAATATTTCTATAAACATCATAGCTACTCTTAATCCAAGAAAACCCTTCAGAATATCCTTTATAAAATCTTTCAGCAGATATTGTGTCACTAAAATTAATATCTTGATTAATATGAATTAATTTTTCTTTTAGATACTCAACCAAAGCTATGGATGGACGTTCATGTGATGGAATCAATTTTGTAATAGAAGAATTCCCCTCAGAAAATGCAGATGATAAAGTTAATACTTTATTTGGAATACTCTCTATTAATGATGTCATAAATCCCTCTAAATCGGTTTTATGACATTCAAACCTCCTATTACTCCAATATTGAATTTCTACATCTTCTATAAATGGATCAATAAAGATATACATTGGACGATTAATATTATTATCTTCAACATCCATTATTAAATCTCGAATATTCTCATCAGCAATACTATATCCACAAAATATAATTGGATAGTTTACGGCCCATTCTTTTAATTGGTTAAATAAACTATCTCTATTATCTCTAAATTTATAATAATTCTCACCTGATAAGATAAGTGGTAAATGAGGGTCATTTAATCGAGTAACACACCCATGTATTTTTAAATATGGTAAATTTTGAGGATCACTTACTATTTTTTGAATACTATCTGAATTTGAAATAACTCGTTTTAATTTCTGTTGTGTTTCACTAGATCTTTCATATGTTTTTTCTACAACTCTATCATAATTTGTCGTAATAATTGCTTTCCATCTAAATTTTGTAATTAACTCATGAGCTTTAGTAGGTTCTAACTCATCTACTAAATTAAAAATAAAATCATGAACATTACTTGTACCAGCTTGATTAAAAGCTAAAGATGAAACATGACTTAAACTCTTTGATTTACTAGCACCACCTAAAAATTGATCAGAAAGAGCATCTCTAAGTTGATTCCCAGATAACCCTTTTTTAATTCCATCTTTTGAGAAAGACGGTATAGAAGCACCTGCTCCCAAAAATAGAATAGCATTACCATGCAATATTTCAGATTTTATAAAGCTACTAATTTTCATAATTTCCCTAATTTAATTAATGACTAACAGCTATCTAGTACAAAGATAATTTAGTACACAAAAAAACTGAAGCTTTCTTAACTCTCTAAAAATTTTATGCACTGAATGTTGAAAATGTGTATAAGCTTGTGCCCACCTCACTTTTTCTATACGCAAATTCAATGAGAAGTATCCAAACTAAATAGACTTCTGTAACTTATCCAAAGCATACTCAATATGTTCATCTTTAAATAAAGATAACTTCCGATCTGCCCAGCGTTTACCAGCAGACCAATTTGCTAACCCATCTTTAATAGATTCAACCGTTGGCTGACATCCATCTTTATAGATCAGCCAATCTACTGTAGAAAGCAATTCCATTCCAAAAGGTGATTCAAACCCCTCAATTAAAGCAGCCGCTTCTTCCAGAGCAGGCACAAAATCTTTTGCCTCACTGTTCAAATAGCTTTGTACTTTGCCTTGTTCCTGTTGATTAAACCAAATCACATCCAATGGTTCACAATCAGGGATTCTTTTGTCAGACTTTAAATAGCTGCCATCTAGTGCATTAAGCAGATGTGTCAGATTGTGGGCGTAAGGACCATAATAGTTTGCCTGAAAATCCAATCTTAACTCATTGGATAAATTATGTTTTTCGATAACTCTTTGTAGAAACCATGCTAACTTTTGGATTTCAAGGATACTACATTCCATACCCAGTACCCCATACCTACGAATCAGTTCTGCAATCAAAGCCCGAGCTGGTGTAAGTTTTTGCACACCAATATTTTTTGCAATATTCTGATATTTTTCAGTCGGTTCAAAAATTAGAACATCCACATCCAGTAAATCTGACAATGCAGATTCTATTTTTGGCTTTACATCTTGCCAGTCTAACCCACCATTACCAGCACCCAATGGCGGAATCGCAATAGATGAAATATTTTTTTCTATAATAAATTGTTTTAAATCTTTCAGCCCATCTTCAACCCATTCAATTTGTGATTTGGCTTTCCAGTGTTGTTTAGTCGGAAAATTAACGATCCAGCGAGGTGCTAAAAATTCATTGGTTTCTGTAACAAACATTTTTCCTGTTTGAACACGCCCCTCTTTACATGCTTGACGATAGGCAGCCATATTGTCAGGGAATCGTTCTTTAAACATCAAAGCAATGCCTTTCCCCATGACCCCTACTGTATTTACAGTATTGACCAATGCTTCTACTGGGGCATCCAGTAAGTTTCCAGTCGTATAACGAATCATTTAAAATATACTCCTGACCTTACATAAACAGGCATTTCAATATTTGCTTGCTGCAATTGTTGCTCTAGCAAAGATTTAATTTTCTCATTGTAACATATCATACCGAGCAGGGCTTCAATCGGACAATGTTGATGTACAAGTGCCTCTGCCTGATAACGTTCAAACTTTGCGGGATCATCCACATCCCGACTGAAATCTTTTTTCTGTAAAATCTGCCAATCAATCTTATCTAAATCAGCTAAATCCGTATAGAAATTTGACCATTGATAATAGGCATGACCATCTGTGAATACAAACGGCATATTCAATTCCTGTAAACGATGCAGACTTGATACGAGAATGACAATCTCATCATTAGAACGCTGTCGGACACCACCTCGCCCTGTTGTGATGTTCAAAAGCATGGGAGAAAATGGCGTAAAATAAAAAGGTACATAATCATTCAGGTATCCACCCTGTCCAACTGGTACAGGATGATTTGCTCTTTTATCAATTAATTCGGTATTACCAATATGTACCCAATTTGGGGAAGCCGTAAGGCTATTGCCACAGTGCAAGCCATGTTCCAAAACCCAAGCAATATTATCCAGATGTACAATTCTCCAGATCAATGCTTTTTGTGGATTGAGAGATTCGCTATACTCACGTTCTGTCATATTGGTATAAAATTTAAATATCTTAGTAACTTATCATAAACTCAAAACGAAAATTTCCCTAAAACTTCTTCATAAAACGTACAATCTACCCACATCTACCCACATCACCTGTAAGTACTTATATAAAAAGAATTTTAGGTATTTCTATTACGTTCAGCCTCTTGTAATTTACTTATAAAGTCATCTGCGTGTTGTAGACTGTTTGCTTGTAATAAAGATCCTAGAGCGATACCAAATACTACAACAACAAAAAATATCGTGAATATTATAAATATAAATGGAGTACCTTTACTAGATAAAAAATTATTAAACCATGATGAGAATAAAAAAGGGGCAAGACCTATAAATGCAAAAACAAAGTAAAATACATTATATAATATTACTTGTGTCTTTACAGCTCTATTCTTGGGGGTATTTAAAACAAAATTATTAACATCTGTTTCTTTATTAAGAGAATCATATTTTATAAATTCTCTACCCCGACGATAATGATTTAATATTTCATCAAAATTAATTAAATATTGCTCATCTAGTTTAATAAGATACTGAACAAATCTGAAATTAACAAAATCCTGTCTAACAAGTTCTTGTGCAGCACGATCAAGTACAAGTTTTCTTTCATCTGTGCTGGTATAGAAATCTTTAAAAAACCGAACTGTCGAATCAAGACGAGCAGTAAAGTCTTTACCTCTTAAAGAAAGAATTTCTTCACGCTTAAAAAAAACCCCAAAAACCCCCACAATAGAACCAATAATTGCAATGACGTGTGTTATTTCCATATTTATTTTACTCCCATGAAATCATTTTAAGATATCATTAATATCTTATATGAAAACTTATGCGATGTGTTATGTATATAGTTTTTAGAATTATCAATAGATCTTGATTCTCAGCCCCTACTCTAACTTCAATATTTACTTTTCTTAGCTGATAGTCTTGTTTAGATATTAAAATTATCTGGAATAATATTTTCAATTTAGTTCAAGTAAATCCTATTACTTAAAACCTAAGTGTATCTTTCTCATTAACACTTCTTCAATGCTTGGCATGTTTACTGATTGATTTATTTATCTAAAAAAACTATCATTCCCTTGCTGACCCTCATGGTCAGTCGGTTTTGACAGACCGTTACAAAAGGCCGCACAACAACGCAATTATGGTTTTGTGCGTTCTCCTAAGTCACACCTTTATGGTGAGGCTAGGAGGGGCACGCTTGCGTGCGCTGATTTCCTTTTGTATCAGTCTGTCAACCCTTCTAGTCTTGCCACCATTATTTGACAGTAATTTGGTAAGGCTCTTTTTAAAATACAAAAGGAGTAGTCACCATGACTCAATTTCTATCATACCCGCTCTTTCCCCCAAAACATTTCATTTCGATTTAGCCATTTCCATCGACTTAATTGTTGAACTATTCAGCCTGAATATTTTTAGGATACCTCAGTGTATCAAAGGTTGCTTTTGCCTGTTTTTCTATGGCTTAGCTCACGCTGAATATAACAACAATAATGATTTCAAAAAATTAAATGACGGGGGTCATCATGAAAACTTATTTAACAATCCTATCTATCCTATTCCTTACTGGGGCGGTATCAGGCTGTGCCAGCAAATCTGAACGTGAGTTCGTTAAGGGCTGCAAAATGGGTGGTGCTGATAGCTCTACCTGTGAATGTGTCTATGAAAAAATTGAAAAACAATATGGCGCAGATCGACTGGAGGAAAAATTTTACATCATTAGTCAAACAGCCGAATTTCAGGATGAAATTGTACGGTATGGCATGCAATGTATGCAGGAGTAAGCCATGCGAGCAATTGCAGGAATCATCGTTGTCATCATTGCTATTGCGTTTCTGGGCTTACCCTTTATTGGATTCATGATTTTGCTTGGGCTGTTCATGTTACTGGTGAACTTTGCAACTGGGGGAAAATAAACAATGAAAGAAAACATTAAGGCATGGGTAATCGGTGGCTATTTTATTATTGGATTCTTTTTTACGGTTTACCAGAACTTCTGGGGTCAATACAGCTACAAATCATTCGCTTATCACATTGGTCGGGGGATCGTCTGGCCTGCGGTCATGTTCCCATCTGTAGGCAAGTTTATTGGTGGCGTTCTAATCCTCATCATTATTGGCACACTGGTATTGCGTTCCAAATAATTCAACCATTTATATTCAAGGAAAGACTCATGAAAAAACTCATTATCGCTGCGTTACTCACCACTTCCACAAGCTCTGCCTTTGCCATTGACCACATGCTCATCAATGGTAAAAAAGTTACGATGGAAGATACACGTAGCACTTTAACCCAAAAGCTGGGTAAACCCTCTTCCAATGGCAAGGGATATAATGAATGGAAACTTGGCAGTACCCAAGTTTATGCAGCTTATAACCAGTATGGTTTGCAAAAACTGAGTGCCATGACCACAGGTAATACATCAAGTTTGGTTGCTGTCGTTAATGACAAAAGCATTCAACTCAAAAAAGACACCTTTAATAATGTGAAAGCAAAGCTTAAACGTGGCTGTACTGATATTCAGGAACTGCGCTATGCAGACCAATATACTTTCTCGACTCGGATTGGAGCAGAGGGTGAATATAACGCCATCTTTGAAGCCGAGGGTAAAACCGATCCTGTCTACAGTATTACATTCACCTATGAAGATGGCGAATACAATCAGGGCTGTAACTAACTACTGATAAAGAGTAACCAGATATTTCCTATCTGATCATCATTAAGGTAAGCAGAATCAATCACCTGTCATGATCAATAGGAAATAATACCTATAACAATTATCATCAGAACAACCATGCGCCACCATAAAAAAGCTCCTGACAGCATTAATAGGATAATACATGAAGCCTTACCCTCTATAGGTTCTGTCCGCAGTGATGTTGGCAGGATGTAATGAGGTCAATTATGCAAAATGGGCTATCAGATTAAAGGCTGTTTTGCTGATACCACAATAAGATTTAATGATATTCAACTTAAATTTACCATTGCCGAAACCAGACTGGTTCGTCAGAGTCTTATTAGCAACAAACAACAGGCAATGACTGAAATTAGTGAAAATATCAAAATTGATTACAAAGTGACCTATACCTCTCAACAGGGATTTGATAAAAATACAATCAATTGAAATGACTAGCTATCTTCAACTGTCTCACTCAAGCTATATTATTAATTTTAAATTACTTATAGCTGTAACTAGGCTACTCTATGAGATATAATTTCTCATTTGCTTGGAGATAAAAAGTTGTCTTCTTTTTTAAGTTTAATAGAATTTACGCCCAATGAGCAAAATAAGATCAATGAGCAAAATAGCAAAACTTTATTACGTGCAGATATCAATCAAACTTTACTAGATGATTTAAAGAATACGTTTAATTTAATCTCTACTTTGATCCCTGAAAGTGATGATGATGATTGTGAAACAGAGTTTAATTTTTTAGAAGGTGATTTAAAAAAAATAAAAAAATTCCTTAAAGGAAGAATTTTAGAATTATTGGATATAGATAAACAAAGTTTATCAACCAATTATGAAAAAATAATGTCAGATTTACATATTTTGTTAAATATTAAGGAATTAATTGAATTAAAAGAACTATATAACAATGAATTAGTTAAAATTAAAGTGAGCATGTAAATATGTCAAAAGGAAAAAAGGGGGAAATGCGCTTTACAATAACTGTTGCTGAAATAGCTTTAAAAGAGAGGCGTTTAGATTTTACAAGATTTACGACTACCAATACTGCTGATGGAGGAGGAGATTTATATCTATATGCTCCTTCAAATTTAGGTGAAAAATTTGAAGATGTACGAGATAATGGTACATCTAATATTTGCTGTTCATCTTCGATGATTGAAATAAGAGTGGATGTAAAAAATAAAAAAGCAGATAAAGATGATGCAGAAAAATTCCTTGATGATATTAAAAAAAATCCTAAGTCTGGCGAACATTGGTTAGTTTATAAAACTATCTCTAAACCAGCGGGAGATGTGATTTTAGAAGCTCAAGAAAGTAGTAAAAAACCTATCCGTACTTTCTCATTTGAAGATCTAAAAAAAATAAGTCAATCTTATGCTTCATTACCTGAATATGATGAAGATGAGTAAAGTAAAACCATTAAAAATAATGGGCATTAAATGAAACATAGAATTAGGGGTATATTTTGAAAACTAAAGCTTATGGATCTTTTAAATCTAAGTTGGATTATTTTAATGATGATTTAGATTTTATGGATATTGTTTTTAACAATGTGCATAGAAAAATTCTTTCCCATAAAGATTCTCCATATATTTTTAAGGATCTAAACCCTAATAAGCATATTAGCTTAGCTAGGCGTCAAAATAGACCTACAAGCAGAAGACTAGTCACCAACCATTTCAAAGCAACAATCTACTCTGCTTATGTAAAAGATATTTATGAAGAGTTAACCCACTACTTAAGAACTATATTACGAGATGCCTCTGCATCAAATTTTGATAGTGGCCGTATAGCTGCAAAAAACAATAATAAAGATGGTGGAATTACTGTCCCTATAGGAGATATATTAAAACAAGGGTCTTGGGAAAAAGTATGTGAACATATATCAAACTTAATATTTCAAAGCTTAGAAAGAGAACAAAGTACAATTTCTTTATTAAGAAAAATTGCATCTAAACTTAATCTAAATATCTCTGATCAAATTATTAAAGATGCCTTACCATATTTAGAAATTAGACACTTCTTAGTTCACTCTGATGGTAAGGTCGATGAAAAGTTTAAAGCAAAATATCCACATATTGATGTCAATAGTAAGGATTTTGTAATTCTTTCCTTTCCTTTTATTAATGAGTTTCGTACGAAAGTACATGCACTAATTATGGAGTACGAAAAAGAAGTATTAAGAACTAACTTATTAGATTCCAAATTTCTACTACGTTAATAAAAAGATTCTAATCTATTTAATGATAAATCCTTATCTCAAAATTAAAATAAAAGCATAGTTTCCTCTAAAATTATAGCCCTAGATATGCTATTTAAAATAAAATAGCATATCTAACATTAAAATTTTAAAAGTCTACTAACCATAAAAGAAGTTCCCCCCTTTATTTCTCCTCCCCTTATACAATATTCAATTCCAGCCAATCGCTCTTTTCCTGTAATAGCTTTACCTTGAGCTAATTTACAGCCCTTACACTTTGCCGAAGTCCCTGTTTGATATCTGCGGCATTATCCATCGCCTGATGAACAGAAGCTGAATCAGACTGTACCTCAACAGCATTGTGTTGGTCACTATAAAACTCCTCCACAATATCCAGCCCCTCATCACCACCCACCTCAAAACTGGCATTGCCATAGCCCTGCCGTGCCACGAAATCCAAAGCCTCCTGATAAAAGCCTGCTGCCTTGCTTTGTTCATCTATCTGCTTGGCTGAAATAATTGCATCCTGTAAATTCACACCCTCACGTAGGGTTAAGTCCACGTAATAGATCGGGGTACGATAGCTTTGTGTGGTGCTTTTGCCTCGTAAGGTCAATTGCAGAGGCAAGCATGACAGTAGATTACCCGATGCCGCATGGTAATAACTCAGCCGTGCCGCCAATGTCCGAATACTGTTAAAACCTGTGGTTCTAAAAATGAATGTCCCAAACTCATCAGATTCATCCAGATTGACATACAGCCTGCCATAGGGTTTACACAATCCACCTTGTGCCAATGGGCATAAATCAGGTGATGGGCATGGATGCTGCTCAATGCCATTCTGTCCGAGTCGCTGGCAGGTTTCACCATTGCCTGTACACACTGGTCGCCCAGTCTGTCGGTCAAACAAGCTATATTCTGCTCTCAGATTTAGTTCAGGTTCATTAAAGATCATACGGACTGGAATAGTTCGGAGTTTGCCATTTTGTGCCTTTGCCCGAAGCTGTTCGTCTAATGGGTGTTTTACCCATCCATCTTTATTTTGGATCTGGCTAGTAATGGTGAACTGGTCATCCTTTTCAGGCAGTCGCTTACCATTCTTTTCAACGATCTTGCCAATACTAATACGCCCCAACACAGGTGGGGTAATTGCTAAACCTTTAATCATGGTGATTGTCCTTTATTGCATTTATTTACGGATTCCCCAAATCCATTGAATGCACCGCTCCCTCACCTCAAGATTGATGAAATAAAAAAACCTGTTGAATATTCGGTCATGGGAGAAACTGTAGTGCAATGGTCAAGTGTTTCATGCAAAGCTGCTCCACCGTCCTTTCCTCAGCATTGGGGAAAGGACAAGAGGGGCGACTTTGCACAAATTTTAAATTTAGGGAAATGAAATGGTTTGATGTGGTGTGTGATGACAACTATTTATACCGTTGCAGAATAAACATTAAACCGTCTGCTGCCTTGTCTGGATTGTGGGTACTGTTGCAGTAGCTCAGGCTGTGCCTGTAACAATGCCTTTTGATCGAGCACCACACTGTCCTTTGACTTTTTCCATGTCACACTGCCTTGACTAAAGATGGCTTTCTCAGCATCTTTCATTAATGCCTGAATCCGATGCTTGAGGTAGTCATACTTGGTTTGATGGTCAGTCAGTTGTTTTTCCTCGTGTAGCAGATCAGTAAATAGTTGATCAACACCTTCCAGTGTAGAGAAATCAACGGTCTGTAAAGGGATATGCTGTGGGTAAAGCAGTTGTAGGGCTTTGGCGGCTGACTCACTGGCATCAACACTGGGCGACGTGTCATTTTCAACACAGTTCCAGAATATCCGTTCAGAAGCCATGATTCGGTTGATCACAATTTCATTGCGTTCAACCTTAAAGATTTTGGCTTCATGTCCACAGATCAAGGCACAGACATGGGCTGCCTGTTTACCTGTCACCGCCAGTTGGTGCTGCACCTGAATAATCACGTATAAAGGCACACCATCACGCCAAAGTTTTGTACCCCATTCACCTACAGATTTACATTCCAGAATTTGCACTTCATCACTACCTACAACGGCATAGTCCAGATTGGCTAACATAAAGTGTTTGTCAGGATCAGGATGCTGTAACACTGCATTGACCTTACGCACTTTATGACCTGTCTTGTGTTGGTAATAGTTGGCAATTAAAGGTTCAAGCTGATTGCCCCAATACAAGGGTGAATAACTATTTTGAGTCGGTTGATCTGGTTGGTTCTGCATCCGACCTGTCTTGATCATCCACAGTTCCAGCATACTCATGTGGGGATTAAGCCCACAGGCTGCTGCGGCATCACTACTGCCAATCCCCTGTTTTCTGACTTGTAGCCATTGTTCACGGCTCATACCTTTGGTTTTAGCAAGACGTTTGGCATGGGAACGGTGTGGTTTAGCAGATTGTGGGAGTGATGCTAAATATGCTGAGGCTGTGGATTTACTGGTTTGTGGTTCAACAATATGGTTCATTAGATACTCCATGTCTGTAAAAATTAAAATTACGGCATAAAAAAAAGCCACATCAGGGCGATGTGGCAAAAGGGAGTTTTTGGGTAGAGGGAAACAGATTATTTAAGCAATAGGCATATTGCTTAGGCTAATTTGGCTCGTTGGTTCTAAATTTAACTCAGGTTAGACCACCATTCTTAATGCCTGTTCCAATCCTCGCTGTTTAATGGCTGCACCTGTACCAAACCAAGCGGAATCCAGACGGTGATCGGTACTCATGGCTCGACGTTCGTGATCGACAAACTCGGTGATGCTACACAGCAAGCCATAGGCTGTACCTTTGGCTGAACTGAGTTCTGCACCCCGACCCTGACCATTAAACATATCCATGACTTTCGACATGGCTCGTCCATTCGGTTCAGTTTTATTGGTGGCATTGGCTTCATTTGCCACATTGCGGTAGAACTGGATAAGGCTATCGTCCTGTTCTGCAATACTTAAACTGGTATTGTTAAACACGGCATCAAAATAGGCTGCGGCTTCCTGTTGAGTGACTTTACGCTGGCTCAGTTGTTTCATTTCATACATATGCTCATCCCATGCACGAACGGAAATACCCAATTGTTGTTTCACCTTTTCTGCATCAAATCGGGTGCTATGTGGAACTTTCACCACGCCTGCACTGGTACTGCCATTGCGTAAAGCAATTGCCAAAGTGTTGTTACAGACCACACGGATGCTGGTAAATTGTGCCGTTGTGGCAAGTGTACCGTCGCACGCAGTTGCCAATAAAATATAGCCGTTACTGACATCCTTACCCTTTAAAGCGGTACTCTGTCCTGTACGTGCCAACGCCCAGAACTTCTTGCCACCTTTCAATACACCTGCGGTTTCCAGTTCAAAACCTGATTGTTCGGTCAGGTCACGATAAAACTCAAGGATTTCTTTGGGCTGAACTTCCTGAAAGCGTTGGCTGACCACAGATAAAGGTGCATGGGTATCAGAACGGTATAAGACACGCTGTTCCTCATACGGCAGAATGATTGATTGTCCCCGATCATTCTTTGCCATATAACTGACATCAGAGGATTCAATCCGCCAGTCCATACCTGCCTGCTGTGTCCAGACTTCAATAGGTTGATGTGGACTCAGTTGATTACCCAGACCATGCCACGGGGTTTCACCGACATACGCCATTTGTTCAAGTTGATGTGCCATGATGATTTCCTCCCATCCTTAGTTGAAATTGTGCTGGCAATTGTTGCAATGGAAATAAACGGTAGGCTGCTGTGGTTGTGAGGGTTGAACCAGACTATCAATCAAGCCACCAACCACCGCACCAGCAAGCCCACCCAATAATGGTGAAAATGGTGTAGGCAAACTTTTGGCAAGGCTTGCACCAATCCCTGCACCTGCCATCGAAGAAAAGCTGTTATTGCCAGTAGGCTGTGCGGTTGCACGGCTAACATTGGCTGAATAGCAATATGGACATGTAATATTCATAAGATAAACCTCATTAAATGAAAAAAGGCTTGCCAATCGGCAAACCTATGTTTTGAATGTAAGGGAAAAAGAAAACATTCAATCTTCATGTTAATGATGTATATCTATGATTTTTTGGGATCATGCCAGTTCGTTGCGATTCAACCATGTAGCCGTATCAGGGTGGATCAGTGTGCCTCTGATCGTTGGGCGATTTTTGATTCAAGCCAATCATAGATTTCCTGCGATACCCAGCCAACCCGATTCTGGGTTAAATGAATCGGCTTGGGAAAATTGGCATCGTAATAGTCTGATTTCGGATTGATCATTTCATAGATGGTTGAACGACTCAGTGCAGTAATTTCAATCACTGCTTTGATGTTCAAAATACGGTATTGATATTCAACGAGATTGGTCATGTGGGTACTCCCATTAATGTAGTTGAGAGGGGTCTTCCTCAATACAAATCGGCATACCGTATTTTTTTACTGCAACCCATGAGATGAATTGACCCAACATCTCCACATGACTCAAGCCAAAAAATGAATATATGAAATAAACATTCATGTTTATAGTGTGTAGATTCGATTTTTGGGATCAATATCTATCCAAAGCAACGCATCCCCTTAATTTTTGCTCGTAAATGCTGATCTTCCTTATCAGCACTTGCCAAGTAACCAATAGCATTCAAGGCTTTTTCCACTTCGTCATGATTACGTTGAATCGTGCCAATACCCAAAGTGCCTTGTCTGAGATAATTGTCCTTGTGGCTTTTGCGATTACAACTAAAATAACAGCCATCATCATCGGTAACATCTAACCACGTTTTACTTATCTGTTCAGCAAAGTATCCATCACGCATGTGTTTTGAACCGTTATAGATAAAAAGAAAATGACAGTGATAGCCTTTGTTCCGTCCCTGTTCAATCGCCCATGAATAATCCAGTACATGCTCAAAGCAATCGTGCCGAAGATGAATAAGACGACGGAAAGTATTTAAGTCAGCATCAAACTGGCGAATGTCCTTATTAGCATCATATAAATAACTCACATCCACACGTACCAATAACAGTTTGCAATGCTGATCCAATAAGTCCTCAAAATTCTTCTTTAATACCTTGAAATTGCGTTTGCGTTGTCGCTTATGCCTACTGATAAAACGATCATGCTCATTCAGCAAGCCATCACAGAAATCTATAAAATCAGTCCTTGAACGGAATAACGAATTATCTCTTTTTGTCCTGCCATGTAAATCCAATGAACGGCTAATCGACATCAAATCCAAGTAGCCTTGTAGCATGGGTGAATATTCAAGGTCAGGATCATAAATATCAGTAGCCACTTCCCGATAATCTTCAAGTTCGTATTCAGCTTCTTTCCAATGATATTTTCCTGAACAAACATCCAGCATCAAGTCTTCAATCTGAATCAGGATTTCATTACGGTTCATGTATGTATCTCCTATGGGTTAGAACCATAGGAAAGATGACTCTGTAATAAATTACCCAAAGGCATGATGAATCAGTTATAAAAATTCTTAAATTTCAATCATTAAATTTTTGGATAGTAAGTTTTTATGAATGAATATTTTAGGGTTACACTCTTATGATTGTTCGATTTGTATATTTTTTAAGTAAGGAATTTATTAGATAGATTTTTATAAGCAATTGATTTATCAGTAATCTATAATAATATAATTAAATTATAATCCTAGCAAAATCTTCAGATCATGGCTATGGGAAATGACTGATGACACAGACTAGAAAAGCCTTATGGTATAAGGCTTTGAACCCATTCGATGATATTATTCCTGCACTACAATTTAAGCTGAAATGCAAGTGAGAGTTACGGTTTTGCTGATTTGAAAATATCAATACAATCACAAACAATTTTTAAAACTCACCTATCTCCACAACTATATGAATGCAGGTAATTCAAACCCATTGGTATGATTTTATAGGTAAAAATGGAAGTTAAAGTTAAGTCATTTTACGAGTCCTTTGGCTTAGCTTTAGGTGATGCTACAAATACTTTCTTTTTATGTACTTCAACTTTCCTCCCTGTCATCATATTTTTTCCAGCCTGATCCAGATGGTTTTCAATTGGTTCAAGAGTAACAACTTGATCTGATGAATCAATAGGGAAAGATTGTTCAATATTTTGGGTATGCAAAATAGTCTCAGGTTGATCTTCGGATTTAGTTTCAGCCTGGTTCTGCTCCGATATATCCTGATCATCTACAGATAATGGGGTTTCAGGGATTGGTACACCTGAATCGTCTGGATGCTCATCTTGCTGACTGGCTTTAGTTACTGTCTCATTTCCCTCCTCAACGGTTGACTGTCCATAATTATTACTCAGCTTTTGAATCCGTTCGGGAATCATGTTTTCCTCATGCTGGGGTAATCGTCCTTTAAGTAATAAATTCAGCTCTATTTCACGTCCCTCAATTGAGGCTCGTTTTAGAAGACTATAGTTTGCATAATACTCTGCAAGAGCTTTAATAAACCTAGATCGTTGTTTTTTATCTTTATAATTACATAATAATAAGTAGTCACCCTGACGCTTTCTTCTTTCATGGATCAGTGGCAATTCAATTGATTCGAGACTCAACTTGCTGAAGAAATCATTATAATCAACGGATAGAACATTGTTCGTTTGTTTTACACTTTGCCTCCTTTTCTCAAGTTTACGGATTAGTTGCTCTTTAAATGTGTCAGTCAGGTAACCTCTCCAAAACTCGTTAATCTTCTGAACGGTATTAATTCTAAAATCACCTTTGTTTGCAGAATCAAAAATCAGAGTGATATCGATAAGAGGTACTGTAAGCGATACATACGTCCCGACATGTGCTACAAGCTGTTTGCCGAAAATTTTAGGTTTCCTTTTAATGTCCTTTACGAACTCTGTCCATATCTCACTAAATGCTGCACAAAGTAAGGCTTCTGGCACATTTTGTGTACCAAACCTACAGGTCATCCTGAAACGGTAAACATCGACATCTTTCTTAAACTTATAGCGAAGATACTCATTTATGGATTTATAGTTTTTTTGCTCATTTGCACTTCCTTTTGCTTGTTCTGTAGCAATATCACTTTTATGCAATTCTACTTTTAAATCATAAAGATACTTATGCAACCCCTTATAGAAATCTAATGAAAAAATTTCATTATTCAATAAGTTAACTACATCTCGATTATTATTGTGTTCACGCAGAAAGAATCTTAGGTTTGGGCTAAGTGTACCCTTTAGAATATAGTTCAAATTTTCTGTACTTACCTGATCTAAGTAATGATCTTGTATCAGAATAATTGCCAACTTTTCAATCAATGATAGATACCGTTTCGGGGATTGAATGATATGTCCAAGTTCAGCATCTACACTACTAATTGGTGAAATATCAGCATATTTTAAATACTGGATAAACAACTCTAGTTGCTTAAGCTGCTCAATAGTATCTCGCTCAAATTGAAAAAAATACTTTTGCTCATCATAGATGTGACACAACCCTGCATATTCTTTTTTATTATTGAGTCTGTAGATTGCCTTTTCCCAAAGCCCATCATCAGAAAACTCCCGATATAATGAACTGAGAGTTATGTCTTTTGCAGTTTTTTTGGTGCGTGTAGGTTTAGATTCAGGTGCAGGATTCTTGATTTCATGCAAAAGCCTTGAAACTCTATATCCTACCTCATGAATATCAAATGCAAAGTGCCTGTGTCTATTTCGCTCTGCCTTAATGAATCGTTCAAAATGTGTAAATAGATATAAATACCAATAATTAAAATCTTCCAGTTGTTTCTTTGGTCTATATCCCAACACATCTGTAACCTGCCTGTGCTTAAAATGAAGTCTTATACGCTCATTCAGGCTATAAACTTTTATATCATAATCATCATACCGACTGTAAATACTTCGCTGATTCAAATCAGTCTTGAGGATATGCTCAATCTTTAAAGCAATAAGTTTTGAGTCGTATTCTCTATCATTTTTTAGCACCAACACGACACAGAAGTTAAGGCTTTCATTTGTCCCCATAAACGTATTAACAAAATCAGCATAGACATGAAAGTTTGCAACAATATCTGCATAGCTAGACCTTAAAGCCTCCATCACATGTTCAATGTTATTTTGATTCCATGATGAGGAAGCCAAACGTTCCCTAGAAAAATTAGGGGAAATTTTAATCATCAAACTTAAGACATAAACCTTTTTAGTCTTCCTAACGATTTTACTAAATACCTCTGCAAGCTCAATATGGCGGTTATTGCAGTCTACTAAATCCTGATGAATACTTTCCCGACTCAGTTCATACTTCTGACGATACTTTGCTATACAGTCAAAAATCCGATTTAGAGGAAGATTCGATTTAGTCCAGTTGTGACCGTCTGCATAGAACTCTGGAAACCCCTCATCGACCAACCGAATGAACAGGCTCACCTGAATACTAAATAAGGTATCCACCTTATCAGCAAATTCAATTAACTCCCTATCCAAACGCAACAAATTCAAATAATCAATAATGTCTTCTTTCGTATCGTCATCACTATCAAGATATGCAGACTGTGTTGAAATTATATTTTCTTCAATTTTGGTCAATCCAAATTCGACTTTATCCAGCATTTGTATCGTTTCATAGAAGATACCACTATGTATTTCTTTGCCAGTTTGCCTCAACTCATGTATGGATTCACTGTACATACAGACTTTTAGATAGTTAAATATATCTTTATTACTTATTACTAATGTTGGTGTAGTTGTCATATTCACATCCATTCAATAATAATGTGCAATACTTTAAATAAAAGTATATAGTTAAGAATATATCCAGTATTTTCTACTATCTAGACTACAGAACCGCTGGCTGGTAGTGGTCTAGCATGGTGAAAACCAAATGCTTTTTATCTACTATTCCAAATAATAAAATACCACTATTCCAAAAAAATTTAACTTTTATTTCTATTTTTTATTACTATTAAATTAAAAAAATTTAACTCTTATTCAAGGCTTAATTTTTTACTAATACACTTTTTAAAGACTACTAATCATGATGAAAATTTGGAGATCAGTATCCATAGCTCTCAAAATGGATATAAAAAAACCACACCTGTAACAGTGTGGTTCAGTAAGAGTTGGCAAACATAAGGTTGAGGAGACTGACCAATATAACAAGGAAAATGGGTGGTGAATGATGTGGTGGTTGGTTGGATGTTTTGGTTCTACCGATTTTTAAGCTTGGCTTTAAGCAACCTAGAGCCCCTCCAAATAGAAAGAGAACACATGTAATTTATAAAAGGCCATGATCAGAAAGGTAATGGACAGCAAAAGCTATGCGGTAAAATCGAATACTATTTCTTATTTTGAAGTACGATAAACAACTCGTAACTTTTAACAGCTATCCAAAGGCTACCAATTTCATCCAGTTACCATTGATTTAATCAGAATTTTAATGTGGGTTACAATGTGGGACAAAAATATAGATAAAAAATAAGCCCTTGTAAAAACAAGGGCTTATTTCGATATTTGGCGGAAGCGGTGAGATTCGAACTCACGGAGGACTCACACCCTCGTCGGTTTTCAAGACCGGTGCATTAAACCGCTCTGCCACGCTTCCATGTGCGTAAGAATACAAAGCTTGCCCTCTTTATTCAAGAGAAATTTAACTGCAATGTATTCAAATGCATAATGTTTCATCAATTATTAGAGTTTAGCGGCCAATTCTGCCCCTTCGCGGATTGCACGCTTGGCATCCAGCTCACCTGCTAACTTTGCACCACCAATCACATGATATTTTGCCAATGTGGTTTCATTCTCGTGCGGTACTAAATCTTTTACTGATTCCTGACCTGCACACACCACAATGGTATCCACACGCAATAACTGGTCATGGCCATTATGCTCAACCCATAAGCCTTCGTCAGTTACAGCCTTATATTGCACACCGCGCAGCATACGCACAGCATGCTTTTTCAATTGTGCACGATGTACCCAGCCTGAAGTCTTACCTAAGCCAATACCTAAAGGTGTAGTTTTGCGTTGTAATAAATAAATCTGACGTACAGGCATTTCAACTTCTGGACGTTGTACACCGCCTTCAGAAATATAATTAGGGTTTGGATCAACGCCCCATTCGCGTTGCCATTCTGCCAATGGTTGTGGCTGTGGTTGATGGGGTGGTTTTAGTAAAAACTCTGACACATCAAAACCAATACCCCCTGCACCAATCACAGCAACCTTATGACCAACCTTAGCGCCTTTTAGTACTTCTGCATAAGACAAGACTTGTGGTGCATCACTACCCTGAATTTTTAAGGCGCGTGGCACTACGCCTGTTGCAATCACCACTTCATCAAAGCCTTCACGTTCCAACTGTTCACGATTGACCTTAGTATTTAAGCGAACATCCACACCTGTCTGTTTGAGTTGAACTTTAAAATAACGAATGGTTTCATGAAATTCTTCTTTTCCAGGAACAACTTTTGCTAGATTAAACTGACCGCCCACATCATTATTGGCTTCAAACAAGGTTACGGCATGACCACGACTTGCCGCCACTGTTGCAGCCGACATGCCTGCAACACCACCACCCACAACCGCAACACGTTTTGGTTTCTTGGTTTTGATATAAACCAGTTCTGTTTCAAAACATGCCTGTGGATTGACTAAACAAGAGACACGCTCATTTTTAAAGGCATGATCCAAACACGCCTGATTACAAGCGATACAGGTATTAATTTCATCCACACGGTTGGTTGCAGTTTTATTGACCCAATATGGGTCTGCCAATAATGGACGAGCCATTTGCACCATATCGGCCTTACCAGAAGCAACAATCTCTTCAGCAACATCTGGCATATTGATACGGTTTGACGCAATCACTGGTATTGAAACATGCTGTTTAACTTCGGCGGTATAATCCACAAATGCAGCACGAGGCACAGAAGTGACAATCGTTGGGATACGTGCTTCATGCCAGCCAATCCCTGTGTTTAATAAAGTCACGCCTGCTTTTTCAAGTGCCTTTGCTACTACGATCACTTCCTGCATTGTATTTCCGTCATGCACGAGATCCAGCATGGATAAACGGAAGCAGATGATGAACTTCTCACCCACTTTGGCACGGATTGCTTTGACAATTTCCACAGGAAAACGCATACGGTTTTCAATATCACCACCCCAGCGATCGGTGCGCTTGTTCACGTGGCTGCTAAGGAATTGGTTGATTAAATATCCCTCTGAACCCATGATTTCAACACCGTCATACCCTGCTTTTTTAGCTAGGCTTGCACAGCGTGCATAGTCATCAATTGTAGCCAGAATTTGTGAATCTGACATTTGACGTGGTTTAAATGGGTTAATTGGGGCTTGAATTGGCGAAGAAGAAACTGAAAATGGATGATATCCATAACGACCAGAATGCAAAATCTGCATAAGAATTTTTGAACCATGCTTATGCACAGCATGAGTAACAAGACGGTGATGAGGAATATCCACCAAACTATTCATCGTACCACCCGCTGGCAATAACCAACCTTGACGGTTTGGAGAAATACCACCAGTGATAATAAGACCTACGCCCCCTTTTGCGCGCTCACCAAAATAAGCTGCAAGTTTAGGATAGTTAAAAAAACGGTCTTCTAAACCAGAGTGCATTGAACCCATCACAACACGGTTTTTAATGGTCGTAAAACCCAAATGTAATGGTTTTAAGATATTTGCATAGCTAGTCATGGTATTCCTTCTATATTTATTGGCTTTGCAACTTGTTGCATAGTACTTTAACTGAATTTTTATACGTGTTTATGACTTTTTTTAAGAAAATGCTGACACTAAAGTCAAAACAAATGTAACCGTTATGATTTACATCTTAAAAATTCAATATTCCACATGAAAGCGCACATAATTTTTCTGCTTAGTTTTTTCTTTCGGGAAAACAAGCTCAATGAAAAGTGTTACAATAGCTCCGATTTTTTATTCTCAAGACCACCTATTCGGGGTCTTTACTAATAAACGTTAGGACAAGCAATGACTGATAATGCAACTATCTTGCAGCACGTACCTGTAGGCAAAAAAGTTGGGATTGCCTTTTCTGGTGGTCTCGATACTTCAGCAGCTTTATTGTGGATGAAGCAAAAAGGTGCGGAACCTTATGCTTATACAGCAAACTTAGGTCAACCTGATGAAGATGACTATGATGCTATTCCAAAGAAAGCTGAACAATACGGTGCAGTCAAAGCTCGATTAATCGATTGTCGTTTACAACTTGCTCTTGAAGGTATTGCTGCAATTCAATGTGGTGCCTTTCATATTAGCACTGGCGGTGTACCATATTTCAACACAACACCTTTAGGTCGTGCAGTAACAGGTACTATGCTTGTGACAGCAATGAAAGAAGATGATGTGAACATTTGGGGTGATGGTTCTACTTATAAAGGTAACGATATTGAACGTTTCTATCGTTATGGTTTATTGACCAATCCAGCTCTAAAAATCTACAAACCGTGGTTAGACCAAACCTTTATTGATGAGTTAGGCGGTCGTGCCGAAATGTCGCAATTCTTAATCGACAACGGCTTTGACTATAAAATGTCAAAGGAAAAAGCCTACTCAACTGACTCAAATATGTTGGGTGCGACGCACGAAGCTAAGGATTTAGAATATCTCAATGCTGGTATTAAAATCGTTGACCCAATCATGGGCGTTGCATTCTGGAAAGAAGATGTAAAAATTGATGCAGAAGAAGTGAGCATTACTTTTGAAGAAGGTTTCCCTGTTGCATTAAATGGTCAACGTATTGAAGATCCTGTTGAGCTGATCTTAGAAGCTAACCGTATCGGTGGTCGTCATGGTCTTGGTATGTCTGACCAAATTGAAAACCGTATCATCGAAGCGAAATCTCGTGGTATCTATGAAGCACCAGGTATGGCTTTATTACATATCGCTTACGAGCGCTTAGTGACTGGTATTCATAACGAAGATACGATTGAACAATACCGTATTAACGGTTTACGTTTAGGTCGCCTACTTTACCAAGGTCGTTGGTTTGATTCTCAAGCACTCATGCTACGTGAAACTTCACAACGTTGGGTTGCTAAAGCCATTACAGGTACGGTGACTTTAGAATTACGTCGTGGTAATGACTACACCATCATGAACACTGAATCTCCTAACCTCACCTATGAAGCTGAGCGTTTGACCATGGAGAAAGGTGATTCGATGTTTACCCCAATGGATCGTATCGGTCAGTTAACCATGCGTAACCTCGACATTACTGATACCCGTGCAAAACTCGGTATCTATACTGAAACAGGTTTACTTGCTGTTGGCCAAGGTTCTGCAATTCCTCAATTGGAAAGCAAATCAAAGTAAGCGATTGATAAGTAAATTATCTTACAGAAAAGGGCTGAATATATATTCAGCCTTTTTTAATATCTAATAAGAATCCATGGTAAACAATCATTCCATAAATAGAACAATATGTCGCAATTAAAGACTATTTATAACTATTATGAATCGATATTATTACTATCAAGCAAAACATAAGAATTAGGAGATGAAAGATGAATGCTTATCTACATCGTAGTGAAAATCGTGGTCATGTCAAAGCAGATTGGTTAGACACCTACCATAGCTTTTCATTTGGTAGCTGGTACAACCCGAAATATATGGGTGTCAGTGCCCTTCGCGTGATCAATGATGATACAGTTGCTGCACATAATGGTTTCGGTACTCATCCCCATGACAACATGGAAATCCTAACCTGCGTACTTGATGGCACTATTTCCCATAAAGACAGTATGGGCAATGAAGGTCAGATCAATGCGGGTGAATGGCAATTGATGAGTGCTGGAACTGGGGTCACCCACAGTGAAATGAACAAGCATGATAAAGCGGTGCATCTATTACAGATTTGGATTCAACCGAATGTGCAAGATGCCGAACCAACCTATCAGCAAATTCAGCTGAATCCAAAAGACCATCCAAACCAATGGCACTTGATTGCTGGTGATGCATCTGCGCCAATGTCGATTCGTCAAAATGCAGAAGTGAAAACTGCTGTCATTGAAAAAGATCAATATTTAGAAATTACAGTACGAAAAAAAGTGAACTACGTGCATGTGATTTCAGGTGAAGTAATGATCGCCGATCATTTGCTTAAAGCAGGTGATGCTTTAGTATTCGATGAAACTGCAACCATTACTGCATTGCAAGACAGCCAAATGATTTGGTTTGATCTACCTTAATTAAACTCAGTTTATCTTGTACCCCTTGCCCCTTATGGGGTACAAGCTTTTTCTAATCATTATTGCTGCTACTATCACAACCACTTGAGTCTGAGCTCGAATCATCATTTGAGCTACATTCATCAGAACGTCTGAAATCATTATTTTGAGAAGAATCACATGAGGAGGTTGTTGATGAATATGGCTGGCTATAATCAAAATTATCTTGTGTAGGATCAGTTTTCTTGGCAAAAAAGAACAATAAAATCAAACCAATAACAATCACTATAATCATAAATATCGGCATCACAATTCCCTGTCGCTATCCTAATCCTTCTGACAAACTATAGCGTAAATTTGTTTTAAAAATAATGGGCATTAAAAAAGCCCGATTAACGGGCTTTTCTACAACCTTGAACATTTTTAAAAACAATCAGAATCGTTTCGTTCGTTGTTAGCTGTGTATTCAGGTCATCATATCTTTGTTCATTTAGGGTTTGTTGAGAATTACCGAGAGTTAATTAAACTAGCGCACAATTGAATCATGGCTTCAAAACTCGTATCTGTTTTACAACTACGCATCGCTATACGTTTAAATTCTTTTAACTTACAGAAATAGTTTTCAATGAGATGACGCCATTTATACATAATCGTATCAAATGCTCTCATTACTTTTCGATTAGATTTGGGTGGGATCACCACTTTCACTTTACGTTCATTTAGTTCTTGAATCAGCCAATCTGCATCAAATGCTTTATCCGCTAGTAATGCTTGAAAATCAACATCTTCAATTAAAGGTTTGGTTTCTACTAAATCGTGATATTGACCAGGCATTAATCGAAACTTAATGAGGTTGCCTAGACTATCCACTAAGGCAAGAATTTTACAGGTCATTCCACCTCGAGATTTACCTATAGACTGTTTGAAAGTCCCCCTTTTGCACCTTGCCCATGTCGATGAACTTTAACAATCGTTCCATCAATCATGGCGTATTCCAAATCAACATCTTCATTTACAGATGCAAAAATAGTTTCAAATACACCAGCTTTCACCCAGTCACGGTATCTTTTAAAGACGGTATTCCATTTACCAAAATGAGGAGGTAGATCACGCCATGGACTGCCTGTACGGGCAATCCAGAGGACTGCTTCTAAGAATAATCGATTATCTTTTCCACTACGACCTCGATCGGTCACTTTACCTAGGCAAAAAGGTTCCATTTTTGCCCATTGGGCATCAGTAAGTATGTATCTATCCATAGTACTATTATAAATTAATCAGTTGCCTTTGTTAATTCTCAACAAGCCCTAGGCAAGATTTCTCTTAAATCGCAAATAGTATATGACTTCCTTATTGATTAAATTAGCACCAATATCAGGCTGAGTCAAGATTCTAATATCTGATAAAAATTGTTCAAGTATAATGAGTATAAGAAACTCATTCTAAATTGCAATTCAACCCAGTTACCGAGTTATTCTTCTAAGCAAATATTTGTGTTATTAATAAAAAAGCCCTAATTTTTATAAACTTAGGGCTTTTTCTATTCAAATCTTGGTAGGTATATCCAGACTCGAACTGGAGACCTCTACGATGTCAACGTAGCGCTCTAACCAACTGAGCTATACACCTAGAATGAGAGCATAATATTCATTTTTAATCAGCTTCACAAGTTTTTTTGAGATTGTTTAATTGCGATCGCACAGACTTTAAGCAGTTTCTTAAATTCTTGAATATTTTGCTGAGTATTCTGTTCTAAAAACACAATTTTTTGATATAACACAACTACTTGATGAAATGATTTTTGATCACTATCTACACTTGATAAACGCTGCATCCAAACTTGAAATGTTTCCTCTGATCTTTTATGCAAATGTTTAGGCAATTGCTTTTGGAATTGAATAATGACACGTTGATATAATTCTTGCTGACGTGTTTGTCTCCACCAATAAAAACCAACGTATACAGCTAAAATTCCTGCAATTCCTATAATTAAGATCAGCACATAACTATAGCTCGAATTAAAGCCTAGCTTAGATAACCAATTTTTTTGTTTTTCGGCATCATAACCGACTACTTTGGATTGCCATTGATAACCTAAATAGTCACTCCAAACACGCATGTTTTTCAGAAATTTAAACTGTTGTAAACGCCATGCTTGTGCCTGTGCATCTCCCCAAACTTTCTGATCCTCCGCCATATAATTCTGCATTCCTGAATCTATACGTTGTGGTGCAATAATTGCTGTAGGGTCAATTCTTTGCCATTCACCATCTAGATACACTTCACTCCAAGCATGTGCATCAAATTGACGAATCTCCCAACTTTCTCCATCTAATGCAAACTGTCCACCTTGATAACCTGTCACAACTCTGGCAGGAATCCCTGCATAGCGCATCAGCATCACGAAACTAGATGCATAATGTTCACAGAAACCCTTGCGACTAGAAAATAAAAATTGATCTATACGATCCCCACTTAATGTTCCTGGGGTCAGCGTATAAACGAAGTTATTCTTTCTATACCAATTAAGCACAGTTTTTATATATTTTTCAGGCAGTCGCTGACTTTGTTCAAACAGTTGACGGGCTAATTGTTGTGCTTTCTCATCGCGATCTTCATCAAATCGAGTATTAAATTCAATTTGACGTGATGATAACAAAGTAGAAGATGTTGATGTACGCCCCAACCAAAACATTTGGATAGGTTGATTACGTTTAATAAGTTTAGATGGGCGTATACTATCATCTTGATACAGTTGTAAATAACGTTCTTGTGGAATGGAATATTCCAACCCCATGATCCAATTTGCCTGTTCATCAGCAGCTAAGTATTGATAGGCAACTCCTTGAGAATTTGAGGTTACGCTTTTAATCTGTTGATTATAAAAACTACTGGTCCATGTTGTACCATCATACTCATCCAAAACCAAAGCACGCCAGTAAAGTTCCTGTCTATCTGGTAGTTGTCTCATATCTGCAACAACACGAAAAGCCAAAGCCGATGATTGTGATAGTTGTGCAATGTCTCCTGGAGACATACGATCGCTAATCCCAGTAATAGCTTGATTTTTCTGAATAGGAATCGCCCAAAGGGGTGGCAACCGAGGAAAGAAAATAAATAATATAATAAAGAACGGTGTCGCAATCCCGACAAACTTTAGAATTTGTTTAACATCATTTTTTAACTGATTGGATAATAATTGATGCTGGTTAAATAGACCAGTTTGAATCCGATACAACCCCATCAAACATATCACAAATGCTGAAAAAACCAGGACAGCCATCCAGAATGCCTGACTATGTAACAATAAACTGGCACTGACGAATAAGGCAAAGTTAAATACAATCAATAAATCACGGGTATTCTTGGCTTCCAAACTTTTCGCAAATAAACACGTACTTAAAAATGCGACTCCAGCTTCTACTCCCAGTAAAGTTTGATAATTTAAATAAATAAGACCCAAAGATAATAAAGAGAAAAAAACTAAAAATAAGCGTGGAAATGGTGAAATTTTTTGTTTGCTATATCGCCATACCAATATAAGCCAAATAACGCCCCACAACCAACTCAATGTCACAGGAATAAAAGCCACTTGCCCAATTAATACAAATGCCAATACAGCTAAAATGCAAAAATAGATTTGTTTGGTCATAATCTTAGGCCTGTGCAAGTAGAAGTTTTGCTTGAAGAAGCTGCATCTGCCCCTGACCACTTTCTAATCTTGCATGTGGCAGTATCAATGCATAATCATGACCAAGTTGTTCACATTGCTCAATTAATCCCATCATATAGCTTAATTTTTCTTCATGACTTTGCGCAGGAATTTTTTGATAATCAATTTCTAAATGTTGATGATTGGCTTGAGCTTCAAACATTTTGATAAAAAAGCCCTGTCCTCGAGCAACTTGCTTCCATGCCACATTTTGATAAGAATCACCTTGTTGAAAGGCCCTAAGCTCCTTAAATTCATCTAAACTATCGTTCGCATTGGTTGGTTGATTTTTATGTTCTTTTTGCCAATCATGCGCTTTAGGTGCAATCCACACTTTTTGTTTTGGATATAAATAAGTCCACGCTCGCACCAAACCTAAAGGATAGGTCGAATAAATTTTCATTGCACCAAATTCAAATAAACCACGCTGCTTTGGAAAAAAAGCCAGTTCGAAGGTCTGTTGTTGCTGATCTAAATAAATTAATTGTTCTTGTTGCAGCCATTGAATACGTAAATATCGGGTCATTACCGATGGCTGACTAAAGCGAAGTTTTAAAATGAAAGGCTGATCGACTTGCCCAACTTCAGCTGCAATCAGATCAATTTGTAAAACATGCAATTGCTTGAATGTGAGATAAAAATTAATCCATAAAATTGCACTGATTAGAAAACAAAAACCTAAAATCAAATTATTTGCATAGTTAATCCCTGCAATAAAGGTAATTAGAATCAGAATGAGATATAGAAAACCCTGCTTATAAATAAAAACCAAAACATCTTTCTGTAACAGGGTTTTAGTCCCATTAACCTGAAAGCGTTTCGCAATCCACTGCTGAATCCTTTGCATAAGCCAATCTCAACTATAAGACATCAACCGATTGCAAAATTTGTTTTACCTCTATTTCGCCTAAACTTAAACGATGAGCAACCACGGCAACAAAAATGGTTTGCACATCATCAGTAGTCACAAAGCTGCGACCTTCAACCAGTGCATAAGCTTGTGCAGCAGCTTTTAATGCCAATACTCCACGTGTTGATAAGCCATGCCGTTGTTTACGTGTTTCAGCAGCCAAATCTAAAATATAATTGAGTACAGCATCACTTAGAAAAACCTGTTTTGCTAATTCACGTAATTGCAAAATATCAACTTGCGTAAATACCGCTTCTAATTGATGAATTAAAACCTGACGTGAGCTTTGTTGTAACAGTAGTTTTTCAGCTTGACGAGACGGATAACCGAGCGATAAACGCATCAAGAAACGGTCAAGTTGTGACTCAGGCAAAGCATAAGTTCCACTTTGAAATAGTGGATTCTGCGTTGCCAGCACCCAAAATGGTTGCGGTAAGTCATAATGTGTTCCATCAACAGTGACCGCACCTTCTTCCATAGCTTCAAGTAATGCACTCTGTGTTTTTGGACTACAACGATTGATCTCATCTGCCAATAAAATCTGAGTAAAAATTGGACCTTTCTTGAACTCAAATAAATGTTCTTTTTGATTAAAAATATTGATTCCAATGACATCACTCGCCAACATGTCATTGGTAAATTGAATCCGCTGAAAATGCAGCCCTGCTAGACGAGCTAAGGCACTCGCTAGAGTCGTTTTACCCAATCCTGGTAAATCTTCAAACAATACATGGCCACCTGCCAATAAACAGGTCAGCGCTAATTTAGTTTGTTGTGGTTTATCTAAAATAAGTTGATTCACTTCAACCAAAAAACGTTCGATTTTCTGAGTAAAATTTTTAATATTTTGCTCTACTTCTTGATTTTTTTGTTGTTTTTCTTGAATAGAAGCTTTTTCCATGCCCCACATAACGTAATCCTCAAACTAAAACAGTGCATGATTCAACATACACTGTTTTAGTTTTTTTTCAAAGAAATCAAATGACTTCTAGCAAGGACATTTTTTCAAATTACCACCTGATGATGGATAACGTGCATCGATACAATGACGATAAAAAGTCTTAGCATCCATTGGCGTTAAATCTGGATGATGCGCTTGCATATGCTTTACGTAATTTTCATAATCAGGCACACCCACCATCAAACGAAAACTTTTTTGCAAGTTTTGCCATAAAGTTGCAATACGAGACCAGTTTTTGGGCGAAAAAATCAGGTGTTTTTGCGACATGATAGTGAACTTAATGATCTTCACAATCACAGCACTTCCTTGCCTAGCAATTTTAAAATCCATCACGACTCTCCCTTCACTGTTTCTGCTGTCATTGCAGTTTCAGTAAATACGGCAGGTGCTTCATTTACTGTTGGGACAGGGCTTTGTAACGCACGACGAATAATTCCGATTGATGCAATAATCATAACAATTGCAACAATCATAAAGAATCCACAAAGTACTGCATTAATCTGATTCGACAACACAATCGTCTGCATCTCAGCAACTGACTTCGCAGGTGCAATTACATCACCACGTGCAATTGCATCAGAGAAACGATTCGCTTGAGCAAGGAAGCCAATCTTAGGATTTTCGTGGAAAATCTTTTGCCAACCCGCCGTCATAGAAGTAATAAATAGGAAAATCGTTGGAACAATCGTTACCCAAACATACTTCTCTTTCTTCATCTTGAATAAAATAACCGTACCTAAGATCAATGCCATTGACGCAAGGATTTGATTACCAATTCCGAATAATGGCCACAAGGAGTTAATACCACCGAGAGGATCAACCACGCCTTGATAGACAAAGAAGCCCCAACCTGCAACTGCCACAGACGTCCCAACCAAATTTCCAAAGAATGAGCTGGACTGTTTCACCGCTGGTATCACGATACCAACCGTATCTTGCACCATGAAACGGCAGGCACGTGTTCCTGCATCTACTGCGGTAAGGATAAATAAGGCTTCAAACAGGATGGCAAAGTGATACCAAAATGCCATCATTGCACGACTATTGAAAATTTCCGAAATGATATGAGCCATACCAATCGCAAAAGTTGGCGCTCCACCAGTACGAGAAAGGATTGAACTTTCACCAACCTCCTGAGCAAGCACAGTCAGCATCTCAGGTGTAACGATAAAACCTAGATTACGCACCGCTTCCGCAGCAGTATCTACCGTTGTACCCAGAACTGCCGCTGGTGCATTAATCGCAAAATAAATCCCTGGATCAAGTACAGTTGCGCAGATCATGGCCATTATCCCGACACCAGATTCCATCAACATGCCGCCATAACCGATCATGCGGATATTGACTTCATTATCAACCAGTTTTGGGGTTGTTCCAGAAGAAACCAGCGCATGGAAACCTGAAATCGCACCACATGCAATGGTAATAAATAGGAAAGGGAATAAACTGCCTGCAAATACAGGACCTGTACCATCAATAAAATGGGTCACCGCAGGCATTTTCAGGTCAGGCATGGCAAAGATAATCCCAACAGCCAGACCTGCAATCACACCGATTTTAAGGAAAGTAGATAGATAGTCACGCGGTGCCAACAGCAACCAGACTGGCAAGACAGAGGCAATAAAGCCATAAATGATCAGTGCCCAAGTCAACTGTGTTCCACTGAGGGTAAACAATTGCCCCCAATATGGGTCTTTCGCCACATCACCACCAAAGACAATTGCAGCCATCATCAGCACAAAACCGATGATGGATACCTCTGCAATTTTTCCTGGACGTAGGTAACGCATATAAATGCCCATGAACAGCGCAATTGGAATGGTGGCGGCAATACTAAACACACCCCACGGACTATGTGCCAAGGCTTTTACAACAACTAAAGCCAATACCGCAAGAATAATAATCATGACACCGAGCGTACCCAACATCACAATAACACCTGCGAAAGTACCTAACTCCTGTTTTGCCATTTCACCCAAAGACCGGCCATCACGCCGTGTTGAAATAAATAGAACCAGAAAATCCTGCACTGCCCCAGCAATCACCACACCCACCAGAAGCCAGATTGTTCCAGGCAAATAACCCATCTGCGCTGCTAGAATTGGTCCCACCAACGGCCCTGCACCTGCGATAGCAGCGAAATGATGTCCAAATAAAACGTATTTATTAGTAGGAACATAATCCAAACCATCGTTTAAACGATGAGCTGGGGTTAATCGCCTTGGGTTTAATTCAAAAACCTTGTTTGCGATAAATAAACTGTAGAACCGATATGCAATGCTATATACACAGACAGCAGCGAGAACCAACCAAACTGCATTTACATGCTCACCGCGACTCACCGCCAATATCCCAAAAGAAATTGCCCCGATAATGGCAACTAAACTCCATAGAATCTTAGAAGAAAGCGATGTTTTTGCTTGTGTTATCTCCATTCAAAACCTCTCAAATATTTCACTTTTGGTGATTTGGATTTCCATTCCTATATTTTCTTTAGAAAATATCTTCGTGAGTTTATCGTTTATTAAAATAGATTTATCTAATACTTTGGCATAAAAAAAGGGATGATTCTTTATCATCCCTTCGATAATCGTATACTTTATGTTTAACGATTAGGCACGCTCTAGGTAGTCACCAGTACGAGTATCTACACGAACACTTTCTTCTTGCTGAACGAATAATGGAACACGTACTACTGCACCTGTTTCAAGTTTCGCTGGCTTACCGCCACCGCCAGAAGTATCACCACGTACACCTGGATCAGTTTCAACGATTTTCAACACAACAAAGTTCGGTGGACTCACTGTTAAAGGTACGCCATTGAAGAGCATGATGGTACATTTTTCATTTGAATCGTCTTTTAACCATTTCGCAGCATCACCCATTGCAGTTTTGTCAGCAGCGATTTGCTCGAAAGATACAGGGTCCATGAAGTTCCACATTTCGCCATCGTTGTAGAGGTAATCCATTTCAACTTCAACAATATCAGCGGCTTCCAAAGAGTCACCTGACTTGAAAGTTTTTTCCAATACCTTACCAGAACGCAGGTTACGCAGTTTCACACGGTTGAACGCCTGACCTTTACCTGGTTTTACATATTCGTTTTCCATGATTGAACATGGGTTGCCATCAAGCATAACCTTGAGGCCTGCTTTAAAATCATTTGTAGAATAATAGGCCATGAAAGGCTCACTCCAAACTTAAAACTCAAATCTATTAGTGCTAGACTACGCGCACAGCTTAGGCTATCACTATTTTAACGTATGGCATGATAAACTATTTACATCAAGAGAAAAACTGGCAATCACAACTCAGTGATCTAATTACTGATCCTTTAGAGTTGTTAAATCTGCTTGAATTATCGACCAAGCAATTATTATCAGGGGCAATACTTGCCTCTGAACAGTTTAAATTACGCGTTCCACGTGCATTCGTCGGAAAAATGCGCATTGGGGATCCATTTGATCCTTTGCTATTACAGGTTTTACCACACCATCTTGAACTTGAAGAACATCCTGAATTTGTTACTGACCCATTAGGTGAGGAAGCAGCCAATCAAATGGCTGGTGTCTTACACAAATACCAGTCTCGCTTTTTACTGACCTTAACAGGTGCATGCGCAATTCACTGCCGTTATTGTTTCCGCCGCCATTTTCCATATCAAGAAAACCTACCCAAAAATGATGATTGGCTAAATATAAAACAATATATTGAAGACAACCCTGCCATCAATGAAATCATTCTCAGTGGGGGCGATCCTTTAACTTTATCTAATCGAAAAATAGCACTTTGGATAGAGCGATTAGAATCTTTACCTCAACTCAAAATATTGAGAATCCATTCACGAGTTCCAGTTGTTATTCCCAATCGTATCGATGAAGAGCTTATTTCTATTTTAAAAAACAGTAGGCTACGCATTGTAGTAGTGATACACTCAAATCATGCTTCAGAACTTGATGATTTCACGTGTTCAAAGTTATTAAAGTTATCATTACATCATATTACTGTGTTAAATCAGGCAGTTTTACTTAAAGGTGTGAATGACTCTGCAACATCTTTAACTCATCTAAGTTATCGACTATTTGAAGCGAGGGTTATGCCCTATTACTTACATGTATTGGATAAAGTAAAAGGTGCTCAACATTTTGACTTAAGATCTTCAGAGATAGATCATATATACAGTGATGTATTAGCGAGTTTACCTGGATATTTAGTTCCAAAACTCGTCAGGGAAATTGCGGGCGAAAAAAATAAAACACCGCTTTTTGGGGTTCAAACGTTCTGAGATTGATTACAATGATGGATAATGCATTTTCGGATATTTTTCAAATTCCCACTGTTTTAAGAAGGGATAAACTCAGTTTTTGTGATTCAAACACTAAAAGCTTGAACGAATGGATTTCAACACTTGCCATAATGCAATTGGGTGATACCTCTAGAGCATTATTCTCAGCTTTACTTGAGCTAAGTGAATTAGAATGCTCAGAAACTTTGCGTTTTGATTTAATACAGACACTACACCCTACCATCGAAAATGTTTTAGGTAGTCTAGAAAAGAATTTTTTTAATCAAGGTGTCATCACCTCTGATCGTAATGAACACATTATAGAACTAGCAATGCTTTTGCGTTGTTACTTCGCAGCGATTTATATCAATATTGTTCGCCGAAGTAGCGATCAACTTGAGCATCAAAAATTCTCTTTTTTTGCATTAAATCAAAAGAAAAATCTCCAGACTGCAAGAACCTTAGCGACTTTCCAAGCATTGCAACAACTCACTCAACTCCTGTATCAGCAACATATGCTTTATAGTGAACCTGTTGCAGGACAATGGCTCATTGCTCACCAATTGTATGATGCAGCTGTAACTCATAAATATCATCTCACTACTTTGGAACAACCAGCAGGCAAACCAAGTCTCAATAATGTTGCTCAAGCTTATGCGCAACTTATCCTAATGGATATTTTTAACACCAATCAAATTCGCCAATCTGAGATTCAAGCTTTATTCCAATGTAGCTTTGACTGGGCGAAAATGCTGCAACTATTACCAAAGGAAACTGAATTAACCAAATATGTGGTTGATACCAGTAAAGATCACCCACCTATTTATAACAAGAAACAGAGCTCAGGATTTAATCCTAATATCTTTATTAGTACAAATGGTTTACTTGATCATGTGACAGCAACATTACATAAAAATGCTGAATACATTTCTAAGAATGAAAAGATTTATCTCACACCCGCTCTAAAATTCCACGTTCAGACCATTTTAGGATCTACGGCAGAACGTCGCCATGAACGCTATGAATATTCAGCTCAACTACATATTTGTTTTGGACTCTTAACAGCCCACTTCTATTTATCTAAAGCAAAAAACTTCGGTGAAACATTACTCTTAGAACACGGGTATGGACTACAAAGCGAATCAAAATTTTTATCAACTTGGGATAAAAAAGATTCTTCTGGCAATCAAGAATCCTCAATCCAGCGTTTAAGCCGAGAAAACAAAGCCATTTATCAAGCGGATATTTTAGATATTAGTGTTAATGGTTATCGAATTAAATGGTCAGCCGAAGCACCAAAAAATCTAAGAACTGGCGAATATATTCTTGTAAAAGAAACCTCTCATGGACATTGGCGCGGCGGTGTCATTCGTTGGTTAAAGCAATCAAGTGAAAAAAGTTTAGAATTAGGCTTAGAGGTTTTAGCACAAGAAATTTTCCCTTGTGCAGTTCGCGTACAAGCAGATCGTCATATTAGTAATTATCACCCTGCGCTTATTTTAAAAAATCAAAATTTAGATGAAACTAAAACAACAATAATTTTGCCAGGCTCGCAAATTTTTCGCGAACAGCAAGCTGTTCATTTGAGATTAGGGAAAGAGGAAGTAAAAGTGTATCTGTTGACTGCACAACTAATTACCCAGAGTTTTGTTCAATTCAAATTTGAACTACTTAATGAAGAAGAACAACCCGTTCTTAATAAATTTATTGCGCAAAAAAATATGGATACAAATGACCAAGATTTATGGGAAGCATTGAAGTGAGAAATTCTTTACTCTCTAAAAAGTTGAAACGAACTGAAACGCGCTTACTCATTATTGATGATAACCAATTAAGGTATAATCAAGTTTTAGAGCTTTTTGCGCAGCAAGAACATCAAGTACAGGCTATTTTACTTGATGATTTAAAAACTTTTGAAAAACAATTGAATTTGCCTTGGGATATTGTAATTTTTGGACGTGCTTATGATCTAAAAATCGAACAAACGCTTTCTCTTATTCATGCATCCGCACAACCAAGTTTACCCATTCTACTGCTTGAGCCAGATGACTATAATTCAGCGCTATATCAAAATTACATTCATAAAGGTATTTATGATGTTGTGAACTTAAAGGCGCCAGAAGAATTTTATATCAGTATTATTAGATCACTTTCATTCAGTCGTTTAGTACAAGCAGAGCACCGTTTACTTACCGAATTAGAGGCAGCCCAAACACAAGCCCAATCACTTGTTGCTGAAACACATAAAGCAGTTGCAATTCTACAAGAAGGTATTCATGTCAAAGCGAATGCTGAATATGCTCACCTATTTGGTTTCGACAGCGAAGACGACGTCATTGGCTTACCAATACTTGATATTTTACAACCTGAAGATTTAGGCCAGTTTAAATTACGCTTTAAAAGAATTTCCCAAGGCTTATTCGAACAAGCACGCTTTGAAATTCGCACCCAAAATCCAATGGTTAAGAATAATCTTTTACATGTTGAGTTCTTACCCTCTGGTAATGATGATGAAATACAACTGAATATTGAATGTGAATCAGCAGCAACTGTTGTTTCAGCAGCAACTGCCACGACTACTTCAGTACAAAGTGAAAAAGCCTCTGGTATCATCTCAGCACTGCAACAAATTAATCGAAATTTAGCAAATCACCCAGCCAATGCAAATGCGCTCATCTTATTTAGCCTGAATAATTGTCCAAACGAAGTTTTTCAAACTGACTGGCGTGGAACTAAAGCTTATTTTTCAAATATTGCAAATTTCATTAAAGAACAAGTCAATGTTCCAATTTATCAAATAGAAACGGCTTTGTATGTTGGGCTTATTCAAGCTGAATCAAAAACAGTTTTAAACTCTTTGCTTATAGGCTTGAACGGTTTACAAAAACCCCAATTATTGGTCACTGAAAACCACACTTTCCCATTACATTTAAAACTGGGCTATCAAGAACTAGACCAACAAATACTAGATGATGCTCATTTTGAGAAAATCATTTCTCAAGCATTTACGCATGCACTACCAGTCTTGAAAAATGCATCGATTGACAGTGATATTAGCCTGACAACTGATAAAATTTCAATGTCGATGGAGGTCAATCTTTTAGAAGAGCTCAGAAGCAAATTAGATAAGGGTGATATACATCTAAAATATCAGCAGCTTTATGATAAACAAGATCAATTCACTCATACCTATGAAGTATTTGGCGGTATTATTCATAATAATCAATGGTTAGACTTGATGGATCTTAGTGATCTAAAAGATGATCATGAATTATCGGCTCAGTTAGACCGTTGGGTATTAGTAGAAGCTTGTAAACAATTACACAACTTCATTACCCAATATCCAAAAGCTAAATTAATTATTAATCTGAATCATCATATTTTATTGAATGACAGAAAATTATCCGAATTGGTCGCTAAATTATTGACAATTATTGGAAGCAAACAAGCCCATCCTTTAATTCTGCAGTTTTCAGAGCAAGCTCTTCAGCAAAATTTATCACAGGCTCAATCTCTGATTGCATCACTTCGTCAACACGGCGCTGAGATCTCTATTCGTAACTTTGGTGATTCTCTTTATAGTGACTCAATTCTTCAACAGATCGATACGCAGTATTTAAGCTTCCATCGAAAATTAGCGAAGATGCTAGTATCTGAAAAAGAAATGGCAATTCTGCAAGAGAAAATTCTTCATTTTATTGCTGAAAAGCAAGTTGAGATTTTACTCACCGAACTCAATGACATGAGTTTGTTTGCGAATGCATGGAATGTCGAAGCCCGCTTCTTGCAAGGTAACTACTTCCAAAAGAAACTTGATCGTTTAACTGACGTACAAGACCAATAGAAAATCCTCCCTAACCCTCCTTTGATAAAGGAGGGAATATCAAAAGGCATAAAAAAAACGGGCATATCGCCCGTTTTTTTTATGCCTTTTGATATTAACGTTTGATAGAACGTGACATACCAGAGAAACGTTGTTTGAATTTGTCGATACGACCACCAGTATCCACATTCTTTTGTTTACCAGTATAGAATGGGTGGCAAGCTGAACATACGTCAAGATAAAGAGTTTCTTTACCAAGTGCAGAACGAGTTTCGATTACGTTACCGCATGAGCAAGTAGCAACTAATTTTTCGTATTTAGGGTGAATATCGGCGCGCATGGTCGATGCTCCTATTTAGTAAGAAAGGCTTAAGCTGTTATCGCAATTGATCACTCTCAAGATGAGGAAAGCAGAGTGTTAACACTCGCAGATCAATACCACAACAGACCATTTCTTTTGACTCACCGAGACCCTTAGATCAGAGCAAAGCCAACAAGTGGCAAAGATTATACGCCAATAAATCAAAATTTGCGAACTATTCTTGTTTTGATTTTGACCAACGATTCGCAATTACACCACAGACCATTAATTGGATTTGATGAAAAATCATAATCGGCAATACAATCATACCTAAAGGCTGACCAATAAACAGAATTTGCGCCATTGGCACGCCACTCGCTAGCGTTTTTTTAGAGCTACAAAAGAAAATAGTAACTTGATCTGCATGATTAAACCCTAACCATTTTGGTAAATACGAAGCAAGCAACATTACAATAGTAAGCAAAACTGAGCATGCAAGTACTAAATACAGCAAAGCTAATCCACTGATTTGATGCCATAAGCCTGCAACTACAGCACTGCTAAAGGCACCGTAAACTACCATTAAGATTGATCCTTGATCGAAAGCTTTCACTAAACTTGGTAATTTGATCATATAAGGAAAAACATAAGGGCGAAGTAACTGACCTAAAACAAAGGGAACCAATAGTAACAAGGTAATTTGAACAATCGATTGCGTAGGATCAAAGCCATGTTGGCTTTGGCCTAAGATAAAATAACTCACTAAGATTGGCGTAATAAACATCCCAATGATATTGGAGAAAGATGCACTACAAACTGCCCCTGCAACATTCCCTTTTGCAATCGACGTAAATGCAATTGAAGATTGTACTGTTGAGGGTAAGAAGCACATAAATAAAAAGCCCCAGTACAACTGTTGCCCAAGAAGCGGCTCCAAAACAGGTTTAGCTAAAAGCCCAATTACAGGAAAAATCAAAAAAGTAAAAGCAAAAACCAATGCATGCATTTTCCAATGCAGCATTCCCTGTATAACGGCTTCACGTGACAACTTGGCGCCATGTAAAAAAAATAATATAGCAATCGCAACTGTCGTTAGGATATTAAAGTAATGCGCAACCTGTCCCGAAACTGGGAAAAAAGTCGCTAGTACTACCATTGCTATCAATAATATTGTGAAACGATCTAGCGCCAAGAACTTTAACATAACTTTTCCCAATCTGTTCGCTAATAACGATACAGCCCAACATGAGATTATTGACCATTCGATCAAAACATCATACTGGGCTGTATAAATAAAGCTATGGCTTTAAATTAGAAATTGTGGATCAAGATACGAAATTAATTATTACGTGCATTTTGATCCTGTTGAATCAATTCAACCTTATAGCCATCTGGATCTTCAACAAAAGCGATCACCGTGACACCACCTTTCATTGGGCCGGCTTCACGTACTACTTTTCCACCACGTGCTTTGATTTCTTCACATGCTTTATAAGCATCATCTACGCCAATCGCGATATGACCATAGGCATTGCCTAAATCATAGCTAGCTGTATCCCAGTTATGAGTCAGCTCAAGCACAGTATTGTTTTCTTCATCACCATAGCCCACAAAAGCCAAGGTAAAACGCCCCTCTTCATAATCACGTTGGCGTAGTAATTTCATACCAAGTACCTCAGTGTAGAACTTTAAAGATTGTTCTAAATTACCTACTCGTAACATCGTATGTAACATGCGCATAGTTATTCACCTGTCTGTTGAGTTGTTCGGTTTTCATGGTCACGCAATAGTTTCGCAACCCAAACCACAAGAATCAAAATTGGAATTCCAATTAAAGTCGTCATTAAAAAGAAATTTGGGTAGCCAATATTACTCACAATCGTTCCTGAATAACCACCCAATAATTTGGGTGTTAAAGTCATTAATGAACTGAAAATTGCATATTGAACTGCGGTAAATGATACGCTGGTTAAGCTAGATAAAAAGGCAATAAATGCAGCACCTGCCAAACCTGAAGCTAAATTATCTACAATAATGGCAAAATAGAGCCACAATGAACTATAGCCTTTTATCACTTTGCCAGAAAGTTCTATTGTGCCTGACTGACTTGGATCGACCGCAGCAATTGGCTGAATATCGACATCGAGTGTGGTTTCAACATGTGATGCAGTATTAATACGATATGATCTTGTTGCAAATAACTTGCTTGCACTATTATTTTTGAAATTAACAAAAGCTTTAATGGTTTTAGTGGGAGATGCTTGTAATAGCTTTCCATCTACAGCACCAGTAAATATACCTTTATCATCCAGTTTCGCAGCAAACTCTTGATTATCTAATTTAAGAATAACAGGCTTATCCTGATTTAAATCTTCATTTTTAAGCCCTGCTAATTGCCCTTTAACGACTAGACTTTGCTTCAATTCTTTTTCCGTTAATTGATCATCACCACCGATAGGTAATAATTGAATCTGAGCGTGCTGGGCATTTACTAAATATGGTATTGCAAGAGTTACATTGGTATCGCTCTGATTTTGGTACTGAGTACTTACCTGTACCGAATTTGTTTTTGCCAAGACGTCATTCGGCACTTGTAATTTCCAATATCCAACATCATCGGTTTGCACTTGATAATGTTTATTTCCGACTTGAACCTCTACTGGGGCAAGTGGTTTACCTGATTTGACCAAGCCGATAAAAATTAAATTGGTTGAACTGGCCAACACTGCGCCCACGAACATCAGTTTCATAATGTTCATGCGTTGCGCTAACAAACCACCGAGAAAACCACCAACTAAACTAAAGACCACACCATAGATTTTCACAGCCTCAGCAATTTGTTCTTTACTGAAATTTAGATCTTGATAGAACACATTGGAAATCACTCCTGCAATGATGTCTGAGATGCGGAAAAAACCAATCAGCAGCAAAAGCACTAAGGCAAGTTTAATACCGTAACGTTTGAAGAATTCTAAAACTGGGGCAACCCAAGTTTCTTTTGCCATTTGTTGATTCACGACGCCAATTTTAACTAAACCAAAACCAACCAATAAAGCTGTGGCTGTAGCAGTTAAAAAGCGTAGGGCTTCTAAACCAAATAAAGCTGCGGTGTCTTTAATATTTGCGGCTTTAGCGGTAGCATCTGTTACATTCCCAGAGTAAATATAACTGACAACAAAAGTTGCAACAGCAATAAAGAATACAAAGACTAAGCGATAGTAATCTGTAGTTTTATAATGTTTATAAACACGATTTACTTGAGGTTCACGAATGCATAAAGTTGTAATAATACCAACCACCATGACTGCTGCCATGGTGAGATAAGTATATTTCCATGCTTCATAGATATAATTGCCTTTAGCTGTACCTAAATAAGCAGCAAGAAATAAAGCCCCTGCACCTGCAACGATCATCCCAATACGATAACCTGCGTTGTAAGTTGAAGCTAAAACCGTTTGCATCTCACTTTCAGCAAGTTCAATACGATAAGCATCGATGACAATATCTTGAGTCGCTGCCGAGAATCCTAATAAAACGGCACCAACTGCCATTTGAATTAAATAGCTTTGTCCAAGTGCTGGGTCGGAAAATGCCATGATACAAATTGCACATATAATCAAAGACTGTGCAATCAACAACCAAGCACGGCGACGGCCTAAACTTTTCGTTAATAATGGAACAGGCAATTCATCAATCAACGGTGCCCAAACGAATTTAAAAGAGTAGCCTAATGCCGCCCAACTAAAAAATGTCACAGCACTTTTATCAATTCCTGCTTCACCAAGCCACAGCGATAAACTGGAAAAAATCAATAAAATGGGTATCCCTGCCGAGAAACCAAGAAATAGCATAATCAGTGCACGGCGATCTAAAAAAGCTTTAAATGCGGATGCCCACCCAGTAGCTTGAGTTGTCATTGGTTATTATTTTCCATGAACATGCGTGAATGTGCCTATTCAATCGTTTCTTGCTCTTGCTTGCAAGTTGCTTTATGCAATCAAATAAAATTATTGTTTTGTTTTGTCGATAAAAAACACAAGTTCGCTTGATCTTTGGACCTAAAACTGTATACCTTTAATTACCTAACTTTCGTTTCTTTGTTGGATAGCAATAGTGACCCAAAAACTCGATCAAATGACCGCAACAACTTTATCCTTGACACCAACAAACACGATTACAGCAAAAATCAATTCATTTCCAAGTGCTTTTGAACAGACCGACATCCAGGCAACTCTACTTAAAACGGCATTACATGCACACCAACTGACACATACGCCAGATTTGGCTGAAATTCCAAGTTCAACCAAACGCATTAAACCACTGAATAATTTTTTAGGACAGGACCGCGCCCGTGCCTCAGTCGAGGCAGGGATTTCTTTACCCTATTCAGGCTATAACATTTTTGCCGTGGGTACGGCTGGTCTTGGTAAACGAACCATGATCAAGCGTTTGCTCCAACAGCACGCCAAAACCATGGCTACCCCTGATGACTGGGTCTATGTCAATAATTTCAAGAACCCAAGACAACCGATTGCTCTGCGCTTCCCAGCGGGACAAGGCAGCAAATTTCAAAATGCCTTGCAGCAGGCATGGCAAATTATCTTAAAGCAGCTGGAACGCCGTTTTAGTGCGGAAACCTATCACAACCGTATTGAACGTATCCGTCAGGATACGGGTGATGTACAGCAACAGGCATTGGTTGAACTGACCAAAGAGGGTGAGGAACTCGATTTAAAATTGATTTCCCGTAATGACAAGCATGTCTTTATTCCAATGCAGTTGAAAGACAATGAATATCATGAACTCACCCAAAATGACCTGAACGCATTGACTAGCAGGGAACGTGCTGAAATCAACTCCAATATGCGTTATATGGAGAAAAAACTTGAACGTCTGGGTTTACATCTGGGCGATCTGGAAGATGATGCGCGGGATCAAGTATCAATTTTAAACCGTGAAATTGCCACTCAAGTGGTTACACCACGTATGGAGTCAATTTTAAATAAAAATAAAGAAGTCAAAGGTCTCGACTTATATCTAAAACATTATGCTGAAGATATTATTGATAATGTTGAGCTGATTTTAGAACAAGAAGAAGATGATTTTACGCCTGCTTTATTTAATCGTGTTCCATCACGTTATCAAGCTAATGTAATTATTGCCAATAAGCCAAATAGTGGTGCTCCAGTTATTTTCGAAGATTTTCCAACGCACTACAATTTATTGGGTCATGTTGAGCAACTTACACATAATGGTACGATTACCACCGACTTTACCTTAATTCGCCCAGGGTCTTTGCATCAAGCCAACGGTGGCTTTTTAATGCTTGAAGCAGAGCAATTGCTTGAACAGCCTTATGCATGGCAAGGTTTAAAACGTGCATTGAAATCAGGTCAACTCAAACTTTCTTCGTTAGAACATATGCTAACATTAACGGGCAGCATTTCGATTGAACCCGCTTCTGTTCCTTTAGATATCAAAGTTGTTTTACTGGCAGAACCTGAAATTTACTATGAAATTTTAGAAGTTGAACCAGAATTAGGCAGTGTCTTTAAAATTCGAGCAGATTTTACCGATACCTTGCAACGCAATAACAGCAATGAACAGGCCTACATGCAATTGATTGCAGACTATGTTCAAGCCGATAAATTGCTTCCATTTGATCGTTCAGCGCTCGCCGCTTTACTCACCGACTCTAGTCGTCAAGCAGAAGATCAAAGCTCTCTCTCACTTCATGCCTCTACACTCGGTGATTTAATTCGTGAAGCACATCATCATGCCTTTAAAGCTGATGACAAAATCGTCACAGATCAGCATGTCAACCAAGCATTACATCATCGTCAATATCGCTTAGGCTATTTAAGAGAGTTATATTGGCAAGATCTTTCGCGTGGGACACAATTGATTGAAACTTCAGGGCATCGTCTCGGTCAGATCAATGCCTTGTCTGTAATTCACTATGCAGATGTTGAGTTCGGTTTACCCTCTCGTCTCACCGCATCCGTTTATCAAGGCGGCGGTGATATTTTAGATATTGAACGCAGTGTCGAGTTAGGCGGCTCGCTTCATGCCAAAGGCGTGTTGCTCATGTCAAGCTTCTTAAAAGCACACTTTGGTCGTGAACAAATCTTACATTTCTCCGCAGCATTGGCGTTTGAGCAAAGCTATGGACAAGTGGATGGCGATAGTGCCACTGTTGCAGAACTTTCAGCTTTAATTTCTGCCATTTCTCAAATTCCAATTGACCAATCATGGGCGATTACGGGTTCTATGAACCAACTTGGCCAAGTACAACCAATTGGTGGAGTGAATGCAAAAATCGAAGGTTTCTATGATGCATGTAAACTTCAAGGCTTAACAGGCAAACAAGGCGTCATTATTCCCCGTCAAAACATGCAACATTTGATGCTACGTCAAGATGTAATTGAAGCGGTTCAAGCAGGTCAGTTCCATGTCCATGCGATTGAAACAATTGATCAAGCCTTAGAAATTCTAATGGCTCGCCCAGTAGGTACATTAGATAAGAAAGGTCGATATAGTAAAAATTCAATCTATGCAGCCGTTATGGAACAACTTGAGTATTGGCAAGCCATTGAGGACGGCGAAGCTGTTGAAGATGATGAACCTAAAAAAAAGAAAAAACGAAAAAAGACTAAAAAAGATGAAACTGAGACAAAATCTTCAGAAGAATCTACTGTTGAAGCTAAAAGCTTAAAATCACTTCGTAAGAAGAATAGATAAAATGAAAAGGCCATGTTTTTAAACAAACATGGCCTTTTTCTTAGGCTACACCTAGTAGAGATCGTCCACCAGGTAATTGAGAGAAATATTGTTTTAATGCATCAATACAACGATGTACTTTCATTGGGTATTGTTCACGCTTGGAAGTTAAAGCATGAAGCGTATAAGCAGGAAGTTGCCAATCAGGTAGAACTTCAACCAAAGAACCATTAATCAGTTCTTTTTGAATGTCCATATAGAGAATACGTGCAATACCATGCCCCTGCTGGCACAAGGATTTAGCAACAAAAACATTGTTTGTGCCTAAGCGTGTTTTCATATCAACATTGACAATTTCACCACTCAAACCATGACGGAAGGCAAAATGTTGATAATTTTGCATCAATGTAACAGGTAATAATTCGTGATTTCGTAAATCTTCTGGGCGAGTAATAGTTGATGCTTGATTGAGATAACTTGGCGATGCAACAAGAACCTGATCAACTCTCGCTAAAGGTACTGCGGTGAGCTGATGATCATCAACACGCAGGCTCATCCGTATTGCGATATCAATCCGCTCTTCAATCAAATCAATATAACGGTGGTCTGCTTCAAAATGAATCGCTAGACCTTTATGTGCTGACATCCAATGAGATAGTGCTGGAATGACATGCAAGGCACCTAATTCAGGTGTCGTCGCAATACGTAAATCTCCAACAAGATCGTCGCGCAGTTCATTGATACGAATTTTGCCACGTTCAGCGGCAGCCAACATTTCTTGGCAACTGAGAAAAAATGCTTGTCCTGCTTCTGTAAGACTGAGTTTTCGAGTAGAACGATGAAGTAAAGTGACATCCATTTCATGTTCTAAAGAACGAATTTGTTGACTGACTGCACTTGTTGTAATTCCTAATTCTCGTGCTGCACCACTAAAAGAACTTTTTTCAACAACGCAAGCGAAGACCCCCATTGCACGCAATTGATCTAGCATAGACTTCTCTCTTAATTTATTAAAATATGCTTATTGTTCTAATTAAAGCAATCTCAATAAGTATACAAGGAAGTCTATCCTTAAACTAGCGATTATTAATAATTTATTGAAAGATTATTAATAATTTATTGAAAGATTATTAATTCGGCTATTTTAGTTTGGTAAAACTGTCATTGGATTCACAGGCTTACCATCTAAACGAACTTGGAACTCAAGCATGATACGTGAAGCACCTGAAGAACCCATTTCTGCAATTTTTTGACCAGCAGTCACATTATCCCCACTCTTGACTAACATCTTACTGTTATGCGCGTAGGCCGTAATATAACCATCAATATGCTTAATCAAGACTAGATTGCCATATTCTTTTAAACCATCAGCAGCATAGACCACTTGCCCATTTGCAGCAGCAAAAATTGGATCACCTTCATTACCACCGTAACGTGTTCCTTTGACGTTATTTGCCAAATTGAAAGTTTGAATGATCGCTCCATTTGATGGTTTTACCCAACGTAAACTCGAAGCAAGCGTCGTTGAAGATAGTGTAACAGGATTTGCTGGAACAACAGCTTTGGGTATAACAGGCTGTGTCTTAGGAACAACAGGTTGTTGTGTTGGCAAGTTAATCGTTTGACGTTGAATCGGCGCGGTTTGTACCACTGCTTGTGTAGATGTAGTTCGTTCTGCAACAGAACCTTTTAAACGTAATGATTGATTGACATAAATACGATAAGGCGGCGCAATATCATTCAGCACAGCAACATCTAAATAATTCAATCCATAACGATTTGCAATTGCACTCAGCGTATCGCCTGAACGTACTGTGTAATAATTGGGTGCTTGCTGTACATAACGATTACCACCTTTTACTTGTGGTTTTGATGCACAACCTGTAACGACGACAATGCTTGTTACTGCCATAGACAACACGATTGTTTTAATCATTTTTCGTGATAGAAAAATCGAGACATGGTTTAAATGCATCTTCGCCCTCATCGAAAAAACCTTAATTTATTTGCGCCTAAGAGTACCAAAAAAGTGAGAAAAAACGAGTTCTCACTTTCTATATTCACAAAGTTATAACATAGCCACTGCTAACCATTTACATGAAGATGTAAATTATCGAGTACAGCATAATTAGTTGCATCCATTTGAATCGGCGTGATACTGACATAATCATTCGCGACAGCAAAGAAATCAGACTGAATATGACTTGAAGCGGATTGAGGTTCTGTAACTGCCTCACCGGCTAAACCAATCCAATAGACTTGGCGACCACGTGGATCGACATGGCTACTAATTGGTTTGGATTGTGCTCTACGACCTTGATAGGTGATTTGTGTCCCTTTAATTTGCTCAACATCTGGGATATTAATATTAAAAATATGACGGGGCGGCAAAATTGGTAGTCCATTCGCAATAAAATCATGAACCCATTGTGCAGCTTTCGCATAATGCTCAGGATGTTCATAGGAACGTACATTTGAACCTGCTAATGAAACTGCGATTGCAGGATGTTTCATTAGGCGACCTTCAAATGCAGCACCAACCGTACCTGAATATAGAACATCATCGCCGAGGTTTGCGCCACTATTAATACCACTGACAACAAGATCAAATTCAAAATCGAATAGACCATTCATTGATAAATAAACACAATCTGCGGGCGTTCCATTCACAGCCCAAACATCCTCTGCAATCTGAACGGGTCGTAACGGTCGATCTAATGTCAACGCACTTGAATAACCACTCCTCTCACTTTCAGGTGCAACCACGACGACGCGTCCTAAAGGCTTTAACGCTTGTGCTAGAGCCTGTAAGCCTGGTGCAAAAACACCATCATCATTTGCTATTAAAATATTCACTTTGATCTTGTCTCTTCAAATGTTACTACGTAGTTTTTTCAATTGAATTATTCAATGAATTATATATATTTGTAACTTCATAGTATTAGAAATTTATGCCGCCATGAGACATTTATCTACTTTTATCCGTGTTTTAGGGGTAAGTTTTTCACTTCTAACAGCACCCGTAATTTTTGCAAACACAACGGTTTCAGCTAAAGAAGCAGACGCACTCATCAAAGATGATATTGCCAATGCGCAAGTCCTCATTGAAATGTGCCCAAGCATAATTGGAAAAAATGCTAAATTTGACGAAAACATCAAAAAGATGGTGGGTTCTTATTTAAGCACGTATTCTGATAAGTCAGCTTCCCTTGAGAGTCTACAAAAAGATGGAGAATTCCAATCTTTATTGAAAGATGCTCGTGAAGCAGCGAAAGAAGTTGAAAAAGCTGAACAAAAGTCAGTATGTGAAGATGTATTAAATTTTGAAGGCTAATATGCAATTAAAATTTGGAAGCGTTTTCAAATTTAAGATTTGAAAACGCTTCCGTTTAATTTCCTACAGCAAACATACAATCTACTGATATTTTTATGCTATAAGCTATTCAAATTCTTTAAGTCTTGTTTCTGAGTTTGAGTTCTTATGAAGAAAAATGTTTTCAAAACACTAGGTTTATCATTTCTCATTACCTCTAGTCTTTTCACAACAACTGTATTTGCCGCAGAAAAAAAATCTGAACCTGAAAAAATTGAAGTTACACCAACATCTGAAGGCGTGACTCCTCAAGAACTTGCTGCAATTTATGTATTGTCAGAAATCTGCCCAGATTTAATTGGCAAAGATCTAAAATTTAATAAAGCATATGACAACCTCGTCAAATCATACTTATCAAATGAACCAAATGCTGTAGACATCCTCAATAAACGTGCTAAAACCAAAGAGTTCCAAGCTCCTCTTGCTGAAGCGCGTAAAGATGCGAAGGCTGCATCTGAAGATGATAATCGTCAAATTTGCGATGATGTTCGGAATTATTATTCTAAGTAACTGATTAGTTACAATACTGCATGAAAAAGCCGACTTCTACCGTAGAAGTCGGCTTTGCTTTGTCCTAAAATGCTAGGCTCATCTGCTTCACACAAGATATTGGAACACCTAGAATGACTCAAAAAAGCGCTCTTGCTGCATTATTACTTTTGCCAAGCCTTTCATATGCAGCGACTGTCCTACCGTCTCCACCAGAATTAAATAATAAATCCTATGTATTAATGGATTACGAGACAGGACAAATCCTTGCTGCAAAAAACGAAAATGAAAAACTCGCACCCGCGTCTATGACCAAAATGATGACAAGCTACATCATAGAACAAAAACTTTTAAAGGGTGAATTAACAGACAACGAACAAGTCCGTATGAATGAATCAGCATGGTGTCGTGGTACCAGTGCTGAATCATGTATGTATGTACCATTAAATGGTACAGCAACTGTCCTAGAAATGTTACGTGGCATTATTATTCAATCAGGCAATGATGCATCTAAAGCAATGGCCGAACACATTGCGGGCAACGAAGGTACATTTGCCCATATGATGAACCAGGAAGCCAAACGGATTGGCATGGTGAACACCCATTTCATCAACTCAACAGGGATGCCTGCTGAAGGTCATTACTCAACAGCAAAAGATATGGCTGTTCTTGCTCAACACATTATCAAAGATAGCTCTAAATACTACCCGATCTATTCAGAAAAAGAATTTACGTTTAATGGTATTAAGCAAGGCAACCGTAATGCATTGCTTTATACAGACCCAAGCGTTGACGGTTTGAAAACAGGTCATACGGATGAGGCTGGTTACTGCTTAACCACATCAAGTAAACGTGGTCCAATGCGTTTGATTTCAGTCATCTTCGGTACGCCAAGCATGAACGAACGTGCTGGACAGACTCGGACATTATTAGCATGGGGTTTTGCAAACTTCGAGACTGCAAATGTACAACCTGCTAACCAAGTGCTTGCTAAAGCAAAAGTATGGTTTGGTAAAGAAGATAATGTTCAAATTGGTCTTGCTGAAAACTTCAACGTAACCATGCCTAAAGGTCAAGCGGACAAAATCAAAACTCAACTTGTAGTTCAACCTAAATTGAATGCGCCTTTAGCCAAAGGTCAAGTTGTGGGTAAATTAGTTGCAAGCCTTGATGGTAAAGTGATTGCAGAGAAACCACTAGTTGCATTAAAACCTGTTGAAGAAGCAGGCTTCTTTGCTCGTCTAATTGACCATATCAAGATGTTCTTTAGTAACTTATTCTAATTTTAGAATTGCTGATATTAAGCATTCATGCTCTTGGGCATGAATGCTTTTTTATTTTATAATTCATCTATATTTTATATTGATCATACTCATGGCTAAGAATATTCGTCCCTATCTCGATCAAAAACCTGATGTTGATTCAAGCTGTTATGTGGATGACATGTCTGTCATCATCGGTGATGTCAAATTAGCAGAGAATGTTTCTGTTTGGCCTTTTGCCGTGATTCGTGGTGATGTCAATTCAATTCAGATTGGCAAAAACAGTAATGTACAAGATCATTGTATGTTACATGTCAGTCATAAAAATCAAGCTAAACCAAATGGTTCGCCTCTCATCATTGGCGAAGATGTGACGGTTGGACATCATGTGACTTTACATGGTTGTACCATTGGTAATCGTGTCCTGATCGGGATTAATACCGTTGTTTTAGATGACGTGATTATTGAAGATGATGTAATGATTGGAGCAGGTAGCCTTGTGCCACCACGTAAAGTGTTAAAAAGCGGTTATCTCTATGTCGGTAGTCCAGTACAACAAGTTCGTGCGCTGACTGAAAAAGAAATGGAATTCCTTCCTTATTCAGCACGCCATTATGTGAAAGTGAAGGATAATTATAAGAATAATTAAATTTATATCCATTTAATCAATTCACACTAACGAACTCAAAGAACAATGAAACAACTAAATGAACTAATAGATACTAAGGAATCAGGCTGGATTCTCATTAAAAGCTGGTTGGAAACAGCTAAGAATCAATTTGAAATGCTACCTAATAATATAAACAGAGCAGAAAGTGAATTACTTTCAATCCAAGTGACGACTCGCTCCTCAATGGGAGCTATGATTTATGAAACTGGTGGTTTACTCATTGATCATGGATGGTTGAGAGTTTTAGGTTCTGGCAGCAAAAGGTTAGATCGTGGAATTCATGAATGGAATATTGGAAAAACAATCACCCAACAACATAAGCAACCTGATTATTTACTTATAGCCGACGATATTCTGGGTGGTTATTTTTCGATAAATTGTGGTGGTTTGGGAGAAAACTTAGGTGATATTTATTATCTTGCTCCCGACTGTTTAAGATGGGAGAATTTAGAGATTGGTTATTCAGATTTCTTAAATTGGTGTTTAAATGGCGATCTCGATCAATTTTATGGCTCTTTAAGGTGGAATAATTGGAAAACTGATATTCAAGAACTTACTGGGAATCAGGTCTTTTCATTTTATCCTTTTCTATGGACACTAGAAGGAAAGAATATAGATGAATTAAGCAAAAAGGCTATTTCAATTGAAGAAAATTTCTGGTTGCTGGATACAATTATTAATGAAATTAAAAATTTAGATTAATTCAATAATTCCCCATCAGCACTACCATAGCCAAAAACTCTCAAATTTTGTAGAATACGTTTTTTAAAATCATGGTGCTTTCTATGACCGCTTGGACACCCCATGTCACAGTCGCTACTGTAGTCGAAAAAGACGGACGTTTTCTGTTTGTTGAAGAACACAGCGAAGGCTTTGTACATACCGTGTTTAATCAACCTGCGGGACATGTAGAATGCGATGAGACCATTATTCAAGCAGCGATTCGTGAGACCTTAGAAGAAACAGGTCATCATGTTGAAATTGATCATCTTCTTGGGATTTATACCTATACTCCCCCGATGTTTCCAGATCGTACCTATTACCGTTTTTGCTTTTTAGCACATGTCACCTCAGTTGAAGAAAATGCGCAACTGGATACAGGTATTGTTGGTACAGTATGGATGAACTTAGATGAGCTACAAGAATCAGCACGTGCTAGAAGCCCATTGGTTGTAAAAGTAATTGAAGATGCCCTTGCTGGCAAAAAATATCCCTTATCGCTCATTTATGAGCACCCTTTCTCTCCCTCATTAACTTCTCATTTGGATGCTTAATTAGATGCAACAACGTGTCATCGTCGGTATGTCTGGTGGTGTAGACTCCTCTGTTTCTGCCGCATTATTACTTCAACAAGGATATCAAGTTGAAGGTCTTTTCATGAAAAACTGGGAGGAAGATGATGGTACGGAATACTGCACAGCACTTGAAGACTTAGCTGATGCGCAAGCCGTTGCAGATAAAATTGGTATCAAGCTGCACACTGCGAACTTTGCCATGGAATATTGGGATCGCGTGTTTGAACACTTCTTGGCTGAATATGCTGCAGGTCGCACACCAAACCCAGATATCTTGTGTAATAAAGAAATTAAATTCCGTGCCTTCCTCGATCATGCCATGACTTTGGGTGCAGACTTTATTGCAACAGGTCATTATGCGCGTCGTGGTGCAAGCATGCAAAACTCGCGTGGCGAAACCTATGCTCCATTACTCCGTGGTGTGGATAATAATAAAGACCAAACTTATTTCTTACATGCAGTGCATGGTCGTGAAATCAATAAGACGCTGTTCCCTGTCGGTGAAATCGAAAAGCCCGAAGTTCGTCGCATTGCTGAACAACTTGATTTAGCAACTGCCAAGAAAAAAGACTCGACGGGTATCTGCTTTATTGGTGAACGTCGTTTCACCGATTTCTTAAAACAATATTTACCTGCACAAGCTGGAAAAATTGTTTTAGAGTCAGGTAAAGAAGTTGGTGAACATCATGGCTTGATGTACTATACGCTCGGTCAACGCGGTGGTATTGGTATCGGTGGTATGAAAGGTGTACAAGAAGGTGCATGGTTCGTACTCCATAAAGATATTGCCAATAATCGCTTGGTGATCGGTCAAGGACATGAGCACCCACTCATGCAAAGCACACAGCTTTGGAGTGAGTCGATTGATTGGGTCGCAGGTGAACAGGACATCCCAAGTACAGGATTCCGATGCACGGCAAAAACCCGTTATCGCCAGCCTGATCAAGCGTGTACAATTTATCGTGATGAGCAAACCGAAAATGGTATTCGAGTTGAGTTTGATGAACCACAAAGAGCTGTAACTCCTGGACAAAGCGTGGTGTTCTACTCCGGAGAAGTGTGCTTAGGTGGTGGTGTGATTCACCATACCAATGCACCTGAACCAGATTTTATTTAAGGAAATTGGAAGCGAAGCATGGTGGAGTTACCCTTTCAGCACGCCCAAGCGTTGAATGTTCGACAAAATCGTGCTTTAGCATTGGCTGCTGTGTTTCAAGCAACTCAGCTCACGCATATGACTGCAATGGCGGGTCAGCAAAGTATTGGCGATAGCGGTAATTTTTATTTTGAACTACTGATTAAAGCCAGTCTTAATATTCGCCCAGCCACCAACAATGCCACTCAAACTTTAGATTTTTTTAATCAACTTGCAGATATCTCTCTTGGTTTAAAAACATTAGAAGGTTGTATAACCCAACCTTTTAATACTGCGCCTAAATCTCGTATTCCGAAAATGTCGACTGCTAAACTCCCAATGTCTTATGCAATGGCGTTATTGCAATTAGAAAAGAAAGTGTATAGCAATCCTGAATACGTCAAAATTATCGAAGCAGCTCAGCAAAAAATATTAAAACAGCTTTCATTTTTCGATAACAACTATTTGCATCCAAGTATTATCGCCAACCTTGCACAAACTTATGTGGAAACAGCAGGACAAATCAATCCTCGTATTTTAGTTCGCGGTAATGCTGAAGCATTTAAAGACATCAATCATACCAACCGTATTCGTGCATGCTTATTTACTGGCTTACAACTTGCACATTTATGGAAGCAGCTCGGTGGTAGCTCTTGGAGTATGATTTTTACTAAACGTAAGTTATTACAAGATATTCAAGCTCTCGCTCGTTTACAGTATCAGGTGGTATAAACCGATGCTAAGACGAATTTATTTTTATGTTTATTCCAAAATTAAGGAATCTGTATGAATGCTTTAACCGCACTCTCACCACTTGATGGACGTTATGCAAGCAAATGCGATGCGTTACGCCCTTTTTTGTCTGAGTTTGGTTTAATCCACGCTCGTGTTACGGTTGAAGTGCGTTGGTTACAAGCACTTGCAAATCGTGCAGAAATTATTGAAGTTCCTGCTTTTTCTGCTGAAACAAATGCAGCATTAGATGCGATCGTAACCAATTTCTCTGAAGAAGATGCGAATCGTATTAAAGAAATTGAACGTACGACGAACCATGATGTAAAAGCGGTTGAATACTTCCTTAAAGAAAAAATTGCCAATATTGATGAGCTACAAAATGCGGGCGAATTTATTCACTTTGCATGTACCTCTGAAGACATCAACAACTTGTCTCATGCATTAATGCTTAAAAATGGTCGTGAAGTTTTAGTTTCAAGTATGAAACAAATCCTTAATGCGATTTCTGCTTTGGCAATCACACATGCTGAACAACCAATGTTGTCTCGTACACATGGTCAAACTGCAAGCCCGACTACATTGGGTAAAGAGATGGCAAACGTTGCTTATCGTTTAGCGCGCCAAATCAAGCAATTTGAAAATGTCGAATTACTTGGCAAAATCAATGGTGCTGTCGGTAACTACAATGCTCACCTATCTGCTTACCCAGAAATTGACTGGGCTGCACATGCTCAAGCATTTGTAGAATCTTTAGGTTTAAGCTTCAACCCATACACCACACAAATTGAGCCACACGATTATATGGCTGAATTGTTTGATGCATTACGTCGTTACAACACCATCCTGATCGATTTTAACCGTGATGTTTGGGGCTATATCTCACTAGGTTACTTCAAGCAAAAATTAAAAGACGGTGAAGTTGGTTCTTCAACAATGCCTCATAAAGTAAACCCAATTGACTTCGAAAATTCTGAAGGTAACTTAGGTATCGCAAATGCGGTATTGGGTCATCTTGGTGAAAAACTTCCTGTTTCTCGCTGGCAGCGTGACTTAACTGACTCAACTGTTCTTCGTAACATGGGTGTTGGTTTTGCACAAAGCTTGATTGCTTTTGATGCTTGCTTAAAAGGTATTGGTAAACTTGAGTTGAACGCGAACCGTTTAAATGAAGATTTAGACCAAGCACAAGAAGTTCTTGCAGAACCAATCCAAACCGTTATGCGTCGTTATAACGTTGAAAAGCCATACGAAAAATTAAAAGCATTGACTCGTGGTCAAGCAATGACCCGTGACATGATGGTCAATTTTGTGAATGGTGATGAATTATTACAAGTTCCTGCTGACGAACGTGCACGTTTGGCTGAATTAACACCTGCAACATATACAGGTAATGCGGCTGAACAAGCGAAACAAATTAATGATCTAATTAGCAAAATCTAAATTTTGTTGATTTAAAAAGCAAAGCCTCGGCTTTGCTTTTTTTATGAGCCTGTAAATAATTCTGTGTAAATGCAGATTTAAAAATATCTCGTTACGCGCTCTACAAACATGATGCTAAAACGATTCATAGCAGCTTTCCAATTTTGGATAGGCATTGTCCATTTTTTGCTTGCTGCCATAATCGCTAAATATACCACTTTTCTCACTGAATCATCCGTTGGGAAGATTTTTCTTTTCTTCGTCACATGACGGATAACACTGTTCAGTGACTCAATTGCATTTGTCGTATAAATTGCTTTACGAACATCCATTGGGTAAGCAAAAAACGTGTTTAAATTCGACCAGTTGGATAACCATGACTTGCTGATTTGAGGGTATTTGTCATCCCACTTTTGCCCAAATTCATCTAAAGCCTGTAACGCTGCATCTTCCGTAACAGATTGATAAATCCTCTTTAAATCGGCAGTTACAGCCTTATAGTCTTTCCAACTCACATATTTGAGATTATTGCGTACCATGTGGATGATACACAATTGAATATAGGTATCAGGGTAAATTGTGTTGATCGTATCAGGAAAGCCTTTTAAGCCATCTACACAGGCAATCAGAATATCCTTTAAACCACGATTTTTAAGTTCGGTCAGGACAGATAACCAAAATTTAGCACCTTCGTTTTCTGACATCCACATGCCTAATAGGTCTTTCTGTCCATCAGTATTGACGCCTAATGCGAGGTATACGGCCTTGTTTATAACTAAACTGTCTGACGTACCTTAACGACGATACAATCCATATAATGAGATACCGTCTTGGTAGTCAATCAGGCTTTGAGATTATTCGACCAATAAATAATCTCTTTGATAGGCAGTCTGATGTTTTAAAACGCCATAACACAGATGTATAAGCTTGCGCATTGCAGCACCTAAAGCACACATTTTATTTTTACCCTGGCTTAATAATCGTTGATATAAAGCTTCAATGTGTGGATTATATTTAATCGCTGTTAATGCTGACATATACAATACTGAGCGTATTTTACTGTCACCTGCTTTTGATAAGTGACTTTGCTTGTTGACTGAACTGCCAGACAACTGATGTACTGGAACCAAACCTACATATGCAGCAGCTTGACTTGCTTTTTCAAACTTGTGCGAATGAAATAACCCCAACAGTAATAAGCCTGATCGTTCACCGATTGAAGGAATAGTTTGCAGTAATTTCAAATCCTGTTTCAATGTTGGATCTTGATCTATGTGATTATTTATTAACTTATCAATATGTTCAAGTTGCTGATTTAAATACTCAATATTCTCTTCAAGTAATTTAATCACAACAACGGAGGTATGAGTGGACTGCGCCTTTTCAAGTCGATTCTTTTCCTGCAATAGACTACCTAGATAGACATCTCGTCTGCCTAGTAAAGCTTTTAATAATCTGACATTTTCAGGTTCAGGCTGCCATATGATTAACTTTGCGGTGTAACCATAACGTGAAAGAGCTTCACTATCAGCTTTATCCGTTTTATTTAGCATGGACATGCCTTTGGCAAAGGCTCTTACTCGTGAAGGATTAGCCACACAAACCTTTACACCTGCATCATATAGATAATATCCCAAATTCTCATGATAAACCGAAGTCGCTTCCATGATTGCTGTCACTTGATCAGGTTCAATTTTAAGAGTGATTAGCCATTTGAGCAGACTGCCAAAGCCACTTTCTGTATTAGTAAATATTTTATTTTTTCTTTTTCCAGTCAAACCTTGAGGGAAAATGCAACAATCTATTTTGGTTTTACTGACATCAATACCTAGCATAATCATGGTGATATTCCTTGAGTTTAAGCTATGTTTTTTATCCCATTAACCATCATCTTACCTTGTGAATACAGCATCAAAGTGCTTAGTTACCGTTCAGAGTTGTATGAGGGATAAGGGCAAATTGTAGGTTTTATCTCAGGTTCAAATTTAAGATTTTAGCAGCACTTCAAACTCTACAATTTGCGTATAGTGGTAGCTAATCATTATATCAATCAAGATACAAGCAGCACTGCTGCGCAAGGGATATAGAGCATCTAAGGGGCGGTTTTACCATTCGATTACTTGCTCTTTGACCGCATCTGTAACTCTGGAAATGAGCATTGGTGATACATCTGCATCGTACCTTTCTTTGAATGTGGCAACGGTATTTCGTGTGGTCATTCCTTTGGCATATAGCGATAAAATTTGACTGTCCATTTGCGTGATACGAGTCTGGTTTTTCTTAATCAACTGTGGCTCAAATGTACCATCACGATCTCTAGGGGTATCGAGATCGAACTCACCATCATCGGTTAATAAACCCTTTGTGGTATAGCCATTACGTGCATTTTTTGTTGGTGCGAGAACTATTTTTTTCATACCCTAAATGTTCAGTAAGCTCGGCATTAAGAACAGTCTCAACAGTGAGTTTTTTTAACGCTCGACTAAAATCATTGAGGTCAGCTTCAGTTTTTAGATTTTTGGCAAGCTCTTTTGCTAATGCCAACATTGCTTCATCTTTCATAATAAACACCTTAGTTAACCCCAACAGCGTCAGGGCTTAGTTTAAGCGTTTACACAGTTTTATTTACAGACTCGATAGCGTCCATTTATGCGGTTTTCCCAAAGGTCATTCATTACACTCTACCGAACGTACAGATTATATTGTGACGAATGCGACAACGACTCGTACACTTGATGAGATCAAAACAATCTGTGCAGTTGGCTGACGTATTGAGCAGGTGCATCGGGAGTTAAAACAAACGACAGGTATAGAACGTTGCCAGTGTCGCAAGGGTCAAAGTCAACGAAATCATATAGCCTGTTGTATATTGGTGTGGCATCGTTTGATCGCCTTAGCGAGAAAATGGAAAACGACGATTTATCAGTTAAAGCAAGGCTTTCTCAGTTCTTATATGCGAGAACAATTCAGAAAGCCTGAGATTGTGATGCTATTTTCTGGGCTATAGTACATTAATTTTTTACTTTTATGCGTAAGTCCTAAGCTGCTGCTACAGGGCAAAATTTACCACTCTTGGCAACTGTATTAGCAACACCATAATCGATCAATATATAAAATCACCAACTTAAGATTAGGAAACCTATGTGTTCCCTAGTCTTTTTATATAAGTCAAAACAGGCTATGTATGCTTTGAGCAAATATTTCTATACTTTTACTCAAACATCAAATTGAGAAAATAAAAAAGCCCTTGTAAATACAAGGGCTTTTTTATTTATTTGGCAGAGGATCAAGGACTCGAACCTTGACGAACGGTTTTGGAGACCGTCATGCTACCATTACACCAATCCTCTATAACTGCATGATTAATTCATTTCTGATCTAATCATAAAAGTAAGAAACTTACTTTTAAATTTGGTGGGGGCGAAGAGACTCGAACTCTTACACCTTGCGGCGCTGGAACCTAAATCCAGTGCGTCTACCAATTTCGCCACGCCCCCGATGGATGTGTATATTAGTGATAAACTTTCTTGCTGACAAGCCTTTTTTATAAAAAAACTATACATCTGAAAGCTAATGCTTTTTTCGTATACAAATGAAAAAACTCTTGAAATAAAAAAAGAAACTTATTTAAAGTTCCTTTTGATATTTGGCAGAGGATCAAGGACTCGAACCTTGACGAACGGTTTTGGAGACCGTCATGCTACCATTACACCAATCCTCTATAACCCTATGATCAATTCATTTCTGATTTAATCATAAAAAAAGCAAGAAAATCTTGCTTTTTAAATTTGGTGGGGGCGAAGAGACTCGAACTCTTACACCTTGCGGCGCTGGAACCTAAATCCAGTGCGTCTACCAATTTCGCCACGCCCCCGATGGGTATGCATATTAGTGAGAAACACTCGTTATGACAAGTCTTTCTGACAAAAAACTCTACCAAATGCACATATAATATTCAAATCAAACATTTATGTTTATTTTTACAGCAAATCAATTGCATTCAAACAATTTTTTGCCTCTATTGCTGAGCTAAATCGCTGTTTTAGATGTTTCTGCAATAAGCCTGTTAATAAAGGCAAAAAACACCGCAATTCATCAGGTAATTTAATTTCTAATTTCTGGCAATGTAGGATGGCCCATTCATGGTAGTTTTTTGCAGTTAATTTGCTTTGGGATAACCACTCATAAACAATGATGCCAAAAGCATATAAATCAGTTTGTACGGTTTTTGGCTTCCCATGAAAAAGCTCAGGTGCCATATAATGAGGAGTTGCGGTTAAATTTTGGATTGGTTGTAATTGATAACTTTGTTCAAAATCAATGAGCCTGCATGAGTTTTCATATAATCGAAAATGCTCTGCTTTTAAATCGCCATGAATCCAACCTAATTGATGCATACTTTCAATGGCTTGCAGCGCAGTTAAAATTTTATGGCAGATAACTTGGATGCTATCTGTTACCTGAATAGGGCTAAAAAATACATTTGTAGCAACACTAAGCAACCCTCCCCCACACTGAGGAAGATCATCGTCATTTTTAATATGAGAAAGTGGTATAATTTGATGGGGCAATAAAAAATTCTGTATAACTTGAGAGTTTTGTTGATAGAAATTTAGTTCTCGCTCAAACGCTTGCTCTAAAACCTCATGGCTATTGATTAAATGAAATTTAAGCCAATATTGTTGTTGCTTAATTTGGCAACGATATAAACGCCGCCCAAAAGCATAGCTTTCAGGTTTAGTACTTAAATTCAAATTATCCAGTTGAATATTTGAATCAAAGATCAACGTAGTAAAACTCATTCTGTTGCTTTTCTTGCTGCTTACGCAGTGATGTTAAACAATGCTCAATCGTTTTTCCAATCCGTGCATGAATTTCAATAGATGAAATCTTCGGCCATGTCGCTCGCTCTCCCTCTTGCTGCAAAACCTTAAAGAGTTTCGGACGTGGATTTTTAAGCATATAGCTATAATGTCTTAAACCATAGTGCGCAATAATATTTACATCGCCGTAATAACGCTGCCCTAAAATGCCATATCCATGATCTAAAACACGGCGAATCGGGAAAAAACTGCCCATATAATTACGTGTTAAATCCATAACTTCCAGAGCAAGCGATTTGCCTTGATGCCGAATAATTCGTTTAGGCCAGTTTAGAACATCGCGACGAAACCGTTCAGTATCACTTTGCATAAATGGCACGATATGCGGATTTACTTGGCTGGCAATGGTGTAATTTATATTATACAAACGAGCCATTTTTTCTTGTGGAAAATCACTACGCATACTCCCATCCACCCACTTGGTATTGGCCAAATAAGGTGTATGCTGACCATCGTAACGTTTACTGGTTAAGTGCACAGGCGGAAATAATACAGGTACAGCACAAGATGCTAAAATAGCACTCCACACCAAAACATTCGGCGCGGTGAGTGCATTCATAATCCGTGGGTTCTGTGCTGTGTTATACGGGGCAATTACAATATTAATATGTCGCTTTGACTGTTGATAGGCTTCTGCAAATGTCACATCACCCAAATTTTGCATCAGGAATTTTTTCAAATACATGACATCAGCAATACCACCATGACCTCGAATTAGCTCTGAAATTTTCCTGAATTGAAAAGCATCACTAAAAAAATGTTCGCCTTCGAGCAGTTCTGGAATTTTATCAGCCGAGGATACCCCCAACATGCCCGTCATGATCGCCCCTGCACTTGAACCAGACAGGACTCGAGGCATTAAATCTTGTTCGAGCAAAGCCTTACATACACCTGTATGAAATAAACCCAGTGTTGCACCCCCAGAAAACATAAGGGCAGGTTGTCCATAGGCTCTTTGACATTCTTTAAAAAATTGAATTTTTTTTTTGAGTTGAAAAGTAATACATTCACTAGAAGCTAAATAGCGAAGACATTCACTCATTTCTTCAACATAGTTTTCGATAATTCTTTTCGTACCAATATAGGTTTGTGCAAATAACATTGGATGACCAATATTGGCGAAGTCATAAGATAAGCCTTCACGGAGAACATAAATTAAATCTAAAGTTCGATGTTGCATTCGATATTTTTTTAATAAGTTGTATCGTTTAGACAAAATTTCTGCATCAAAGTAAGGCGATTGATTGTCATATTTCCATGCTTCATGCCCCGCTTCTTCGTCCAATTTTAGTGCAATTTCTTTCCATTCCGCATAAGAACTTGCATGTTGCAAGCTCTCTTTTAACATATCAATTCTATGCAATTGATATGTATTTCTTTTTTCTTGAGCTCTATTGAACATTAGCATTCCTATTTTTTCATTATATTCTTATCATCTCGCACTTATACAATGCAAAAAGCAGCACCAACAATCAAGGGTAAAATTGACCATTTGCAATATTTTTAATGATATTTTCTTCATTTCAGCTATAGCAATGATAGTATCCCTAATCATTAATCACTGAGTTTGGTTTGTGTTTATGGCTATTCTTGATTTACCCGAATCTATTCTTCAATCTTTATCTAGTGTTTTGACACAGTTACAACAAGTTCTCCCTGCACCTAAACAGCCAACAGATTTTTCTGCGATTGCTTTTCGATGGGAAAATCAACAACTAGTTGCAATTCAGCAACCTAAAAAATTGTATTTAGAAGATCTAAAAGGAATTGAACGCCAGAAAGCCAAGATTATTCAAAATACTTTACAGTTTCTCAATGGCTTACCTGCCAATGATGTTTTACTCACAGGTTCACGTGGTACAGGGAAATCATCGATTGTTCGCGCCTTGCTTACAGAGTATTCAGCACAAGGTTTGCGTTTAATTGAAATTGAACGAGATGATCTTTCTGATTTACCTAAAATCCAAAAATTAATAGAACATCGCCCTGAAAAATTTATTGTTTATTGTGACGATCTTGCGTTTAACGCAGAAGATGAAAATTATCGTAGTTTAAAAAGTGTCTTGGATGGTTCACTTCAATCGGGTTCAAGTAATTTTATTATTTATGCAACCAGTAACCGCCGTCATTTACTACCTGAATTTATGCATGAAAATACGCCTGTGCGTAAAGTGGATGTTCCTCAATATACCGAGTTACATCCACAGGAAGCGATTGAGGAAAAAATTTCACTGTCTGATCGTTTTGGCATGTGGCTTTCCTTCTATCCAATGGATCAACAACTGTATTTAGAAATTGTCGAGCATTATATTGTTCAAGCAAATTTGGAATATAACGACATTGTTCGTGCTGAAAGTTTGAAATGGTGCCAAGCTCGTGGGCAGCGTTCAGGGCGTGCAGCTTACCAGTTCTCTAAACACTGGATTGGCTCGCAAAACCTTGAAAAATTGTCTAACAATGCTTAGGGAGATTGCCCTAAAAAGCTTTGGCTTTGTCCTTATTTCCGCTTAGCAAAGGCAATTGTTTTTCATAATCTAGCTTTTCAGTATGGAAAGAACGTAGGAAACAAGATGAAGTAAAAAATGCGTTTACCGCAATTGTTTTCATGGTCTGTGAAGGATAATGCTAATCAGAAACTGCTAGAAATTATCGCTGAAGTCGACAGCCGATACCGCTATGGTCATGGAATCGGTTATGCAAGTGCATACAATTTCACGGGTGAATATCAAAACCAAAAAGTTCAAGGTCGTGGTTATCTTGAATATATTGATGTCGAAAATCAAAATGCGTTTAAAGATTAAAAGTCTTGAAATTGTATTAGTTCAGAATTGATGCAGAAAATAAATTTTCTCTGCATCAAACATACAGCTTAAATATTAATACTCTTTTGCTAACTTCTCTAAGGTTGTGAGCATTTTTCTCACCACACTTCTTTTATGATGCAGCATATTCTTAATATTGCTTGGATTAAAACCTGTCAATTTTGCAATACCACGACTGGTCATGTATTCACCCGTTTTCGCAAAGTGCTTTTCACTTAACTCGGTTTTCGCATTTGAGAATCGAACCGCCAGCTTATAATCACTAAACTCAGACCATGCGCCGGTCTTATATTCGTCCGCATCAAAGCTACCCTTCTGCTGAGTAGGTTTTTCACGCAGAATATTACTCAAGCGGTTAATAACAATCTTTTCTTCACTTTGCTCAATTATTTGATAAAGTTCAGTTTCTTCAAAAGGACGTCCTAAAGCGATGTCTTTTCTATATTGTTCAACGACCTTTTCTTTTGACTCGACCTTTTTCTCACCTTGTTGAGTGAGACAGAGAATCTTAAATAAAGACTCTAATCGGCCACATGTAAAAATATAAGAAATTTTCAACTTTTGTACTCCACAATGAGTTTTAGCTCATCAAAAAATAATTTATCCAATACTTCAAATACAATAGCGTAGGCAGTACGTGTTCGCTACGCATAAAATGAATGATTCAATTTTTTAAATAGAAGAATAGTCGGGTAAATATAAGAACCACCTAGATTTACCCACTGCCTAACAAGCAATAGAAAGATGAATTGTATTTTAGGTCGGTTGTAACTCAGTCATTGGCCATCTTGGTGTCGTCGTCACAGCCAAACCATCATGTTGCCCAGCTTTTAAACGTTGGTATCCAGCAAAGGCAATCATGGCACCATTATCAGTACACAATGCAGGCTCGGCATAATAGACTTGAGCTTTGATTTTTTTAAGTGATGTTTCCAATTGCTCACGTAATCTTAGATTGGCGCTCACACCACCTGCAATCACCAAACGTTTTAAACCTGTTTGCTTTAAAGCTTTCACCGATTTTTTAGCGAGTGTATCGACAATTGCTTCCTGAAAAGAGGCAGCAATATCAGCATCACGATTCTCTTCACCGAGCTTTTTCAATTGTACAGAAACTGCGGTTTTAAGACCGCTAAAAGAAAAATCTAAACCTTGATGTAATATTGGCCGTGGGAATTCAAATGCCTTGGCATCACCCTGTAACGCCAATTTCGCAATATTTGGCCCACCTGGATAAGGCAGTTTCATCATTTTTGCGACTTTATCGAAAGCTTCACCTGCTGCATCATCAATTGACTCGCCGAGCAATTCGTATTGACCGATGCCATAGGCTGCCATGAGTTGAGTGTGTCCACCCGAAACCAATAAAGCCACAAATGGAAATTCCGGTGGCGTTTCCGAAAGCAATGGCGCAAGCATATGGCCTTCCATATGATGCACACCGATCGCAGGTTTATTAAATGCAAACGCCAAACTGCGACCAAATAAAGCCCCAGTCATCAGTGCACCCATCAATCCTGGACCACGGGTATAGGCAACAGCATCAATCTCTTGCTTTTTAACACCACTCTGCTCAAGCAATTGATTAATTAAAGGAATCATCTTACGAACATGATCACGTGAAGCCAATTCAGGAACGACACCGCCATATTCTGCATGCAGTTTGATTTGGCTATACAAAACCTGTCCACGTAAGCCGAGCTCGCTATCATAGAGTGCTAACCCAGTTTCATCACACGAAGTTTCTAAGCCCAAAACAATCATTAAACTGCCTTTACAACGATCAAAAATAATATCAGAGCTATTATAGACTTGTGATCTGAGTTGTAAATGAGTAAAATACTGACCTTCACTTGCGATCTAGTGCAATCGTGCATTAGATCTTATCCATAATCTTAGAGGATTTTACATGCCACAAGTTAAGTTGAAAGAAGGCGAACCAGTAGACGTAGCTATCCGTCGTTTCAAGCGTTCATGCGAAAAAGCGGGTGTTTTAGCTGACGTTCGTAAGCGCGAATTCTATGAGAAACCAACTCAAGAGCGTAAGCGTAAAAAAGCTGCTGCAGTTAAGCGTTATCAAAAGAAATTGACTCGCGAATCTGTACGTACTACTCGCCTTTACTAATTAATTTGTGATTGACTGCTGAAGAGACTATGAATACTTTAAAAAACCAAATTACTGACGTATTAAAAAACTCAATGCGTGCCAAAGATATGGCAACAGTAACGGTTATTCGTGGTGTACAAGCAGCAATTAAGCAAATCGAAGTCGATGAGCGCATAGAGCTTGACGATGCTCAGGTTCTTGCGGTCATTGAAAAGCAAATTAAACAACGTAAAGAATCGATCAAGGCCTTTTCTGGCGCTGGTCGAGATGATTTAGCTAGTAAGGAACAAGCCGAAGTTGAGGTTATTTCTCAATTTCTACCAGCCGCTATGACTGAGGAAGAACTTGATTCCATCATTGAGCAAACGATTGCTGCTCAAGAAGCTACTAGCATGAAAGATATGGGTAAGGTGATGAATTCTCTACGTCCGATCATAGCCGGACGTGCCGATCCTGCACAAGTTTCTGCTAAAATTAAAGCAAAATTAAGCTAATCTGCTTAATTTCCTCTATTTTATACAAATTACTCTCTTTAAAAATTGGATTCATTAAATAATGAACCCAACAGATTATTTTTACTTAAAATCACACTGAACATTATATTTCACTAGCATTTGCATCTCTTTTGACTCAGTGACTTGTTTGATTACATCCTGTTTAGTCATATTTGCGTATTGTGGCGGCAAGGATGAGCGATTTTTTTCAATTGCATCTGACATATCCTGAATATAACGCTGATTAATACCACAATACTGAGCTTGCTGCTCAGGTGTGAACTGTGAAATCTGTGGATTAAGGCTACGTAAAAAACCACGAATATCCTGTGCATAGACACTACGAATTTTCTCAACCGAATTCACATATTGCTCGACTGATGCTGCTGAGCTAATCCCCACACTGCTTATCGCAAAAATAAAAACTAAAATTTTCTTCATAAATGTTCTAACTTCTCAGCGATTTTTTACGCAGATCATCTTATCTTAATTCAATAAAGTTTGGTTTGTGCTCAGTAAAAAATTCTTCTTTTGGTGCAGGAAGATTCCCATCGGTCACTGTTCCTAGACGTAAACGAATCACATTAGGTAAATCTGTACGATATGAGTAAAGTGGGCTTGCACAATTTTGACAAAATACGCGTGCTTTATTCGGTGTGTGGAAATATTCTTTGAGCTGATCATGTCCTGACAGAATTTTAAATTGTGTTTCGTCAAGTGGGCTATTCCAACCAGCTATCGAACCTTGCGCCTGCTGACAATGACTACAATAGCATAAAATACTGTTTTCAATTTCACCATAATATTGATACTGCACAGCACCACACAAACATTGTCCTTTGATCATTTTTATTTCTCTTAATTCTTGATAAAGATTAAATTTTCATACGGCGATCATCTTGCATTTGTTTTAAGCGAGAGTCAATTTTTGCTGACATGGCTAAATTTCCTTTGGCTAAACGCTGAGCGTGCAACATCGATTTAATCGCATTTTCTTCATATCCTGACCAATACTCAGCTTCGGCACGGTAACAAAGCACATTAATTGCTTGTAGTGGCGAACTTTTATCTAAGTTTGTTGCCTGCTGCAACAGTTGCCAACCTTCAATATCTCTCTGGTTTTTATGAATAAACCGTTGAACCAATGTTTGAGCTTGACCAGCCTGCCCTTGCCGAATTAAAACTTCTGCAAGTTTATAAGATAGTGCCCTATTTTCAGGCATCGTTTTTTGAATGAAATTTATACTACTATAAGCCTGATCAAATTTATTTTGCCCTAAGTAAATATCTGTTTGAATCAGTGGGACCAATACATGATATTTAAGCTTTGCTTTTACCAAATCTAGATTTGCTTGTGCCTGAGTATAATCACCACGTTCTAAATAAAACTTACTTAGCGCTAATTGTGCAGCTGTATTTTTTTGATTTGCAAAAGCTTGTAATTGAGTTTCTGTCGCTTGGTTTGAAATTACGAGCGTATATAACTTTAAAATCTCAAAATCAAGATCATATATTTTTGATTTTACTTTTGGGAGTTGGTTTGCTCGTAATCGGGCTTCACTCATACGCTCTGTCGTTAGTGGATGAGTGAGCCAAAAATCAGGTAAGAAACTCACACGACTTGTTTCACGATGCATGGTTTCGAAATAATCTGCCATGCTTTGTGGATTGTATCCAGCAGAATACATAAACTGCATACCAATACGGTCTGCTTCACGCTCTTGATTACGACTATAACTGAGTTGCTTGTCCATCAACGCCGCTTGAGTGCCTAACATCACCGCTGAACCAACATCACCATCTGCTTTAGATGCGATTGCAGCACCGACAAGAATACCTGCAAGAGCAAGTAACCCCTGTCCTTTAAATGCTTCTTGTGAACGACTGTAATGTCGCTGTGCAACGTGGGCGATCTCGTGTGCCATGACCCCTGCTATTTCATCCAAATTTTTTGCAGATGTAATTAAGCCTGTATTTAATGCAAACAAACCACCAGGCACTGCAAATGCGTTAATTTGTGGATCTTTTATAACCACTAAACCAATCGGTTGACCAAGCTGAGTCTGACTAAGAATACCTGAAAAAACCTGTAGAAATTGATCTTCTAACCACGCATCTTGTACCGTTGGCATCTGTCGATGAACTTCACGATAAACTTTTTCACCAATCAGTTTTTCTTTCTGTTGATCAAGCAAACCTACACCACTGCCAATTTCAGGTACTTCTGTTTGTTCAATTGCCTGTGTAGGCAAAAAGATCTGAGTATGACTCAATTGAGTAGTGGCCAATAAACCACATGCAAGCAGCAGCGATCTCAAGTCGTTTCTCTATGATTCTAATAAAGAAATTTAATATAACATTAGAAAATGAAGATATTTGCAACGAAGTGTTATAAAAGGCAGGAAAATCCTGCCTTAGTTTATATTTTTGAAATCAACACTATTATTTCGTGTTTATATAACGTTGATCGACACTAAATTTCTCTGGAAACTTTGCATTAATGTCTGCATAAAAAGACATAATTTCAACCATATCTTTTTCATAATCTCCCGTAGGATAAACAATTTTTCCTACACCTGTTTTTTTCTTAGCATAATCCATATACGCCAATGCAATCGGTACGCCTGCGGTGGTTGCAACATGATAAAAACCAGTTTTCCACTGTTCTTGTTTAGCACGCGTCCCTTCTGGTGTCACTAACATCACTAACTTAGGATGTGTTTTGAACAAGTCACTCATGAGTTGAACCATACTCGGTCGCGCTTGTCCTTCTTGTTTCGCGCTACGATCAATCCCAATACCACCCATTGCACGCACAAATGGACCAAATGGAAACTTCATGTAACTATCTTTAATCGTAAGACGAACATTTACACCTAAAGCTTTTAATGCCAACCGTGCATATAAAGCATCCCAATTACTGGTATGTGGAGCTGCAATCATCACGCATTGATCAACATTCAAATCCCAATGATTATCCAGCTCCCAACCCATTAGATTTAAACTTTTTTCAGCCAATTTCTCAAACACAGACACCCCGAAGACAAAATTTCAAAAGTCGAAAGTGTACCAATATTAATCAATTTAAAAAGATAAACCCGCACAATAATGCAGCAATTGACTGATCAGCATTGTAAGCAATTATTCAAACTTTGGATTAACGAGATAACGAGGTGTTCTATCTTGTAGTGCGTCCACTAAATTTTGATAGGCAAGTTTCACCATTTTCTGACGCGTTTCAGTCGTTGCTGAGCCAATATGCGGCAAGGTTACTGCATTTGGCAGCTCAAATAATGCTGAATTTTGCAGAGGTTCTTTGGCATAGACATCTAATCCAGCAGCAAATATCTTATTTTGTTTTAATGCTTCGATTAAAGCGTCTTCATCTACTACAGAGCCACGCGCAATATTGACGAAGACAGCATGTTTTTGCATTAAGTCAAACTGTTCTGCGCCAATCAGTGCTTGGGATTCATGATTTAAATCGACAGCAACTACAATAAAATCAGACTGCTGCAATAACTGATCTAAGTCGCGATATTGAGCATTGAATGCTTGAGCCACCTCAATCTTTTCACGGCGGTTATGATACAAAATATTCATATTAAAACCATAAAATCCACGACGGGCAATGGCAGCACCAATATTCCCTAAGCCAATAATGCCTAGAGTTTTACCAAAAACATCCATACCAAATTGTTCAGTAGATACCGTGCGTTTCCACTGACCTTGTTTGGTCCATGCATCAAGGTATGGAACTTTGCGTGCAGCACTCAGCAACAAAGTAAAGGCAAGATCGGCCGTTGTTTCCGTCAAAACATGTGGTGTATTAGCAAGCCAAATTTTCTTTTGATTAAGATAGTTAACATCGTAATTATCATAACCAACAGACACTGTCGAAATGATTTTAAGTTTTTGGGCGGGTGCCAAATTACTTTCGTTTAACAGTCGTCCTGCGCCAATCATGGCATCAGCATCAACAACTTCTGTTCGAATCTGGTCATTGATATCACCAAGTTTAGGATTAAGTACCACGACCCGATAATCTTGCTCTAACTGCGCTAAAACATCTTGATCTATTTGGCTGAATACAACAACTTTCTTCATAATTCGATTTCCGATCTTTATTGCATCAGCTGCCACAACCGTCTTTTTAATAAAGGTTGGGCTAACATTTCTTCTAAACTAGCTAAATATAAGATATTAGAATGCTGAATAAAGTCCAATTGACCTAAGCACAATATCTTTTTTTGTGTTGCGGTTGCATCCAGAAAACCTTGAATATACGAGGAGAGTCCTCGACTTTCCTGAAAAGCAGCCAAAGGAAATGGCCATTTTAATTCAGCATACTGTCCTAATCTTGCCTTTTGAATATTTTGCCAGAGTTGGCTTTGAGCATCGCTGAGCTGACTGGTTTCTAATAAAATGGCGCAGTTTTCCAACACATACATTTGCAATTCAAATGACCGAACCTGAGCAGTAATAACAATCTGTTCTTTTTCATCAAGCGCTGCTTTAACAATAGGTTCTGTAACAACTTTCGTTTGCTGCGATACTTCAATTTCGGCGATCGGTGGCGTATGTGCAGATGTTCCTGGAATATCTTCTAAAATCGGTGCAACTTCAAATGTACGTTCTGTAGACTCAGAAACGTCATCAATTAATTGATCTCGCCATAGACTTGGTGCAGTGTTTTTTTGACATACAACTTCCCGAGGAATCCAAACATCTATTCCCAAAGCTGCTAGCCTGTTTCTCTGCTGCCCAATCATCTTACCTACTCATTTTGGTTATTCACGGTAATTTGCGATACCGCAAGTTGAGTAGTCTAACATAAACCGATCTCGTCAAAATGGCTTCCTTTTGTTCAATCAAATCAATACAAATTCAATTCATTATTTAAAAGATACGCGGCGAATTCAAATATGAGGTGCGACAGTTTCAAAATCTTTATGACAATCAAGAAGTTGAGCAAAATTCTTTAATGATGCAAGCCAATCTAACGCTTTTCTAGGACGAGTATTCAGTGACATGGCAACTTGATTTAAATCACTTTTGTTGCTCTCAAATAAAGCCCACTTATTTGAATCTCATAAGTGGGCCTTTTTTATCGTATTGAAAATAGAAGATTGAGGTCAGATAAATCTTTTATCATTCACAGGTGCAACTAACTTATAAATCTTTCCATCTATATCACTTTCAAAAAGTAAATCGATATTTGGAAAAATGATATTCCCTTCTACCTCAATATGCTCAACTCGTTTAAAAAAAGGAATATCTTGGTCTTCTAAATCATTGAGCTGTGCCACAACAATCGATTCATTTTCTTCTTGATCTTTAATAATTACCGTAATCTTATCCATAATACTTCTTCCCAAAATATTGTTGATAGGACTATGGAAAATTTTCTATCGATTGTCGACTAATAGCTTGTAACAAGACTTATAACTATTATATTTTTATTTTTTAGACGACTAAGTGGTTGAAATTAAGCACTGCTTAGAAATTTCTTTAATATTAAACTAACCATACAGTTACAATATTATTTAAAAATATTTCAGAAAATTTTACATTAAATCTCTTATGAAAGTAAAAACTGCCTCAATATAGATTTTATGATATATCAAAAATTAAACCGTTTTTCAGATTCTGAATTCAAACGTTTGGTTGGCGTAACTCGACCAGTTTTTGGTGAAATGGTAAAGGTTTTATAAGAACTAGAATTACTCAAAAAGAAATCAGGGCATCCTCATACTTTAGCTATAGAGGATCAATTATTAATACTCAATTACTTGCGTAATTACAACACTCAATTGGAATTGGCGGAAAATTACCATATCGCTGAAAGTAATGTGAATCGAACCATTAAAAATGGTTGAAGATACATTAAGTTGATTAATCAAACTAACCATCCGAAAAGGTATGTTTGATTAGCTGCTGCTCAACTATACCAAGTATCGTTTCAATCCCTCTCTACCCAGTTGAACAAAAACAACTTATTGATCTCACCAAACACGCTGCACATTGGCGAGAAAGACAACGCGCACAAACCATATTGTGGCTATTCGAAGGTAAAACTGTAGCAGAAATAGCTAAACTTCAAAGTCGAATACCTGAAACTATACGGTTACAACGTCGCCATTGGCAACTCTACCAATTTGAATCTATTCAAGAAGGTCATCGTTCAGGTAGGCCAAATGTTCTTACAAATGAACATGAACAACAGATTATAGAGTGGGTCAATGCCAACCCACTTAATGCAGAGTAGATCCGTGTTAAATTACATGAACAATTTGGTATATCAGTCAATGCCAACAGTATACGTAAATTTTTAAGACAATCAGGTATGGTATTTAAACGTACTCGCCATAGCTTGAAAAAAAAAGAAAGCAGATGGCATTTGGACAAGCCCAACAGGAGATTGAATTATTACGAGAGCAGGCTTCACGTGGTGAAATCGTATTGGGTTATGTTGATGAAACAGGTTTTTCAGCCAGTCCCGACAATCGTTATGCGTGGACGAAACAAGGTGAAACTCATCAAGTTGATGCAGTGAGATCAAAAAGAGTTAATGTGATGGGTTGTCTACTGTCGACAGGTCAATTGATAACGAGTTGTTTGCATGAGTCAGTCACGAGTAATTGGTTTTACGCTTATTTGACAGGTGTTGCATAGCGAGTTAAACAAGCTTTTGGTGTTCTATTAGTGCTGATTGTTGATAATGCCTCTATCCATCGAAGTCGACAGATGTCGAGTTGGCGTGATTTACTTGAGCAAGAATATTCAACGAGCTTATATTTTATACCAGCATATAGCCCTGAATTAAATCGCATTGAGATGTGGTATGTTGACAGATGAAGTATCATTGGCGTGATTTCAAAGTAATGATGGCTAATCAAATACAAAATTAGGTGTATCAGATATCAAAATATTTTGGGAATAAATACATGTTTACTTTTTAGATGTTACTTATTTAATCTTATCTACTACAGCACAAAAAATTTTTTAAATTAAAACTTGCTCACAGAAACTTCACTATCGAACCAGTATAAGTATTAAGAGTCTTATACTGATCTAAATTCATATCAGAAAATTATAAGACGAATAAAAATTAATCAAAAATATACCCAAGATCAGCATGGTCAAGGAGATACAAAATGGACTCTCGCCTACTTTTAGCAATTATGCTAAGTAGTTTTAGTGTGACATCATTCGCTTCAAGCCACCGCGAAGCACCATCAATCAGTAAAACACCCAAGGTTGACGCTACAGATTTTTACATGTTTAAAAGTTATGAGCCGAGCCGAAGTAATTTCGTAACCATACTAGCAAACTATCAGCCTTTACAAGATGCTTATGGGGGACCTAATTATTTCGCTTTAGATCCTAAAGCCTTATATGAAATACACATTGACAACAATGGAGATGGGCAAGAAGACATTACTTTCCAATTTAAATTCAATCAAGAGTTAAAAGACTTACAAGTTCCTGTAGGTGGCAAGAATGTTTCTGTACCATTATCTAACATTGGTAAAATCACAAATGATAGTAGTTCAGCTCAAAATACCGCTGAAACATATACTGTTACCATGATTAAAGGTGACCGACGTAAAGGTGATCGAAGTGCTTTAGGCTCTTTTAAAAAGCCATTCGATAATGTTGGCGCAAAATCAATTCCAAACTATCAAGCCTACGCAGATACATTTGTCCAAAACATTAACTTTGGAAATTGCGGTTCTGGTAAAGTTTTTGTTGGTCAACGTCAAGATCCTTTTGCTGTTAACTTAGGTGAAGTATTCGATTTAGTGAATATTAAGATTCCTGCTACTCAACTCGCACCTTCAGGCGTAAATGCTGAAGATCAAGGCTTGAATACTATTGCAAATAAAAACGTCACTACAATTGCTTTAGAAGTTCCACAATCTTGTTTAGTGGCTTCAAATGATACAGTGATCGGAGGATGGACAACAGCAAGCTTACCTCAAGCCACCTTATTAAATCCTAATCCTGAAAGCAATCTTTCCAGTGCAAGTAAAGTTGGTGGTGCTTGGACTCAAGTTTCACGTTTAGGTATGCCTTTAGTTAATGAAGTCGTCATTGGTCTTAAAGATAAAGATAAATTTAATGCAAGTAAGCCTGTGAATGATGGGCAATTTGCTGACTATGTGACTAACCCAACCCTCCCTACATTAATAGAAGTTCTTTTTAAAGAGGCAACTGGTGGTGCCGTAGTTGCGCCAACAAACTTTCCAAGAACTGACTTAGTTAACGCATTTCTTTTAGGTATTCCTGGCTTAAACCAACCTAAAAATGTAAAAGCATCTGAAATGTTGCGTCTAAATACTGCTATTACTCCAGCAGCAAAAGATAAACAAAATCGTCTTGGTGTAATCGGTGGAGATACTGCAGGATTCCCGAACGGTCGTAGACCTGGTGATGATGTCGTCGATATTGAGCTGAGAGTTGCTATGGGCTTGCTCTGCACAATTGATGGTGTCAATACCGCTGTTGGCTGTAAAGCGAGCGATGCTAAAGCTGGAGGAATAGGCTTTACAGATGGAGCTCTACAATCACCACAACAATTTGGTACTGCTTTCCCATACTTAAATACTCCAGTAGCAGGCTCTCCATTTAATACAGCTAGCAAATAATTAGGAGTAGTCACCATGAGAAAACTCATTTTGCTGTTCATGGTTGGTATTGGATTAAGTGGCTGCGGTGGTAATGACAATAATTCAAAACCAAATAATAACAACCAACCCCAAAATGACCCCGTTCTTAAAGAAACGTTGTCATTAACCAATCAACCTCAAAGTAACTACGAACAGGCTGAACCTAAAAGTATTACTGAAATTTCAGAATCTACTATAGATAACAAATCAGAACCCGTTGCAGTGAAATTTTAAGATTAAGACTCTTAACAAACTTCTGTTAAGAGTCTTTATAGGAGTTTTAAATGTTAATTCGTCAGCTAACATTATCAATAATGGCTTCACTGTATTTAAGTACTGCTTTCGCTCACCCGAAACATCACCATGAAGAATCTTCATCAAGTTCAAAACATCCAGATTATTCAGTAATGTTAAAAAACAATCATAATGATGAGCTGAGAAATCAAATCGTTAATGTGTTACTTGAAAAAGCTTATTCAAAAGGCGACGGTAAGTTTTTAGAACAAGCTGAAGACTTAATGAAATCAAGCTTCAATTCATCAGACACAGAAAATAAATTGTTAGAAACTCGACTCGCTCAAGCAAATCATAATTTCAGCAGAGCAGAAACAATACTTAATGACGTATTAAAAAAAGACCCTAAAAATTATGATGCAATTTTACAACTCGCAAATATATATAGATTACAAGGTCAATTTAATCAGTCACTTAAATTATGTGATCAATTAGATCAACAGAGTGTGAAACTTTATCAAGCTGGTTGTGTCCTGCAAGTGGATGCAATGACAAAAAATATTTCAGAAATAAAATCTAGAACAAATGAACTTCTTCAAATGGCAACAAGGCTAAATAAAAACGATCAGCAATGGTTAGGTAATATTATGCTAGAAATAGCGACAAGATTTAATGATCCAACTCTTGCGAGCCAATCTATTCCATTACTTAATGTAGATAATTTACCCAACACTCTTGCTAAATCCAATTGGTATATTTCTCAACAAGAATATTCAAACGCAATCAAAATTCTGACCCCATATCGTTATCATGATGGCGCGTTATATAGAATTATTTTAAGCAAACAGAAACTAAACGATCCTCTTGCAGAAAAAGACCTAAATGAACTAACTCAAAGAGTACAAAATCTACTCGACCATAAGGATCACATACATCTCAGAGAGCAAGCTCAATTCCTATGGGTTTCAAAAAAATATGACGAAGGTTTACGCATAGCTGCCAAAAACTGGAATATGCAAAGAGAAAATGACGATTTTGAGATTTATGCCGCCCTTGCACTTGATAGTAAAAATCGTGAAAGCACAGAAAAATTATTAAATTGGAGTAATGAGACTGGCTATGAAAATCCGACCTACATTCAAAAATTAAAACAAATGTTAAAGCAACTATAAATCTAAATTTGATAAATAACTGAAAACATGAAATGAATAATGATTTCATGTTTGCGAGAATCAAGAAAATTTATAAAGTTAATGGAATAAAAATGAAAAAAAGAATTTTGTATTGCTTGTTGATAGGAAGCAGTCATTTCTATTTAGGTCAGCTTACTCATGCGGGAGGTGAACTTACAACAACACTTCCTACAATTAAAATAACAGCATCATCAAATTTAGATAGTACTTTTGGGGTCGCACTTACTTCGTCCCAAGGAACAATATCGAAAGAACAAATTGAAACTCGACCTTTATCACGTCCTGCAGAAGTTTTAGAAACGATCCCTGGTGTCATTGTGACTCAACACAGTGGTAGTGGTAAGGCAAATCAATACTTTCTGAGAGGTTTTAACTTAGATCATGGAACTGACTTTGCAACATCATTTGATGAACAACCCATTAACATGGTGAGTCATGCCCACGGTCAAGGTTACACAGACTTAAATTTTCTAATCCCCGAACTGATTGAATCAATTCAATATCACAAAGGAGCAGTATCGATTGATGATGGTGATTTTGCATCAGCAGGTACAGCAAAAATTTCGAGTATCCATTCTCTAGATAATCCTTACGCACAAATAACGTTAGGTAATCACAACTTACTTAGATTTTTAGGCGTTGGAAACTTAGTTCTTAATGATGGGGAATTAATCGGTGCAGTTGAGAATATCAACAGTGACGGACCTTGGGTTAACCCTGAAAATCTTTCAAAACAAAATGTATTCTTAAAATATTTCACTGGTGATCATAATAAAAATCAATCCATCAGCTTTCAACATTATCAAGCACGATGGGATGCTACTGATCAAATTCCAGAGCGGCTGATTGAAAGCGGTGAACTTAATCGCTTCGATAGTTTAAACAAGAGTGATGGTGGTAAGTCTGCTCGGACTGCTATTTGGTATAATGCTAAAAATTATGAGAAAACGAAATACTCAACAATCTCCTCTTATGCCGTATATAACAAACTGAATCTATTTTCTGACTTTAGTTATTTTTTAAATGATCCAATCCATGGAGACCAATTTGAGCAAGCTGAAGAGCGAACGACACTTGGATTTAAATTTCAAAAAGGTTCATTAAGTGAATGGTCAAGCAAAGAGCTTTTAAACTCATTTGGATCATCTCTTAGGTATGATTATATTAACAACTTAGGTCTTTATCAGACACAAGATCGACAACGTTTCAACACGATAAGAAATGATGATGTTAATCAATGGTCTATTGGAATATGGGGACAAAATCAAACAACATGGCAACCTTGGTTAAAAACCATTTTAGGCGTTCGCGGTGATTTTTATTCTTTTGTTGTAAATTCTGATAAAGAAGAAAATAGTGGTCATAAAACTGATCATATTTTCAGCCCTAAAATGAGCATAATTTTAGGTCCGTGGGAGAATACTGAATATTACATTAATTATGCATATGGCTTTCATAGCAATGATGCTAGAGGAACTACAACGCACCTAAACATTGATTCTCGTGATAGTAACTATTTAAAAGCAACTCTCCCCGTTTCTCCATTGGTAAGAACAATAAATTCAGAACTGGGATTAAGAGCAAAACTTATACCTGAGCTCACCTCAACAATAGCTCTATGGCAACTTGATTCAGATTCAGAACTGGTATTTATTGGCGATGCTGGTACGACAGAAGCAAGTAGACCAAGTAAAAGACAAGGTATCGAAATTTCACAATTCTATCAACCAACAGATGCTTGGATTATCGATCTAGATCTGGCTTGGTCAAAAGCAAGATTTAAAAATGAAAATTCGGAAGGAAATCATATTCCTGGGGCAATAGAAAAGACCATAGCTGCTGGATTTACTTATAAACTGAATGACCAAATTAATTTTGGAGGACGTTTGCGTTACTTTGGTTCTCGCCCTTTGATTGAGGATAACTCAGTTCGTTCCGATTCATCAACTTTAGTTAACTTACAAGGAAGCTATCAATTTAATAAAAACTTTCTAGCACAAGTTGAACTCTTTAATGTATTCGATCAAAAAACAAATGATATCGAATACTACTATGCATCATGCACTCGTCAAGATCTCAGTGAGCCTACATGCTCACCTAACTCTTCAGAACGTGAAGGAATTTATGATAGGCATATCCATCCTACTGAGGGCAGAAACCTCAGAATGACCTTCCGCTATTTATTCTGACCTGAGCGATAAATGCTGAGGAGAAAAATATGTTGTCTCAAAATAAACTCAATATTTCACATATCGCATTTCTCTTTAGCATTATGATGCATGTTTTTATTGTAATCCTACTTTTAAATTTTGCAGTTAAAAAAAACGATCATATAAATTCAAATATAAAGATTACGTTAGTTTCGGCATCAAGTGTAAATCATAAAGATGCAATGTTTTTGTCTTCAAAAGATTCGCAAACAACAGCAACAATCGATCAACCTCAACCTCAACCTCAACCTCAACCTCAACCTCAACCTCAACCTCAACCTCAACCTCAACCTCAACCTCAACCTCAACCAATCAGCGAAACAATATTTGATAGTACAGCACAAGTAAATGCATCAACAGAAAATCAAGTACCAGAGTTCTTTAGTATCGATGAGCATGTAAATTCATCAAAAATTGAGCATACTTATGACCCGCTCTTGGATGCACAAAATAGAGCAAAAAAAGCTATAAAAGAAGCAAAAGACGTATCAAATCTTTATCAGTCAAATATCAAACCGATGGAAACTGACTTCTTAGAAAAGAACCAATTATCTTCTTTAAAATTAGAAACTGACTCATTTAGTTTTTACAAAGTTGAAATTATTGACACACCAAAGGATTTTGAACGTTATTCTGCTCAAATTCATGTTTCTAAAACCACATCATCAAGTGAAGAAGAAATTAAAATTAATCAACTTAGTGAACAAATTACAGAACTACTTCATGAAAATCGCTTAGTTTTAACCAACAAAAATCCTGAAACTATTGAATTTATAATCGATCCAGTTAATCGAATTATTCTTATTAATCTTTCTTCAGAATCATTGAAAATGCATCACAATCTCAAATCATTATTAGAAAACATGTCGTTTGATGCAATTCTAATAGATAGCAATCTGAATCAAAAAGCTTATTCTTTTGTTGTTAATATTTAATTTTCAACATAATAAAGAGATTTAAAAAACTCTCTTTTGGGGAATTATTTGTGATTCAATCCAGATAGCACAATCATTAATATACTTTTATGATAGATTTCTTCTAGCTTGAACTTGCACCCCATCATCAACAATACTTTTAACAAGTTCCACAATATCTTTTCTTATAATAATATCTACCCGTCTATCTCCTAATTTTTCAACGATATCAACATATAATGTTCTTCTTGTTTCATGCTGCTGTCTTTTAAAATTACGAGAATCCTCGATCTTTTTTAAAGACCAGTACGCTAGTCAACAATTATTCTACTCTAATTAATTTCTATCAAATAACAAACTATGACATTTTTCAAATTTCATTTTTTTATTAAAACTGCTGTTCTGGGTTTAAAATAAGATTTCACTCACTATTGGCTCAATTCTTAGATATAAAAGCTGTACTTTTCCTTAGATGAGTTCCTGTTGACTCCCTATCAGTTAGACAATTAGACTTTCTATATTTTAATTTATTCAAAAATTTAAGGACTTAATACGCATGAACAGTGCTGAAATCATGGCTGACTTATCTTCCCACACCCCAATGATGCAGCAATATCTCAAAGTCAAAACAGACTATCAACATGCATTGCTGTTCTATCGTATGGGTGACTTTTATGAACTATTCTTTGAAGATGCGCATTTAGCAGCCAAACTACTCGGCATTACGCTGACTCATCGCGGTAAAGCGAGTGGGCAACCGATTCCAATGGCTGGTGTGCCTTATCATTCAGCCGAAGGCTACCTTGCCCGCTTAGTTAAATCTGGTCGCACAGTTGCAATTTGTGAGCAAGTTGGTGAAGGCGAGAACGCAGGTTCTCGCGGTAAAGCACCTATGGAACGTAAAGTAGTTCGTATTATAACACCAGGTACTTTGACTGATGATGCATTACTTAGCAGTTATCAGTCTTCAAATCTGGTTGCTTTATGTATTCAACAAAATCAAATTGGGTTTGCATTACTTGATTTGAGTGCGGGTATTTTTAAAGTTCAACAACAAAATTATAAGCCAGAACAATTGGCGATTGAGCTAGCTCGTTTAATGCCTAGCGAGATTCTCATTGATGAAGATCTGATCGATCAAAATATTATTGAACAAATTAAAAAGAATTTAGACTGCCCAATTACTAAACGTCCAAATGTTGATTTTAATTTAAATAATGCACAAAAAACTTTGTGTGACCAATTCTCAGTTTCAACTTTATCAGGCTTTGGTCTAGATCCACTCCCTTTGGCAAAAGCCGCAGCCGCAGCATTAATTCATTATGCCAAAGAAACACAAAAAACGGCTTTACCACATATTCGTTCTATTCAAATTGAGCAAAGCACTGACTTTATTGCACTTGATCCAATTACACGGCGTAATTTAGAAATTATTGATCCGTTATTTGAACATGGCACATCTTTATTCCAACTGATTAATGACTGCCAAACCGCAATGGGTGGCCGTTTACTCAGTCGAACGCTTATGCAACCGATTCGTGATACTGCCATATTAGATGCTCGCTTAGATGCCTCAGAGCAATTATTAAAAGGCTACCATGAATCTCCTGTACGTTTAGTGCTCAAAGAAATTGGTGATATCGAACGTGTATTGAGTCGTGTTGCTTTGGGCAGTGCACGTCCACGCGATTTAGTTCAACTGCGTCAAGCATGTGCACAAATTCCATTTTTACGGCATGCTTTAGCACCTGTGCTAAAAAACCAACAATCTCAATTATTAAATCAGTTGGATAATCAATTAGGTGATTTCAAAAGTCTACATCAACATTTAATGGCGGCAATTGTTGAAAATCCGCCAGTATTATTACGCGATGGTAATGTGATTGCTGAAGGTTATGATGATGAACTGGATGAATTACGTAAAATTCGCGATCATGCAGGGCAATTTTTAATTGATTTAGAAATTAAAGAACGCCAACGTACTGGAATCAATACACTTAAAATTGGTTATAATCGTGTCAGTGGTTACTATATTGAGTTGACACGCGTTCAGGCCGAGCAGGCACCTGCCGATTATATTCGCCGTCAAACCTTAAAAAATGCGGAACGTTATATCACTCCAGAGCTCAAGAGCTTTGAAGATAAAGTCCTTTCAAGTGAATCACGCGCGCTTGCCCGTGAAAAGCTTTTGTTTGAATCCTTATTAGATGAGCTTCGCCAAAATATTGCTCAACTACAAATGATGAGCGCAGCAATTGCGCATATTGATGTACTGGCAAATTTTGCACATCAAGCCAGATTAAATAATTGGACAAGACCTGAATTTACGGCTGAAACCAGCATCAAAATTCAAGCTGGTCGTCATCCTGTGGTTGAAGCTTTAAATAAAGCACCATTTACACCGAATGATACGACTCTAGACCCACAACACCGTATGGCGATTATCACTGGTCCAAATATGGGCGGTAAATCGACATTTATGCGTCAGACCGCATTAATCAGTTTACTTGCTTACTGTGGTAGTTTCGTTCCTGCAAAATCGGCAAAACTGGGTTCAATTGATCGTATCTTTACCCGTATCGGTTCTGCGGATGATTTGTCGACAGGTAAATCTACTTTTATGGTGGAAATGACTGAAACCTCACAGATTTTACATCATGCTACAAGTCAATCTTTGGTTTTGATGGATGAAGTTGGTCGTGGTACGAGTACTTATGATGGCCTCTCTTTAGCTTGGGCATGTGTACTTGATTTGACGAAGCGTGTGAAATGTCTATGTCTGTTTGCAACACACTACTTTGAGTTAACCGAACTGGGTGGTGAAGTTGGTATTGATAATTATCATGTGACAGCACAAGAACTGAATGGTAATTTAATTTTATTGCACAAAGTACAACACGGTCCTGCAAGCCAAAGCCACGGCTTACAAGTTGCAAAACTGGCAGGTATTCCAGCAAGTGTAATTAAAGAAGCACAGAAACGTTTGAAAATTCTGGAAAAGCAACAGCATCAACATTTGCAAAATACAGTTCAAAATGATTTATTCAGTTCACTTGAGCATGAAATTGAAACTCAAGTTGTTGAGAAAATTGTTGAAGTGGAAGCTCAATCCCCTGCGCTTGAATTGTTAGATAAAATTGATGTGGATGATCTAACACCACGTCAAGCACTTGAACAGCTTTATCAGCTCAAAGCCTTATTCAAATCTAGCCAAGCACTCGAAAATTAAGATTAAATCATCAGCTTTGGCCCTAGGTCAGAGCTGATTTCTCTAGTTGTAAGATCTCAATTATATTTGTGCGCTCATTTTGCATCATGTAATGCAAGGAGAAATTCGACAATTCATTAAGTTATTGAGACTTATTATCAATAAAAGTCATATAAATAAGCCCATTTCATTGATACGAATAATAAATATCAATAAAAGGAATTGTTTCTATCGGTATTTTTTGCCTAAAATACACTATGCAAAATGAAAACCATATTTTTTAGGTAGCTGCCGCCATGACCTTTGTTGTCACCGAAAACTGTATTAAATGTAAATATCAAGACTGTGTTGAAGTTTGCCCTGTAGATTGCTTCTATGAAGGTCCAAACTTTCTTGTCATCAATCCAGACGAATGTATTGACTGTGCATTGTGTGAACCTGAATGTCCAGCAAATGCGATTTTCTCTGAAGATGAGCTACCTGAAGGTCAAGAAGCTTTTATTGAGCTGAATGCTGAACTCTCTGAAAAATGGGCAGGTAATAACATCACTCAAATTGGTGAACAACCTGCTGATCGTGAAGAATGGAATGGCAAGCCAAATAAATTGCAATATTTAGAAAAATAATCATAGAAAAGACCAGTATTAACTGGTCTTTTTTTATACTCAAATCACACATTTCTTTGCAATTGCACCATTATTTGTGCGTTATTTTGCATTAAAATAATTCATCTATCACTTATAGATTGTGAACTGCTTTTTTATGATGCGAAATAAATTACAGGGTCTCTTATCATTTTGTATCATCCCTGTGATGATGGTCGGTTGTGTCAGTTCAGCCACTAAAGTGAATCAAAATCAAGATAAAAGAATTTACATTCCTCAAGAACAAGTTACTTTTACTCGCCCAATTCCAAATAAAGTTGAACCAAACTCTTATCGCCAATGGCTCAATCAAGGTGAAAATTACGCGCGCGTCCGCGAATACGAGCAGTTTTTAAATCGTAATAATGTTGCACACATTATTCCAAGTTTTGAATTATTACGTACCGCTAGAGATTGGCAAAAATGTGGTCGCTCAGAATATATGGTACCAAATCGTGAGCTATGGAATAATTCACTTTCAACCTTACGGGTCTTTAAATATTTAATCGCTGCTAAGATTTTAACTGATTTCGAAGTCACTTCTGTTTACCGCGATCTACCTTTAAATCAATGTGCAGGTGGTGCGGGTTCTTCTAAGCATTTGTTCAATTCAGCAATCGACTTCCGTATCGGGCCTGAGGTTCCACAACCGCAAGACTATGCATATATTGAACAGACTAAATTTAAACTATGCCAATTTTGGATCCAGCATGGGCAGAGTTTAAATCTTGGAATAGGCTTGTACAGCTCAGGGCAAATCCATATTGACACACAGGGTTATCGAACTTGGGGGCCTGACCTCACCCGAAATAGTTCAATGTGTAACTTCTAATAAACGATAATTTAAATCGATAAGAGATCTAAACGGTCTCTTTTTTATTTGAATGGCAGTGATTAATTCAGTAATCAAATTGCACTCTAAGCATAAATGTTTAAAATGCAGCTAAAAGATTCATAGGTAAACTTGATTATGCAACAGATGTGGACCGACATTGATGACTATATCAATTCACATTTAATTCCCACAGACCCAAGACTTCAACACGCATTAGACAACACCGATACTCAGGGGTTTTCTAATCATTTGGCTGTTGCGCCTAATCAAGGCATGTTTTTGCAAATGTTGATTCAGATGAACCAATGCAAACGGGTACTGGAACTGGGAACTTTTGGTGCCTACAGTACTATTTGGCTTGCAAAAGCATTACCTGAAGATGGCTATCTACTCACGGTAGAAGGTCGAGATACTCACGTCATTATTGCTCAGGAAAATATCGATTTTGCCAAGATGCCAACCAATATCGAGCTCAAGAAAGGTCGTGGTGCAGATATTATGAAGCAACTCATTGCTGAAGGCAGTGAACCCTTTGATCTAATTTTTATTGATGCCGATAAACAAAGTTATCGTGAATACTTTGAATTAAGCTTAAAGCTTTCTCACTCAGGTACGATTATTGTACTTGATAACGTCATTCGTGCAGGTGCGATCTTAGATGAGAATAATAAGAAGCCTAGTATTGAAGGGATTCGTGAAGCATTCTCAGCATTAAAAGATCATCCTCAACTGCTCTCTTGCACTGCTCTACAAACAGTAGGATCTAAAGGGCATGATGGTTTTGCAATTGCAATCGTAAAATAGAGATCAAAAAACAATCTAAAAAAATTATTTATTCAATATCAATAGATTATATTTATCTACAATGCTTTTCCATATAGTTATCCACAGTAATTGCGGATAACTAGTAGAGGGTCTATTAACACTTCACAGATGCTTGCGACAGCGAGCATTTTTTAGGCGGAACAAGGCATGTATTGTGAAATTTAGTCATTCTAAATGAACAAGACATAACACAGTAACGACAAAAAATGCTCCTGTCCCATAGGGTTATGGCTAAAATATCCACAAACTTCGTTATGAAACTTGACAAGGGTCTCGCCATTGCCTGCGTTTCATGCCTTGTTTGAGTCATTTTAGCCTATAACGCAAGCATGGTTGAAGTGTAATAAACCCTCTTATAAAAATGAATTACTTAGCCACAAGCAAAGGTACATTGGCATTACGGAAAATGGTGGTGGTAATGCTACCCAAAAAGAATTGATGGATTTTACTGTGGCTGAAAGCACCTAAAACAATGAGTTGAATATCATGTTCTCGTTGATATTCAAGAATATTTTGGGCAACATCTCCGTATCGATAAATGGGTATAACATCTAAACCCGCATCTTTTAAATATTTTTCTGGCTCTGCCAGCATTTCTGGATGATCACCGACATAAAGCAAATGACATTGTAACTTTTTCAATAAATCACTTTGGGCTATACGTTGCAGCATTTTTTGACAGGTCGGTGAATACTCATAAGCGAAAATAAAACGTTTCGGTGGTTCAAAATGCTCTCCCACTGTAATCACTGTACAGTTTGCACCACGAATAAAGTTTTCCACGTTACTGCCAATTGGCTTATTCTTCTCGGCCGCCCGTTCACCCACACGCCCAATAATCACAACATCATTCTCTTTTAAAATATTAAAGCTCTGTTCAAGAAAATCGCCTTTTTCCTGAATCTTGGTACTGGTTAAATCATATTGTTTTTCGATCAGCTCAGAAATATGTTTCAGTAAGTTATTACTGTAGTCGAGTGCGAGTTCACTTTGCTTTTGCTCAAGCTCGGCCAGCTCCTTGAGCAGCATGGCATTACTTTCAAAACCAATGACACCGCTGATTTCACCTAAATGATAGCTTGCTGGATAATAGTCTAGGATTTGCAACAGTACTAATTCTCTTTGCGTTTGCTTCGCCACCCATGCGGCTGCTTCAGCAACAGCATCAATACAGGGTGAAGAATCGATACATGCAATCACACGGTTCATTTTCGCCTCTCTTTAGGTATATACCTTAGGTCTTCTACTTATTTTTAACTTATCACAGATCAAAGTATGGTGGGTTAAATTTATGTATAGAATCTCATGAGCTTTTAATTGATTTTATTCAGTACGATAACGAATCAATCTAGCTGGATTACCTGCCACAATTGCAAAATCTTCTATATTTTTAGTGACCATACTATTCATCCCCACAACCGCATGATGTCCAATTTTCACGCCATCTTTTATACCAACATGAGCCCCTAACCATACATCTCGCCCAATCTCAATTCCTTTGGAGCTAACAGCTTGTTGGTATATTGGTCGGTCTAAATCCATGCCATGATCAAACGCATATAAATGACTATAAGCGGCTATTCGAACCTGATCATGCAGCTTAATGCCTGCACGTCCACCATCTAAAATACAATGATGATTAATCGCGACTTCGTTACCAATCTCTAAAGGTCCATGTAAAGTACAATCTGCTGCAATAAAGGTATTGTCACCAATGCTAATCTTTCGCCCACGCTCTGCAAAAATATGCGCTAAAGGAGAAATAAAACAATTTTTGCCAATCTCTATTGTTTCCATTTCCATCAAATAAGCTTGATATTCAGCTTGCCATGCTTCGACCCATTCTCGATGTTTAGGCTTAAGTGACCAGTACAACCAAGGCATATAATTCAAACGATGCTTATGTTGTTCTCGATACTTTAATAAAGGATCAGTTGTCATCTTCTTGTTCCTCTATCACCTTAAGCGATTCACGTCCACGTGTCACATCTTGGAGCTTATGCCTTAAAGGCTCAATTTGATGTACTTGTAATCGTGCTTCAATAAGAACACCTGTTTCAGTGTAACGTTCTTGATATTCAATCTGTTGTTGGATCAATTCATATTGGATAATTGCCCATTCATTAAATAAACAGGCAAATTGAATCTGTTTTTTCTCAATCAATTCAATTTTTTCAGCGAGTAATAAACACTGACCTGCACATCCACCATACGCTCTGACCAAACCACCTGTACCGAGCTTAACACCACCATACCAACGATTGACTAATACAATGATATTGGTTAAATCATTACCTTCAATGGTGGCAAGAATGGGGCGACCTGCGGTGCCTGAAGGTTCGCCATCGTCATTAAACCGGACATGATGCCCAATTTTCCATGCCCAGCATTGATGGGTGGTTGATGTATCTTTAGTCTGCTCTAAAAAGGCCTTGACCTGTTGTTCATTTTCAACAACTGCGGCAATCGCTTGGAAACGACTTTTTTTAATGTCTTCTTCAAAAGTAACTGTATTCGCGATAGTGAAAGGCATAAAACATAAATACAAACCAAAAAGAGAGTATAACTTTTCACAAGACAATAAAAAACCTCACTTTAAGCGAGGTTTTTTTAAAGTATGGTACCGTTCACGGGGTGTCTCAGCATGCGTAATCGGTACCGATAAAAGTACTATAGAAAATAGCCACTTAATATCTCCATATATTTTACATGTTCTACTATTGACGATTATATATCTGTCTTTATGCTCATATTCTTTTCATATTATTATCGTTTAAAAGCACAATCATTCTACTCACTTTTTCCAACAAAAAACTATGCTCTTTCAGCTAATTCGAACACACTCAAGTGTTTGTTTTTTTTGTAAAATAGTTTCGTAATAATGCGCAAACAACAGCATAAAATAAAAGTAAAAATTAATTAAAAATCAATCATCTAATAATTGAAACCTTTTAGTTTTAAATACATTAATCACGTATCTATTTATTATTCATAATAATTTTAGATAAAAAAAGAACCAATAAATGGTTCTCTCATCTCTTGATTGAATTTGGCTCAAACAACAAAGTCATCACCTAGATACACTTTACGTACTTGCTCATTATCTAAAATTTCTTGCGGAGTTCCTTCTGCTATCACAGAACCTTCACTGACAATATAAGCTTTTTCACAAATTGCTAAGGTTTCTCGTACATTATGATCAGTGATTAAAACACCAATTCCTCGACTCTTTAATGTCTGGATAATATCTTTAATATCACCTACAGAAATTGGATCGACGCCTGCAAATGGTTCATCTAATAGCATAAATTTGGGATCAGCTGCCAACGCACGAGCAATTTCAGCACGACGACGTTCACCACCAGATACACTCATTCCTAACGAGTCTTTAATATGATTAATTTTAAAATCATTCAATAATTCAGTTAAACGTTGCTGTCTTTGCTGTTTATTTAGATCTTTACGCGTTTCCAAAATTGCCATGATATTTTCGGAAATTGTGAGCTTTCTAAAAATTGATGCTTCCTGTGGTAAGTATCCAATACCTTTACGTGCCCGCTCATGCATCGCTAGATCAGATAAATCTAAATTATCTAAATGGATTTCACCCTTATCCATCCGAACAAGTCCGACAACCATATAGAAACTTGTGGTTTTACCTGCACCATTTGGTCCAAGTAAACCGACAATTTGACCGCTTTGCATCGTAAATGAAACGTCTTTTACCACCCACCGTTTACTATAGTTTTTAGCTAGGTGTTTAATACATAAAGTTTGTGATTGCTGTACTGATTGATCCATTAATCACGCGCCCCTGGAGAACTTTTAGAACTTGATGGCGGAATAATAATTTGAACTCGATTTGATGAAGAACCTTGTGCCTCTACATCACCTTTGTTCATACTATATTTCAGACTGTTACCACGAATACTAGAGCCATCTTGATATAGATACGCCTTACCAGTTAAAGTAATAATTCCTGTATCGGCATTATAAACAATGGTCTGCGCTTCACCACGCGCTAAACCTTTTTTAGCATCTATTTGCTGCTGAAATTTTGCCAACTGACCTTTAGCTGTAATCGTTTGTATTTCTTTTTTGCTATTCAATGTCGCAATAATAGAATCAGCCTGAAGCTTCATCGTGCCTTGCTCGATCACTACGTTACCCGTATAAGTTGTTACACCCGTTTTATCATTATAGGTTGCACGATCAGCAACCAATGATAACTGTTGGCTACGGTCTGATGGCAAAGCAAAACTTGAAGCCGAAGAAAATACTACAGCGGCAATACAAGTGACCTGTTTTAGGAAAGTGAAACGAAATTTAGAATTAAAAGCTTGGCGCATACTTTCCTCGAATTTTGTAGAATTCATATTGACCATTATTCAAATTTGCCTTTAGACCTTGACTAACAAACTCAGAACTTGGCGTTTGTACAGTGACTGAGTGTTGTGTCTCTAATTCTCTGGTTTTTGGATATCCTGTGAGTTCATTAGTATGAAACTCCATTTTCCCCTGATCAGACAATTTAGTTGCAACGACATTGCCTTGTAATATGATCTTTGTATTATCGTCATAGGCTTGTGCTTGTTTTGCATAAAACGTTGCATCAGCCTTACCCTGCTTGTACATCACGGCATTTAATTGATCAAGTTGGGATGTTTTCTGCTGCATATTTTGCTGCAACTGTTTCACCTCAGCCCGAATGTATAAATTACCCTGCTCATCAGTCTGTGTTAAGTGAACACCCTGCGCTGAATAAGTCATATTTTTCGCTGAATCAACATCCAACTTTTTTGCTTTGCCGCTGTAATAATAATAGCCACCACTTAAAGCAGCAATCAAAACAGCGACAACATATAAAACCTTGGTATCCATAAACAGAGTTACCTGACCTTTGGGTAATTCACGCTACTATTAATGTGGTACAGCTAAATATTTTGCAAGTAGCTCTTGGTAAACGCCTTTTGAACATAAGAGCATATCGCATACTTCTCGAACTGCGCCACGCCCACCCATCGCTTGAGTGACTAAATTTGCACGACGACGAACTTCCTCATGACCATTGGGAACAGTAATACTCATGCCAGCAATCGCAAATGCAGATAAATCAGGCCAGTCATCGCCCATATATAAACAATCTTCAGGTAAAATATTTAACTGAGCACATGCTTCACGTAATGCCACACCTTTATCTTCTCGCCCTTGAAAAATAAGATCAACACCTAAATCTGTCATTCTTTTTTCAACAATATTGCTCTTACGTCCAGTGATAATAATCACTTTCATTCCTGCTTGTTGAACCAATTTCATACCTAACCCATCACGAATATCAAATGATTTCAGTTCATCACCTGAGTTTGTTAGGGTTACAAAGCCATCGCTTAAGATTCCATCCACATCAAGCACTAATGCTTGTAAATGACGTGCTTGTTCTTGTAAAGCATAAGATGCCATGGCTTAATTTACTCCTGCCTGAATAAGGTCATGCATACTAATCACACCAATCACTTTATTGGTATGATCAACAACTACAAATTGATTAATTTTTCTCTCATGCATTTTTTCCAATGCTTCCACCGCACGGGCTTCTTGAGAAATAGTGAGTGGATTTTTGGTCATAACTTCAGCAACTGGGAGATTTACATCAAAACCTTGCTGCTGATCAATCATTCGGCGTAAATCACCATCAGTAAAAATACCTAATAAAATATCGTTCTCATCAACAACCGTGGTAAGACCCAAACGTTTATCTGAGATTTCATATAACACCTTGTTCATCGGTGTATCAGGTTTAACTTTGGGTAATTCAGTCCCTGTATGCATCAAATGTTTTACATGCAAAAGTAAGCGTTTACCTAATGCTCCCGCAGGATGGGAACGAGCAAAATCATCTGCGGTAAAACCACGCGCTTCCAACAATGCGACAGCTAATGCATCGCCTAAAACAAGTGTTGCAGTCGTACTAGATGTTGGTGCTAAACCTAGAGGACAAGCCTCATCCGCCTCACCTAATGTCAGTGCAACATCCGCATTCTGTGGCATTGGTCCTTTATCATCACGACTGATAGTAATTAATGGTACACCTAGATGTTTGATTAACGGCATGAGCATCATGATTTCATCACTTTTGCCTGAATTTGAAATCGCGATTAATACATCACCTCGAACCAACATACCCAAATCACCATGCCCCGCTTCACCTGGGTGCATAAAAAATGATGGTGTCCCAGTTGATGCAAGTGTCGCTGCCATTTTTCGACCGATATGACCTGATTTGCCCATACCCGTCACAACAACACGCCCTTTACACTGCAAAAGAATTTCACATGCACGATCAAAACTTTCATTAATTTGTGTTGCAAGAACTTCTAAGGCTTGTTGCTCAATTCGCAGGGTCTCTAATGCGCTTTTTTGAAAATTTATGGCTTGTGACATATGATTTTGACCCCAGAATAATACGCTATCCACCTGAAGGCAGATGATTTTAATCAAAAGAATGATACTGATTCTAGCATAATTGAAAAATATGCACGTTTCTAAATGTAGTAGTTTTCATCAAAAATGAAGAGAGATTGAACTTATGTTAATTGCTAGAATCTACTAAGTAATAAAGTATATACCCTGAATAGACTAAACGACCTGCTTTCACTTCATCTTCAAAACATTGCTTTAAAGCAGCTTCGCTAGAAAATCCATATTCAAATAATCTTGAACCAGCAAAATCAAGCAATCTCCATAAATCAAAACCATTGATCTGCCCCTGCTCTCCAAAATCAAAATCTACGGCACCTCTAGGTAATTTAACCTTACTGCCAAAACCATGTTTAAAATATGGAATACCTCCTATCAATTTACCAAGTTGAGGGATATGCATACATGCCCATTCAATATTTGTAATAGGTTGCTTTATACCAGATCCTTGCATAAGAGCTAGAACCTCACATACTGCACTTTGATAAGCAAGAATGAGACATCTGAGATTGCTATTCATCATAAACTCAAGAGTAAAAAAAAATAATATGCGATATTGCTAAAAAATAGGCATTTATAAAGGCAATCACTCCTCCATTTTTTTCACCTGATAACTTTATGAAATACAATGCATACGTTATGATGAATCACGATTTTTGTAGAGTGTTTGAAAACCCTTATGCAACCTTTTGTTCTATATAATTCTGAGCAACGTAAAAAAGTTGAATTTGTCCCACGTCAAGAAGGTCAAATCGACATGTATGTCTGTGGTATGACTGTTTATGATTACTGTCATATTGGGCACGCTCGAGTTATGGTTGCATTTGATTACATCATCCGCTTCTTACGCAGCCAAGGCTGGAAAGTTCGCTATATTCGTAACATCACGGATATTGATGACAAAATTATTGCGCGTGCCAATGAAAATGGCGAAAGCATCCAACAACTCACGGCTCGTTTTATTGATGCAATGAATGAAGATGCAGCTAATTTAGGCTGTGCAGCACCAGACGAGGCACCAAAAGCAACTGAATATATTGATCAAATGCAAAATATGATCAATACATTGGTTGATAAAGGCGCTGCCTACCCCGCTGCCAATGGTGATGTCTATTTTGAAGTGACTAAATTTGATAAATATGGTCGCTTATCAGGTCGTAAATTGGACGACATGCAAGCAGGAGCATCAGAACGTGTCGATGTCGAAGTAGACAAGAAACACCCATTCGACTTTGTACTTTGGAAACATGCCAAAGAAAATGAACCTGCATGGGCTTCACCATGGGGCAATGGTCGCCCAGGTTGGCATATCGAATGCTCTGCAATGTCGACTTGCTGCTTAGGCAATCATTTCGATATTCATGGTGGTGGTTCAGATCTCATGTTCCCTCACCATGAAAATGAAATCGCACAAAGTGAAGCATCAACAGGTGAACAATATGTCAATTATTGGATGCATGTTGGTTTTATCAATGTTGATGGCGAGAAAATGTCTAAATCTTTAGGCAACTTCTTTACCATTCGCGATGTCATGGAAAAATTCCATCCCGAAGTGATTCGTTACTTTATTGTCTCATCTCATTATCGTAGCCCTGTCAATTTCTCTGATGTTGCATTAAAAGAAGCAAAGACCACACTAAGTCGTTTTTATCATTCATTTAAAGCTTATCAGCAAGTTTATGGTCAAAAAACAGTTGAAACTTTAGCGCAAGATCTTGTTGAACGCTTCAACAGTGCAATGCGTGATGATTTTAATACTGCGGAAGCAATCGCAGTACTATTTGAAATCAATAAAGAATTAAATCGTGCGGTTAAAGAAGAACAGGCTGAACAAGCAACTGTTCTTTATTCAACGCTACGTTATCTGACGAACATTCTTGGTCTAGTGCAATATGATGTTGAAGATTTTTTAAAGTCTGATATTGGTCAAGAAGCGCTTAATCTCTCTGATGTAGAAATTGAAGATTTTATTCAACAACGTGTTGATGCAAAAAAAGCTAAAGATTTTACAAAAGCTGATAGCATTCGTCAGTCTTTACTCGATCAAGGTGTCGTTTTAGAAGATACTCGCCAAGGCACAATTTGGCGACGTGCTGATTAATTCAACACTCAGTAACTTAGAGAGTTGACAGTTGGATGAAACTCTCTATAATGCGTCCTATTGCGGGAATAGCTCAGTTGGTAGAGCATAACCTTGCCAAGGTTGGGGTCGCGAGTTCGAGTCTCGTTTCCCGCTCCAAAATTTAAAAAGCCTTTATCTAACGATAAAGGCTTTTTTATATTTTAAATTTACTTTTTTCTAAAATTTTAATACTTTGCAATAAGTAGGTTAAATAATAAATTTAAATTCTGCCATTTATAGATTTACCAAAGGTTAAATAACCCTTACATACTGTCACTACCCTTTCTTCTTAAAATCCCATAGTTTAAATAACAATATTTTTCAAAAAAGAGTTTAACACCAAATGAAAAAGTCAATTATTGCAATTTCTCTAGCTTCTCTTGTATTAGCCGCTTGTAGTAAAACTGAAAATAAAAAAGTTGAAGAGCAAACACCAAATACAACTGAAGCTGTATCAGAAGCAACTGTATCTGATACTGCACATACTACTGAAAATGCATTAGATTGGAATGGCACATATAAAGGCATACTCCCTTGTGCAGATTGTGAAGGTATTAAAACCGAACTAGAACTTAATTCAGATAAAACTTATGAGATTAAAGAAACGTATCTTGGTAAGGGTGATGGCAAACGATTTGAAAGCAAGGGTAGTTTCCAATTCGATAACAAAAATTCATCTATTATTGAATTAGATAAAGCTGGTGATAGCCGTAAATATTTTGTTGCTGAGGGTTATTTAAAAGCATTAGATATGGATGGTAAAGAAATTACGGGTGATTTGGCTGATAAATATCAACTCAAAAAAGAAGCTGAATAATCTTTTTAAATTTTAAATGCTCGCTGTTGCGAGCATTTTTATGATTAAAATAAAAAACCCTGCTTAAGCAGGGTTTTTTTGAATCAATCGAGGCTTAGTGAGCAGCGAATTGGTTCATTGTGTTTTTAGCATCATCGTGCGCTTTAAGAGCATTGTCACCAGAGAAGATTTCTTTGTGATCATCACCGATGTCAGAACCAGCCATTGCTTGGTGTTTAACACAAGCGATACCACCGCGGATTTCTTTACGTTGTACGCCAGCAACATAAGCCAACATACCTTCAGAACCGAAGTAACCTTGTGCAAGCTCATGAGTAGAAAGAGCAGCAGTGTGGTAGGTCGGAAGAGTGATCAAGTGATGGAATACACCCGCTTCACGAGAAGCATCTGCTTGGAATGTACGTACTTTCTCATCAGCATCAGCAGCTAATTCAGTTGCATCGTACTCAGCGCTCATTAATTTAGCACGGTCGTAAGCAGAAACGTCTTTACCTTCAGCAACCCAACGATCGTAAGCTTGTTGACGGAAGTTCAACGTCCAGTTAAATGATGGGCTGTTGTTATAAACAAGCTTAGCATTTGGAACTGTTTCACGTACACGGTTAACCATGTGAGCGATTTCAGCAACGTTAGGCGTCGCTGTTTCGATCCAAAGAAGGTCAGCACCGTTCTGTAAGCTAGTTACACAGTCAAGTACAACGCGGTCAATTTGAGTACCTTCACGGAACTGGTATAGACCAGAAGCAAGACGTTTAGGACGGTGAAGTTTACCATCACGCTTGATCAGGATTTCGTCTTCTTGAGCTTCTGAAATGTCGATTTCAGTTGTGTCTAAGTAGCTGATGTATTGAGAAGCGATGTCGCCTGGCTCTTTAACCACTGGGATTTTTTGAGTCAAGTCAGCGCCTTCAGAGTCAGTACGTGCAACGATGATACCGTCGTCAAGACCCATTTCTAAGAATGCATAACGTAATGCATGGATTTTAGCGATGAAGTCTTCGTGCGGAACAGTTACTTTACCAGCTTGGTGACCACATTGTTTCGCATCAGATACTTGGTTTTCGATTTGAAGCGCACAAGCACCAGCTTCGATCATTTTCTTAGCAAGTAAGTAAGTCGCTTCTTCGTTACCGAAACCAGCGTCGATGTCAGCAATAATTGGCACAACGTGAGTTTGGAAGCCATCGATTTGAGCAGTGATTTCAGCAGCTTTAGCAGTGTCACCAGCTTCTTGAGCTTTTTTAAGAGCACGGAATAAATCGTTTAATTCTTTCGCGTCAGCTTGACGTAAGAAAGTATAGATTTCTTCGATTAATGCAGGAACAGAAGTTTTTTCGTGCATAGATTGGTCAGGAAGTGGACCAAATTCTGAACGAAGTGCAGCAACCATCCAACCAGAAAGGTAGATATAGCGACGTTCAGTAGTACCGAAGTATTTTTTGTTCGCAATCATTTTTTGTTGAGCGATGAAACCGTGCCAGCAACCTAATGATTGAGTATATTTGCTAGAGTCAGCATCATAAGCAGCCATATCACGACGCATAATCGCAGCTGTATATTTAGCAATATCTAAACCAGTTTTGAAACGGTTTTGCATTTGCATACGAGCAGCATCTTCTGGGCTAATATCGCGCCAAGTGTCGCCGAATTTTGCTTTTAATTCGCGGATTGCATCAATCGCTGTTAAATATGTAGACATGATATATTCCTTTAGAGGGATTGGCATCGAATGATCGCAAAAAACCATGCTTTTATAGTCTAGATTTTAAGCACTTCATCAACATATTGCACAGCTTAGTCTGTGCAAACAGATTAATCCAATATTCTTGGTTAATTTTCAGTATTTATTTATGAAATATACAGATAAAACGATATAGAATATTCAAAAAAATAAACCAAGACTTTGATATATAAATATTTTTAAAAATAAAATTCATCATAAATTATTCATTAAACAATCTAACTCGTATTATTTCTATACATTTAAAACAACTATCCAATACCAAAACATATGAATGAATAAAGCCAATAAATGCAGAAATGGCCATCGTGTTTTATATATTGAATATCATTTCCTCATGATAATGAATCTGTTATAAGCTTATTCAAATTTAATAAGACCAAACCATTCAACTATTTGCTATACCTTTTATCTCGTTTTAAGTTACACAAACGGCTTTAGTTATGTCATAATTCATCACAATTCAAAAATTTTATTTTCGGTATTTTTTTTATGAATCTGGAGCGGGTTGATCTCAATTTATTAATTTATCTTGATGTACTTCTTCGTGAAAAAAATGTCACACGTGCTGCAGAACAACTGGGTGTCACTCAACCCGCAATGAGTAATATTTTACGTCGCTTACGTAATTTATTTAACGACCCTCTACTCATTCGTTCTTCTGAAGGCATGACACCAACTGAGCGTGCACTCGAATTACAACCACGTATTCGTGATGCATTATCAGATTTGTCGATGATTCTCGAACCACGTACCGAATTTAGACCTTATACCAGTACGCGCGTTTTTCGCATAATGACTTCCGATTATGCTGAAGCAACGCTTGTACCGCGTCTTGTAAAAGCACTTCGCTCTGAAGCGCCAAATGTTGTACTGGACTTCTTAACTCCAAGTGATGTCTCTTATCGAGATATGGAGCAAGGCAAAGTTGATCTAGCCATTAACCGCTTCAATGAAATCCCGCAAAGCTTCCATCAAGTTTTGGTATGGCGCGATAGTTTTAGCTGTATTTTAAATGATAAACACCCTGCTGTAACCCATCTCAACCTTAAAAGCTATTTAGATGCTCAACATATTTGGGTTTCTAAAACAGGTATGGGTGTTGGCTTTGGCGTAAATCCAGATAAACAAGCAGGACTTGGTTGGATTGACCAAGCTTTGGAACGAATTGGTCAGCGTCGTAAAATTTCCGTGTTTACTCGCCACTATCAAATGCCTGCACTTTTAGCGCAAAATGTTGATCTGATTGCAACATTGCCAACACGTATGGCACGTTTGCAAGCACAAAATCCTCGTCTTCTTATTAAAGACCCACCATTTTACATTCCAGAGTTTGAACTTAAAATGGCTTGGTGTCCATTGCTACACCATCATCCTGCACATCGTTGGTTAAGACAACTTATCCTCTTTGTAGCACGCCAAATGATCGAAGAAGAAAATCGCGAATTTCTTTTAAATAATACGCAGTTTTCACAATATTAACATCTTCTTTTGTAACAATGTCTGGCTTTCTACGAGTACGCTTGTTGAACCCTAGTGTTACAACTGAGGTAATGTTCTCATTACCTTAGTCGTTTTTTATGTTACAACATATTCATAATAATATGCACCACAGGTGATGTGTGAGTCTCTTCCAAAATATTATTGTCATTATGCTGCTGATTTCTGCAGCGGGTTTTCTTTCACTCACTGAAATTGCCCTTGCGGGCGCGCGAAAGGTGAAGCTGAAGATTTTAGCGGAATCGGGCGAAATCCGTGCCCAAAAAGTTCTGGACTTGCAGCAACAGTCTGCCGATTTCTTTGCCGCCTCACAAATTGGTCTAAATGCGATTGCCATTTTAGGCGGTATTTTAGGTGAAGGGGCGTTTCGCCCCTATTTTGTGGAGTTTGTTGCACGGTTTTATACAGGCCCCTGGCTTGAAACAATTGGTTTCGCCCTCTCTTTTACTCTGGTCACCTCACTGTTTATTTTATTTGCCGACCTCATGCCCAAACGTCTGGCGATGATTGCACCTGAAAAGATTTCGATTAGGGTGATTGAACCCATTCAGATCTTCATCAAAGTCTGTAAACCGTTGGCTTGGGGAATTAATGCAATTGCAAACCTGTTGTTTCGCCTGTTCAAGGTCAATACCATTCGTGACGACAATATCACCTTTGATGATATTTCCGCAGTTATGGATGCAGGCGCACAGGCAGGCGTTCTGCAAAAGCAGGAGCACCATTTTATTGAAAATGTCTTTGAGCTGGAGGAACGCACAGTTCCATCCAGTATGACCACACGTGAGAACGTGGTGTATTTCACCCTCAAGGAAAATGAAAACAGTATTCGACAAAAACTGGCGGAATATCCTTATTCAAAATTCCTTGTCTGTAATGAGCACATTGATCAGGTAATTGGCTATGTGGATGCCAAAGACATTCTGGTTCGGATTTTAAACAACCAGTCATTACTGCAACTGAATGAATCAACCATCCGTACCGTCCTGATTATTCCTGATACCCTCACCCTGTCTGAGCTGCTAGACCGTTTCCGTTCAACCAAAGAAAAATTTGCAGTCGTGATCAATGAATATGCGCTGGTGGTGGGTGTGATTACCCTCAGTGACATCATGATTACTGTGATGGGCGACTGGGTCACGCCAATGGAGGAAGAACAGCAGATCATCAAACGGGATAATCATTCATGGTTCATTGATGGCAGCACGCCAATAGAAGATGTGAAACATGCGCTGGCGATTGAAGAGTTTCCAGAAAATGAAAACTATGAAACCATTGCAGGTTTTATTATGTACCGTTTACGCAAAATCCCACGCCCAGCCGATGCTGTAGAATATGCGGGTTTTAAGTTTGAAGTGGTCGATATTGACCATTATAAAATTGACCAGCTTCTTGTGACTCAAATCATACCAAACCAAGAGTCGGAATCACCCACACAGGAAAGCTCATCCTAAAAAACAAAGCCCACTAAAGTGGTCATGCTAATCAGTTAAGAGCTTAATAACCCTCCCTTGTGGAACTATAACCGTTCTTCATCCCTTAAAAAGGCAGGAAATTCACAAACATTTGATTTGTGGAAAGTTTCCCCTTACTAAGGGGAGATTTAGAGGGGTTTAAAAGCTTAACTGACTGGCATTACACTAAAATGGGCTTTTTTACTTTGCAACAAACCAAAATAGCAAAGCAATAATAGCAAAGAGCAGTACAAAGAATTTGATACCACCACTAGATTTTAGTTTCCACCATACAATGAAATTAACTCATCCAGCATTGCCTGATAATGAATGGCAATATCTTCCGCCAAAATTTTATAAGCATTATCAAACTGAACCATTGGCCATCCTTCTTTCCAAAATGGAAAGATGTTATGCAGATCATGAGTCACTATGGAATCTTCACGCACAATTGCTTGAGCAACCTGAGACAGAACTTGAGCTGTTTCAGCTCCATCAATCGCAAGATAATCAATACCTCGCACTTTTAAAATACGAATACGATCTTTTTTATAACGAATTTTTTTAGCTTGTCCAGAATTTAAACCTAATGCAAGTGTTACTGCTTCTACAAATTTATCTTCAAAACTTGTATTCAGTGCAACCAAAGCTTGCTTGTGCGCTTCTTGACGCCCAGCCTTACCCCCATTACGGATGATTTCGTTCGCTTCTGCATCAAGCTTATCTTTTTTCATAGACTGTAAAATGTCTAAAATTTCGATATCGCTTAAATATTCAGGAGTTTGCTCAGTCATGGGAGTCCTTAGACAATAATTCAAAGAACTATTGTCTCATAAAAGACCTTTCAAAACAGAATAAAAAAATATCAGCTCGATATATTTATCACTATTTTAAATTAAATCGAAGAATCAAAAACCTTCAAAGATATAAATTTCGAATTTATAAAATAAAAAAGCCTGCATAAGCAGGCTTTTAGAAGTCAGTCCAAGCTATTAAAGACGAACTAACTCCACGATTTTTTCAGCTGCTTCTTCAACTGTTTCAGCAGTGATATCCGTATCCGCACCATCAACAGTTGTCGTGATCACCACTACACCTGTTTCTCGCAATAAAACAGTTTGCTCAGTCGTTAAACCAACTTTTGCAATCGCAACCACACCTTGTTGAATCAACAAGCTTTCTAAAGCCTGAGCCTGTTCAATCAACTGAGCAGAAACACCAATCACAGCAGGTTTCTGACCTAAGCGCGCAGCACGATCTTCCGCAGTCACAGGATTGCTATGCGCTGTCCATTCAACTGCAGCTTCAACCATTCCTGCGCCAACAGTGACGTTGCTTAAACGGTCAATAAAGATAAATGAACCTGTGTAACGGCTGTCTTGATATTGGTCAAACACCACTGGAGCATCAAACTCAATTACAAGATCTGCAATTGCATTTAACTCAAGCTCTTCAACTTGAGTATGTTCAAGTGTATTTACGTTGACACGGTAATTGATCGCACTGACTTTTGCAGGAACAGTTTGCGTACCGATTTTAAGGTTATATAGTTTACCTTTCACTAGTGGATGTTCATTCATCCATACAACAGATGCACGAACACTACGCGAAATAAGCGGTTGTTCACCTGCACGAACTAAAACATTACCACGTGAAATATCAATTTCATCATTTAACGTTAAAGTAACCGCTTGACCTGCAATTGCTTGTTCAAGGTTTCCATCAAAAGTGACAATTTCTTTCACCGTTGATTTTTTACCTGAAGGTAAAGCAACGATTTCATCGCCAACGTTAATTTCACCCAGCGCAATCGTACCTGCAAAACCACGGAAATCAAGATTTGGACGGTTCACATACTGAACAGGGAAACGAAATTCTTTTTTGTTCGAATCACGCTTGATTTCCACTGACTCAAGAATGCTCATCAAGGTTTGACCCTTGTACCAAGGCGTACTTGCAGATGGATTAACAACGTTGTCGCCATTCAATGCTGAAATCGGAACGAATAAAATATTCTCTGGACGACGCTCACCAAGCTGGCTTAAGAATGCATCATATTCAACTTGAATTTCGTTGAAACGAGATTCAGAGAACTCAACCAAGTCCATTTTATTGATCGCAACAACGATATTTTTAATACCAAGTAAACTTGCAATAAAAGTATGACGGCGAGTTTGCGTTTGCACACCATAACGCGCATCAATCAGGATAATCGCAAGATCGGCCGTTGATGCACCTGTTGCCATGTTACGCGTATATTGCTCATGTCCTGGCGTATCAGCAATGATGAACTTACGCTTTTCTGTAGAGAAATAACGATAGGCTACATCAATCGTAATCCCCTGTTCACGTTCAGCTTGTAAACCATCAACCAGTAAAGCAAGGTCAGGAGCATCTCCTGTTGTACCTACTTTTTTACTATCACGCGTTACTGCTTGTAATTGATCTTCATAGATCAACTTTGAATCATAAAGTAAACGACCAATTAGCGTTGACTTACCATCATCGACGTTACCGCAAGTCAAGAAGCGCAAAAGGTCTTTATTTTCGTGCTGTTTTAAATATGCCAAAATATCTTGGCTAATAAGATCTGATTGATGAGACATTGCTCAAAACTCCACAAAATTCGAAATCTAATTTTGTAATTTCCCTACATCCCTCTTTTAACAGAGGGACTTGCTTAAGGAAATTAGAAATAACCTTCCTGCTTTTTCTTTTCCATTGAGCCAGCTTCATCATGGTCAATCATACGACCCTGACGCTCTGAACTGGTAGCCAAAAGCATTTCTTGGATAATTTCAGGCAATGTATCCGCCTCAGACTCAACTGCACCTGTTAATGGGTAACAACCAAGTGTACGGAAACGTACCGATTTCATTTGAGGAACTTCACCTTCCTTTAAACGCATACGCTCGTCATCGACCATGATTAACGTACCGCTACGCTCTACAACTGGGCGTACAGCCGAGAAGTAAAGAGGAACAAGTTGAATATTTTCTAAGTAAATATATTGCCAAATGTCTAACTCAGTCCAGTTAGATAAAGGGAAAACACGAATACTCTCACCTTTGTTCACTTTACCATTGTAAAGATTCCAAAGTTCTGGACGCTGGTTTTTTGGATCCCAACGATGCTTCGTATCACGGAATGAATAAACACGTTCTTTCGCACGTGATTTTTCTTCATCACGACGTGCACCACCAAACGCAGCATCAAACTGATATTTATCTAATGCTTGTTTTAAACCCTGAGTTTTCATGATGTCGGTATATTTTGAACTACCATGATCAAACGGGTTAATGCCTGCATCACGACCTTCTTTGTTCTGATGTACGATCAAATCAAAGCCATGAGTTTTTGCCATGTTGTCACGGAATGTGATCATGTCTTTAAACTTCCAACCTGTATCTACATGCAGGAGTGGAAAAGGAAGCTTAGCAGGATAAAATGCTTTCAAGGCAAGATGTAACATGACTGCTGAATCTTTACCAATTGAATAAAGCATCACTGGATTTTCAAATTCAGCTGCAACTTCACGAATAATATGAATACTTTCTGCCTCAAGTTGCTTGAGGTGAGTTAATCTATTTTCAGTCATGTACATATCCCCCCTTATCAATGTTACCCATAAAATCTATAAGTGGTATTAAACCACCACTTGGAAGACCGTGTGGAGGAACGAGTATCATAACAACTCCAATTTTTCGTGATATCGATATTCTTACTAGTGGACAAATGAGCAATCTAGTAAAGTTTATCCATTATAATAATTTAGAACGGCTTCTTTAGCTTGTTTTTTCATATCAATATGCAAAATTGTGATATGCATAGCTCAGAAAGAAAAGAAGGACTGTTAAAAATAACATGAAATTAAATTAAACAAAAAAGAAGCCGAATTCGGCTTCTTATCTATTTAGCTCTGTACACGACAAATTTCATAGGGCCCTTGTCCTATCAGGCTTTTTCTTTCTTAAAATTGCGAGCACTTTCTTAAATTCTTCTTTTTTCCCGAAACCAATCAAACGTAGAATAGCCATTTGAACATAGTCCAAACCGTAGCGAAATAAACTTACTGAAAGTCGTCCATGCTTCTTTATTTTTATTGCTTTTTTTCGATCATGTTGCCATTCACCTGTTAAATAGCACCAACAGAAACCGATAGCTCGCACTGCTATCAATTTCTTGACTCGTCTAGGGTCTGTTAAACGAGTATTTTCAAGATTGAATCCACGTCCTTTGAGACAACTAAATAAGGTTTCGATTTCCCAGCGTAATGCATAATCACGAATAGCAGAAGCATTAAACATAGGAGAAACAACAAGTATCGCTATTCCACGATAGACGATGGCTAACATCAAGATATTGATATCTCGTTTTCCCCATTTCCAGTTGGTTCTATCCAAAGTTAATTGGACTTTATCGAATGAAAATATATTGAAAATTAACTGAGAAATTTGACGATAATCGAAATACTGATCTGCAAAGAAGCGTTGTATACGTCGATAAAATGATTGTGGTAAGCACCTGATGGGTAAGGCTTTAGATGCAGAAGAAAGGTTACATGTCTGTTTTACAATTAATGCCAGCATAATCAGTGTAAAACATTTTGCATGTGACTTGTTCCACTTTAGATATTTGTTTAAGATGAGATGTAACTCATTGGAATGTGTCATCATATTCGTCGTCAGAAAACAAGTATTATGCCATTATTTCAATGAGTTATCTTTTTTGTCGTGTACAAAACCAACAAAATAAAAAGCCACTTTTAAAGTGGCCTTTTATTAATAATAAGTGAGTAATTAATCTTTACGGCGCATGTGTGGGAATAACAATACATCACGAATACTTGGGGCATTCGCAAACAACATCACGAGACGATCAATACCAATACCTTCACCTGCTGTTGGCGGTAAACCGTATTCTAGTGCTTCAATAAAGTCTGCATCATAATGCATAGCTTCATCATCACCAGCATCTTTTTCTTCAACCTGTGCTTGGAAACGTTCCGCTTGATCGATCGGATCGTTTAACTCAGAGAAACCATTGGCTAACTCACGACCACCAATAAAGAACTCAAAACGATCGGTAATGTGTGGATTATCATCATTACGACGAGCGAGTGGTGAGGTTTCAGCTGGATACTCTGTAATGAATGTTGGTTGACGAAGTTTAGTTTCAACAGTTTCTTCAAACACGATTGTTTGTAATTTACCTAAACCGAAAACAGGTTTCACTTGCTCTTTAAGCACTTCTTGAGTGAACTTGGCCAAAAACTCACGGTCATTCACATTTTCAGGGGTAAAGTCAGGGTTATGCTCAAGAATGGCGTCAAACATTGATATTTTCTTGAATGGACCTTTGAAGCTATACACCTCATCACCATAAGGCACATCGGTAGAACCTAAAATATCAATTGCGAGTTTTTCAAGCATGTTTTCAGTCAATGCCATCAAGTCTTTATAATCAGCGTAGGCTTGATAAAACTCGATCATGGTAAATTCAGGGTTATGACGTGTTGACACCCCTTCATTACGGAAGTTACGGTTAATTTCAAACACACGCTCAAAACCACCCACTACAAGGCGCTTTAAATAGAGCTCTGGTGCGATACGCAAATAGAGTTCCATATCCAATGCATTATGATGTGTTACGAATGGTTTTGCAGATGCACCACCCGGGATCACATGCATCATTGGTGTCTCAACTTCCATGAAACGCTCATTAGTTAAGAACGCACGAATACCTGCAACCACTTTGGCACGAATTTCAAAAGTCTTACGTGTTTCTTCGTTAACGATCAAATCTAAATAACGCTTGCGATATTTCGCTTCTGTGTCCGTTAAACCGTGGAATTTATCTGGAAGCGGACGAAGTGATTTGGTTAATAATTCAAATCCTTCAAGGTGTACATATAAGTCACCTTTGCCAGAACGTCCGATATAACCTTCAGCGGCAATAATATCGCCAAGATCTAAGCTTTTAATCGTTTCTAAAACGTCTGCTGGCAAACCTTTACGATCTACATAAAGTTGGATACGACCTGTCATATCTTGGATCACAATAAATGACCCACGGTTCAACATGACACGACCCGCGACTTTTACATAAACTTTTTCAGCACCTTCGATTTGTGCTTTATCTTGATCTTTAAATTGTTCCTGTAAGTCACCTGTATAGTGCTCACGTTTAAAGGTATTCGGCCAAGGACTTTTACCGCTTTGTTTAGCAGTCTCTTGGATTTGCTTTAACTTGGCATGACGCTGTGCGATTAAATCGTTTTCGGAAAGTGTTTGTTCAGAAGTCGATTGAGCGTTTTGTTGCGTCATCTCTGCCTCGATTTAAGTAAAATTGAAGTGGCATAGAATAGCAGATCAAAGCCCATTTTCGCACCATTTCAGTCACACAATCGTGAAAAAAGCAAAGATTTATCAACTTCAAAGCGAAAATAATACTTTTATCTTGCAATAAATATGTACTTAAAATGATTTCTATTGCTCAGCGAGTTGTTTAACCAAAGCTAACCCTTTTTCAAAACCTTGATTTATCATTTCAATATATTGGGGTTGAATATCCACTTCTACATAGAGTTGAGTAACGTCATCCAAATCAAATAACATGTACTTTTCTAATGCACCTGCCCAAGATTTTACATCGTCACTTTCAGTATCTTCCTCTCCATCTTGAATCATCCCGATATGTTTAAAAATAATCACATTCGGCTCATCTAAACGTTCGATTGTTGAAATCATGCCACCCCCTTATCATCATAGAAATAGGTTTTACCGCCTACTTTTTAGTCTGATCGTATGGTCGAGTTGCAAGAAAAAATTGGGTCCAAGCTTGGTAACTTTCTTTTTGCCATAATATTTCCTACACTTTTTGCTTCGAAGCCTTAATTTCAATATCGTAAGATAAAGTCTGCATTTTAGTTTTCTCCATAATTTTGGTGTTATTTTTGATCTTTTAATTTTAAATGGTTACTTTTCAACCACCTTATATTTATACTTTTACTGTTTTTAAAATGCGATAGAGATATACAGATCCATAAAAAATTAGAGTAATTGCTCAAATAACAAGACTTTCAGAACAAATTGCCATTCCACTTTCTACATAAATGATTAAACTCTTGCATTTGCTTTACTTAAATGGCGTTCTGCGTAAAAATCTAACTCCTGATTAACACAAGTTTGTTGTATTACAGCGATCGTAGCGACATTATGGAATAGTTTTACTGAAAGGCAATTTGAGCATACCTATCAGTTTGGAGAGTCACATGAAAAAATATCAATGTATCGTTTGTGGGTGGATTTACGACGAAGCGGATGGTTGGCCACAAGACGGCATTGCAGCAGGTACCAAATGGGAAGATATCCCTGATGATTGGACTTGCCCAGATTGCGGCGTTTCAAAAGCTGATTTTGAAATGATTGAAATCTAAATAGATCTAAAAGACCGTGATCATGATCATGGTCTTTTTTTTCCTATCGTTTGTTTTTATTGAAAGAAATACTGGAGAATATAATGCATCCTATCGTCATCATCGGATCGGGCATGGCAGGCTATACTGTTGCACGTGAGTTTCGCAAACTCAGCCCAGAACAAGAACTCGTTATGATCTGCGCAGATGATGCGGTAAATTATGCAAAACCAACATTATCTAATGCCTTTGCAGGGAATAAAGCACCTGAACAAATTGCCCTAGGTGATGCAGCTAAAATGGCAACGCAACTGAATATGCGCATTGAAGCTGAAACCTTGGTGAAAGAAATTAATGCTGAACAACATGAAATCACTTTAGAAAAAAATGGTGAAATTTTCACTCAACCTTATTCAAAACTTGTGCTTGCAGTAGGTGCAAACCCAATTCGTTTAGCAATTGCTGGTGATGGTAGTGATGATATTCATGTCGTGAACTCCTTGATCGACTACCGTACGTTCCGTGAAAATTTAGCAAAGCGTAAAGATAAACGCGTTGTGATTCTAGGCGCTGGGTTAATTGGCTGTGAATTTGCCAATGATTTATTACATAGCGACTACGATGTCACAGTAATTGATCTTGCACCACAACCACTTGGTCGCTTGCTACCAAATCACGTTGCGGAAGCCTTTAAAACCAATTTAGAACAGGCGGGCATTAAGTTCGCGCTTTCAACCACTGTTGAAAAAGTGACCAAGATCAATGATGGCGAAGACTATGCAGTCACATTGGCCAATGGTCAGACCTTAGTCGCTGACATTGTTCTTTCAGCAATTGGTTTACAGCCCAATATTGCACTGGCAAAAGAAGCAAATATCCAGACGAGTCGTGGCATCATTACCAATACCCTATTGGAAACCAGCCAGCCTGACATCTATGCAGTGGGCGACTGTGCTGAGGTGAATGGAACATTGCTGCCATTCGTCATGCCAATCATGCAACAAGCACGTGCATTAGCAAAAACACTGAGCGGGCAAACTACTGCTGTACACTACCCTGCAATGCCTGTTGCGGTAAAAACACCTGCTGCACCATTGACTGTATTACCTGCACCAATTGGTGTGGACGTGAATTGGGAAACTGAAGAGTTTGAAGATGGTATGCTTGCTAGAGCAGTAGATGATGAAGGTACATTGAGAGGTTTTGTGCTTTTAGGTGCGACTGCAAGCAAACAACGTTTAACTTTAACCAAACTTGTTCCAGACTTGATTCCAGCACAAGTTTAAGGTTTAAATTAGAGTCTGTTAAGAAAGAAATTTCTAGCAGACTCTAATTCTATAAAAAGAATTCAATTCGGAATGAATGCCATGAACAGTGCTTTACAATTTAATGTGTCACCTTATGCTCCATTTATGCAAGAAACCAAAGTCACTTTAGGTAATGGTATTGAACTGCATGTTGAAATGGGCGGCAATCCAGAACACCCAACAATCCTATTGATTATGGGTTTAGGTGCTCAAATGCTGTTTTGGCCTGACTTCTTTTGTAAATCATTGATTGATCAAGGCTTCCGCGTTATCCGTTTCGATAATCGTGATATTGGTTTATCTTCAAAAATTCGTGAAAAAAGAAAACGCCTTAATACCATGAAACTCATGAGTCGCTTCATCATCGGGCTCGGTAACGAAGGTGCACCTTACACTTTATATGATATGGCTGATGATGTTTCGATGTTAATCGACCAATTGGGGCTTGAAAAAACATATATCATAGGCGCTTCAATGGGTGGCATGATCTCTCAAATCGTGGCAGCGAAATATCCAGAAAAAGTTGAGAAAGTCGGATTATTATTTACAAGTAATAATCAACCCTTCCTGCCACCTCCGTTTCCAAAACAACTTTTCAGCTTATTAGGTAAACCTGAAGCACATGACGAAGATGCGATTGTGAATCATAGTTTGAAAGTATTTCATATTATTGGATCACCAGGTTATGTGAATCAAGTTGAAGCAATTCAAACCATTCGTAAACTATATCGCCGTAGTTTTTACCCAGCGGGTGTACTTCAACAGTTTTTAGCAATATTATGTACAGGTTCTTTGTTAGCATTGAACAAAAATATTACTCAGCCGACTTTGGTTGTACATGGTTCAAAAGATCGTTTATTACCACAAAGTCACGGGAAAGCTGTTGCAAAGGCTATTTCTGGTGCTAAATTTGAATTAATTCAAGGAATGGGGCATGATATTCCTGCTCACTTCATTCCACAACTTAGCGGTTTGTTTGCTCATCACTTTAGATCATCACACTAGGACTCTATGGCTGCATTACCCTCATTAAGACAGCTATCGTATTTAGTTACGTTGTCAGAAACTTTACATTTCACTGAAGCTGCGCGCCGTTCATTTGTCACTCAGTCTACTTTGTCGGGTGGTATCATGGAACTAGAGCGCCTCTTAGGTGGCGTCCTAGTTGAGCGTGATCGTCAAAACGTTCGTTTAACCCCATTAGGCGAACAAGTCGTTGCACGTGCACGAGTATTACTTGCCGATGCACAAGATTTAATGCGCCTAAGTAGAGAAATGAGTGAACCGTTAACAGGTGATCTACATCTCGGTATTATTCCTACGATTGCACCATTTATTTTGACTCAACTACTTGATGAAGTGCATCGACAACTGCCGAAGATTCAGCTTCATTTACATGAAGCTCAAAGTGAGAAAATCGTAGAAAAGCTAGAACACGGCAATTTAGATATGATTGTTCTGGCGCTTCCTTTTGACACTCGTGGATTAAAAGTTGCAGAAATTGCAAAAGAAAATTTATTTGTTGTCTACAATAAAAATGACAAGAATGCTGAGAATGCAAACTCACTAGATGATTTGGACTTATCGCGTCTGATGCTACTCGAAGAAGGTCATTGTTTACGAGATCACACCTTAAGTGCCTGCCCTGTGGGTGAGCGCAAAAATGATCATCGTTTAAAGGCAAGCTCTCTTCCAACTTTAGTGGAAATGGTGTCGTCAAATCTTGGCTTTACACTGCTACCCGAAATTGCCTTGAAAAACAGCATGATTCATTTCAATGAAGAAATTGCAGTAAAATCAATTGAAGATGCCCCGAACCGCACATTGGCATTGGTGACACGAAAAAGCACACCATTACAAAGTGAATTTGATGTGATCTTTCAAATTCTGCAAAAAATCACTGCACATTTAGAGTAATCGGAAGCCTGTAATGAAACTCATCTATCATTACAGGCTTTTAAACAAATAAAAATAGCATCACTATTTAATGTCTAGTAAATTGACTTGTTCAACTTCCACATCACTCATACGCTGCCCTAGATCAAGCAATTGATCAAAATATGCTTCTACAACCTTGGCCTGATCAGCAGTACTCTCTACTTTATACATACTTTGGCGAAATTCATTACTCGAACGCAAGCCTTTGGTGTACCAAGCAATATGCTTGCGCGCAATACGACAACCAGAATATTCGCCATAGAATTGATATAATTCTGATAAATGCCCTAATAGCACAGCTTTGACTTCAGCAATATCTGGCGCTGCCAAGTGTTTACCTGTTTTTAAGTAATGTGCTATTTCTCGAAATATCCATGGTCGACCTTGTGCAGCACGTCCAATCATAATCGCGTCTGCGCCAGTATAGTCTAGGACATATTTAGCTTTCTCAGGACTATCAATATCACCATTCGCAATCAATGGAATATCAATCAGTTCTTTTACCTGCTTAATCAGCTCATAACGGGCTGTGTTCAAATACATATCTTCACGCGTACGACCATGTAAGGCTAAAGCCGAAATTCCTGATTCTTCAGCACGTTTTGCCACACGCAAAATATTTTCATGACCATTTAAAAATCCTAGTCGGGTTTTTAAAGTCACTGGCACATCCACGGCCGCAACCACCGCATCTAGAATTCGGGCTACTAAATCTTCATCTTGTAATAATGCTGAACCTGCCAACTTGTTACAAACCTTTTTGGCTGGACAACCCATATTGATATCAACGATTTGTGCACCGTTAGCGACTTGGTAACGAGCAGCTTCCGCAAGTTGCTCTGGGTCAGAACCCGCAATTTGTGCTGAAATTGGCGCAAGTTCGCCATCAAAATTTGCCCGATATAAACTTTTCTTACTCATACGTAAAGTTTTATCAGCCGTCATCATTTCACTTACGGCATGACCTGCACCAAAATATTTACATAGTGTCCGAAAGGGTCTATCTGTTACGCCTGCCATAGGTGCAACAATCAAGTTATTTGACAGTTGATATGAACCGATATACATATATATTCTTACAAATTCTGAGCAACATAGTATACTTCATTCGCCCATTTGACTCATCTTTTTATGTGGTGTTGTTCTGATTATGAATAAATCATTCCCTACTCGTCCTTTATTAAAAATTATGGGCATACTCACTGCATGTCTCAGCTTAACAGCTTGTGAAGATAAAGCATGGTGGTCTAATGGCAAAGAACCAGAAATGGAAGCAGAACAAATTAAGAAAGTCATTCCAGCGCGTGTGAATGACCGACAGTCCTGGGCACAGGATATTTTTGACATTATGCAGGAACTCAGCATTCCAAAAACCAAGCAGAACGTATGTAGTGTGGTTGCTGTGGTAGATCAGGAATCAAACTTTGTTGCTGATCCAGCCGTCTCAGGACTTGGAGAAAAAGCAGTACAAGAAATTAATACTCGACTCAAAGAAAAATTTGAAGCAAAGTTGGGTGAAACCATAGGTGGAACAGTCGCAGGCTATTTTGAGGACGTACTCAAAAATCAACCTTCTCCAGAAAATAATTACATGAGTCAAATGCGTAAAGTTAAAACGGAGCGCGAGCTGGATTTGCTCTACCGTGAGATTTTCGACTACATGTCAAAACATTATCATGTCAGTGCATTAACGGGTGCAGCGAAACTCGTTGGACAAGATATCGGGGAAAAAATGAATCCGATTACGACATTGGGTTCAATGCAGGTTCATATTAATTACGCCAAAGAACATAAACGCCAAAGTGGTAGTATTGCCGAATTGCGTAATGATCTATATACCCAATATGGAGGTTTATACTATGGTATTCATCGATTAATGGAATATCCTGCTGATTATGACAAAGCAATCTATCGCTTTGCAGACTACAATTCTGGTGTTTACTCAAGTCGAAATGCAGCGTTTCAAAGCATGTTAAATGCACTCACCAAGACTGAAATCAGTCTCGATGGTGATCTATTACTTTACAATAAAGATGGCGATGTGAAATCAAACCAAAGCCAAAGTGAAAAAGAGCTCATCGCTGTTTTCGCTCAAAATAATATTTTAGTGACACCACGCCAAATTCGTGATGATTTGAAAAAAGAGAAAGAGAAAAAATTTGAAGATACTCAAACTTATTTAGCCGTACAAAAGCTATATCAAAATAAAACCCAAAAAGAGCCAATTTATGCAACCATGCCACAAGTCGTTATTTCAGGACCAAAACTGAGTCGTGATTACAATACAAACTGGTTTGCAAGCCGTGTAAATGGACGATATGAGACATGCATGCAAAGAGCCAAACGCATAAAACTATAAATCTTGCTTTATTTGACTTTGATGGCACACTCTATCCTAAAGATAGTTTTACGGGGTTTATTTTCTTTACCCTATCAAAGCGTCACATTGTAAAAAAAGGCTTAACTATATTACCTTGGATTCAAGCCTATTATTTACGCTTGTATCCTGCACATGCATTGAGACCTCGATTATTTCAAACGATGTTTGAAGGTATCTCCGCCAAATTTGTAGAAAATTTGGTTGATGAATATGCGCAAAAATTAATAAAACAATTAGATCCAGCTTTACTAAAGCAGCTTTATCTTCATCAACAGCGTGGTGATCATATTGTTCTTGTTTCTGCATCAGTCGATTTATATTTAGCACCAATCTGTGAATTGCTTAATATTGAGTTAATTTGCACCCAAACAGAAATTAAGAACGGTACTTTAACGGGTCGTTATCGCTCTGAAGATTGTAGCCGTGAACAGAAAAAATTACGGATTTTGCAACAATACAATTTAGAAGACTATCAATATATCTATGCTTATGGAAATAGCGAAGAAGATCTGGATATGTTGTCATTGGCTGACCACCCGTACATGATGGGAGAAAATAAATCACTTCCAGAATTAAAATTTGATGCACTAAGAATTAGTTCCAATATAGAACGAACATAAAAAAAGCTCGCCTAAGCGAGCTTTTTTTATATTTGTATTTAGTAAATTGCCATGTGGTCTCGATGAATCATTTCTAAAGAACGTGCCTCACCCAAAACTTGGTAGACTTTCTCAGAAGGTAAACCCTTCACCATTTCTGCTGAACGAGAACTAAAATTCACACGACCAACAGCAATACGAGCACCATTCTGATCAACACATTCAACTACATCACCACGATCAAAATGACCTTCAATGGCTTTCACACCTACAGGTAATAAACTACGATGCTTCAGTTTAATCGCTTCAACAGCACCATCATCTATCACTAAACGACCTGCTGTTTGCAAATGAGCTGCAAGCCATTGTTGATGAGCGGTCACACGGTCATTATCAGTTGTAAATAATGTTCCAAGCATCTCACCCGCCATTAAACGAGCCAACACATGGTCACTTTCACCACTAGCAATTAAAGTCGGACAACCAGACTTCGCTGCAAGACGTGCTGCACGAACTTTGGTCACCATACCACCGCGACCTAAAACACCACCACCACCCGCCATTTCAAATAAAGTATCGTCTAATGCACGAACTGAAGAAAACAACTTGGCATTTGGATTACTACGCGGATCAGAATCGAACATGCCTTGCTGATCTGTCAAAATAATCAACAACTCAGCCTGAACCTGCCCCGCCACCATTGCGGCTAAAGTATCGTTATCACCAAAACGAATCTCATCGGTAGATACCGTATCATTTTCATTAATGACAGGAATCACACGCCAATTGATCAAGTTTTGCAAAGCATCACAAGAGTTGAGGTAACGACGACGATCAGCAAGATCATCATGCGTGAGTAGGACTTGTGCTGTTTGAATCCCATGTTGATCCAATACGCTTGACCAGGTATGGATTAAACCCATTTGGCCAATAGCAGCACAAGCTTGCAAACTGGGTAAATCAGTGGGTCGACTCGCAAGTTTCATGCGTACCATCCCCTCTGCAACTGCACCAGAGGACACTAAAATAATTTCGTGCCCAGCATTGTGTAGATCCGCAATTTGTTTCGCCCAATGCGAAATTGCATTTAAATCTAAACCTTGCCCATTTGCAGTGAGTAAAGATGATCCGATTTTAACAACGATTCGTTTACACGCATTGAGCTGACGTTGCCCATCGACCACTTCTATCATTTTTTCCTCGGTTCACTAGTCGCGTACGTAAATACTTTCTACGCCGCCTTCATCCTCATCGTCATCAAAATCATCTTCATCGTCTTCTAAGCCAGCTTCACGCTGAGCTTTACGCATAGCACGATAAGCTTCTTTTGCTGCGATGGTTTGTTCACGTGTCTCAGCCTCAAGCTGCTCACGGAATGCTTTCATTTCTGCTGCATACTCAGGATCTTCAACTTCACGCTCACGCTGTTGCTCGATCTGATCCATTAAGTAATAAACAACTTCTTTCGTGCCTTCTGACATCAAACCAGAAGTTTTAAATACAGGACCTTCCCATTGCAATTCATCAAGAATATGCTGACACCACTCTTCTCTTGATTCTTCAGGAAGTTGGTCAAGTTTGTTCAAGACAAGAACCACAGGGAGCTTTGCCAAAGTTGGTGAGAATTTCACCAACTCACCCAAAATTGCTTTGGCGTTATGCGCTGGATCTGAACCATCAATCGGTTGAACATCAACAATATGCAACAGGATACGAGTACGTGCCAAATGCTTAAGGAAACGAATCCCAAGACCCGCACCTTCTGCTGCACCTTCAATCAGACCTGGAATATCGGCCATAACGAATGAACGATGACGGTCTGCATCAACCACCCCAAGATTAGGAATCATTGTGGTAAATGGATAATCCGCAACTTTTGGTTTTGCCGCACTGACTGCACGAATAAACGTTGATTTACCTGCATTTGGCATACCCAACAAGCCAACATCTGCAAGTACTTTCAACTCTAAACGTACTTCTCGGTATTCACCTTTGATACCATGAGTGCATTTACGTGGAGAACGATTCGTTGAAGACTTAAAGTGTGTGTTACCTAAACCACCATCACCACCATTGGCTACTTTGACACGTTGACCATCAGCAACCAAATCACCAATAATATCACCAGACTCAATATCAACGATGGTTGTACCTACAGGTACTCTTAAAACAACATCTTCACCACCACGACCTGAACAGTTTGCACCACGACCATTTTTACCACGTTCAGCACGGAATCGACGCGTATAACGATAATCTACGAGCGTACCTGTGTCATCATCGGCTTGGATATAAATACTTCCACCACGTCCCCCGTCTCCACCATCTGGACCACCAAAAGGGATAAATTTTTCACGGCGAAAACTGGCTACGCCATTGCCACCGTCGCCAGCCTCTACGGTTATGACTGCTTCATCAACAAAGCGCATGTGCCAATCCTCTAAATTCTTAAAAGCGGACTATTTTGCCACATTTTAATAAATTTCTCGAATAGATTTACTCAGCTCTGCATGAATTTTATTAAGCAATCAATCAACTTCTTTAAAAAACTCAAATAAATCTGCTTTTTAATTATTTTTCACATAATTTCGGCTTTGTTGCACAAACCTATCTGTACAGGCTTTTTCATCGATATAATTTTCAAATGAAGAAGCCTACACACAAAATCTACCGCACAACCATATGCATACTGATACTTGCAACTAAAATAGTAAATATATATTTTTTCATTATGAAGCACTTTTATTTATTAGAGACTTAATTAAACATACGGTAAATTAAAATACAATATTTTAGATATACCTAAGTATAAAAAAGGAGCTTTAAATCAGCTCCTTTTTTTCAACTTTTACAAATTATGCATTTGTTTCAGCTGGAATTTTTGTATAGCTTACGCCACACATTTGTTCAGCGATACGCAATACTTGGCAGCTATAACCCACTTCGTTATCGTACCAAACATACGCTGTTAAACGTGTACCAGAAGTGATTGTTGCTTGCGCATCAAACACACCTGCAGTACGTGAACCAATAAAGTCACTTGATACAACTTCAGTCGAGTTTGTATAACCAATTTGACCTTGTAGGCTAGAATTAATCGAGATTTGACGAATGTATTCGTTCACTTCTTCACGATCAACTTCTTTCTCTAGGTTTAAGTTCAAGATCGCAAGTGAAACGTTTGGTGTAGGAACACGTACAGAGTTACCTGTTAACTTGCCTTTAAGACCTGGTAATGCTTTCGCAACTGCTTTCGCAGCACCTGTTTCAGTGATCACCATGTTTAATGTCGCAGCACGACCACGACGGTCAGCCTTGTGGTAGTTATCAATTAAGTTTTGATCGTTTGTGAATGAGTGAACTGTTTCAACATGACCATTTAATACTTTGTATTTGTCATCTAAAACTTTTAATACAGGTGTAATTGCGTTCGTAGTACAGCTTGCAGCAGAGATGATTTTGTCTTCATCTAAAATATCTGTATTGTTTACGCCGTATACAACGTTCTTCATCTCACCTTTACTTGGTGCAGTCAAGACTACACGTGCAATACCTGCACATTTCAAGTGTTGGCTTAGACCTTCAGCATCACGCCATTTACCTGTATTGTCGATCAAAAGCGCATTTTCAATACCATAAGCGGTGTAATCCACTTCGCTTGGGCTTGAAGCATAGATCACTTTAATGAATTGACCGTTTGCAATGATTGCTTCGTTTTCTTCATCAACAGAAATTGTACCGTCAAAAGTACCGTGAATAGAGTCACGACGTAATAATGAAGCACGTTTCGCCAAGTCACCGTCAGATGATTTACGAACTACAATCGCTTTAAGGCTTAAACCACGACCTAAACCAGATTGGCTAATGATTAAACGCGCTAAGATACGACCAATACGACCGAAACCGTAAAGAACGACATCTTTAGGTTCTTCAGATTTTGCTTTACCTTCAATCGAAGCAACGGCATTTGCAACAAATACATCTACATCGCCACCTTGATTTTTATATTCAACAGCAAGTTTACCGATGTCTACTTCAGCAGAACCAATGTTTTCAATTTTCATTAACGCTTCCAAAATTGGGAAGGTATGAACAACTGAAAGTTCTACATCAAGCATACGTGTACGGCGATGTGATTTTAAAATTTGAATCACTGAACGGTTTATTAAAGAACGACCGTAAACAGAAACAACAATATTTTTCTCACGGTATAATTGACCAATCAAAGCAATCATGCGTTCCGCGATTTCTTCACGGTTTTTCCAACGACCTTGATGTTCTGCGTGTAGGGCAACAATAGTGTCTTTGCTCACAGTTACGTCCTCAAATTTAATATCTATACTGGGCGTGAATTTTTAAAACGCCATAATTGTAATGGAATTATCATCAAGATTGAATCAAAAGCTGTTAATTGAGTTAAGATTTTGTCCTAATTGACTATAAATTCATAAAATACCTATAATTATTTTTGTGATTTTAGGGAAACTCTTTTGCAATCATCTAAATACATGCTGTTTGTCTAACTTTAATAACAGTTTTACTGATAACTTAACGCTATCGTTGTTTGACTCAAACAGTATGCTAAAAATAAGTAAAAACGGAAGTGATACATGACAAATCATTTAACGAGAGAAATCGTATAAACTAATGTAAAAACATGAAATAAAAAGAATAAAGTATTTAAAATGATCTCTAATTATCTACAGCACATAAACAACTAGGGTTTGTTGAGAATTACCGAGAGTTAATTAAACTCGCGCACAATTGAATCATGGCTTCAAAACTCGTATCTGTTTTACAACTACGCATCGCTATACGTTTAAATTCTTTTAACTTACAGAAATAGTTTTCAATGAGATGACGCCATTTATACATAATCGTATCAAAGGCTCTCATTACTTTTCGATTAGATTTGGGTGGGATCACCACTTTCACTTTACGTTCATTGAGTTCTTGGATGAGCCAATCTGCATCAAATGCTTTATCCGCTAGTAATGCTTGAAAATCAACATCTTCAATTAAAGGTTTGGTTTCTACTAAATCGTGATATTGACCAGGCATTAATCGAAACTTAATGAGGTTGCCTAGACTATCCACTAAGGCAAGAATTTTACAAGTCATTCCACCTCGAGATTTACCTATAGACTGTTTGAAGGTCCCCCTTTTGCACCTTGGCCATGTCGATGAACTTTAACAATCGTTCCATCAATCATGGCGTATTCCAAATCAACATCTTCATTTACAGATGCAAAAATAGTTTCAAATACACCAGCTTTCACCCAGTCACGGTATCTTTTAAAGACGGTATTCCATTTACCAAAATGAGGAGGTAGATCACGCCATGGACTGCCTGTACGGGCAATCCAGAGGACTGCTTCTAAGAATAATCGATTATCTTTTCCACTACGACCTCGATCGGTCACTTTACCTAGGCAAAAAGGTTCCATTTTTGCCCATTGGGCATCAGTAAGTATGTATCTATCCATAGTACTATTATAAATTAATCAGTTGCCTTTGTTAATTCTCAACAAGCCCTAAAATGAATTTTAAATTATGGTTATTACTCATCAGCATCCCTCTTGCTTGCGAAGTATCGATGGGTTTTATTGGAATGATCGGATTAGTTCTGACAAATATCGTCTATTTCCCTATTTCTTGGCTTGGAGAACCATTCTTCAATTGTAATGGCGAAGTCGGTTGCCTACCTAAAGAATACGGTCGTATCTTAATGTTTCTACTCATAAACTTAAGCTATTATTTATATTCAAAATTAAAGCAAGAAAAACCAGTTTAACTGGTTTATTCAGCGCCCAATCTATTGATCATCACCTAAACGTTGCGAATACTGTTTTAAATTCAATTCCAAATGCTGCTTGCGACGCCTTTGCTGATAAAGATGTAACGCCCCTTCTATCACCAATACCAATACGGCCAACCAAATAGGAATATAGGTCAACCATTCACCTTGACCAATTTTTTCACCAAGCACCAACGATGCCAATGCCAATAAAACAGGTTCTAAATAGCCCAGTAAACCAAAAATAATCAGCGGCAAATAACGACTTGCTAAAATATAACTTCCTAGGCCAATCGCACTCAACAAACCCAAACCTAGAACGACAACTCCCAAACTAGGATGCTCTAAAAACTTTAAATATGGAGTTTCACCTGTCTGAGTAAAGAAAATCGCAATTGGCAGGATCAAGAATAAATCCCACCAAAAACCACCTAAGTTGTCCGTTTGAATTTTTTTACGAAGAATAAAGTAAGCTGCATAACCTAAAGCAACAAAAGCAGTTTCCCAAGCTATTGTACCTAGGCGCCAAATCTCATGCCCAACACCAAATACTGCCAAAAATACTGCGAGATACTGTAACTTAGACAATTTCTCACCATATAAAAAGCTTCCAGCAAGCACAAGAACCAAAGGCAACAAGAAATACCCCAAAGAAACTTGTAACCCACGACCATGCATAGGTCCCCATAAAAACAACCATAATTGTGCCGAGGTCAGTATGGAAGTGATCATTAGAAACACTAATAAACTAGGCTTTGCTATGATTCGATTAAATATGGTTTTGATATGCGTCAAGTCACCACTAAACCACATAAATAAAGTCAAAAATGGAATTGTGGCAATAATTCGCCACCCAAAAGTTTGTTCACTATCTAATGCACCCAGTAATTGAGTGTAAAAATACAGAACCCCAAAGGTGACAGAAGCCAAAACTGAATAAGCGATGCCTTTTAACATTTTGACCTCAGAAGCATTTGGGACGTATCTTAAAAACGTGAATTATCCACTATATAAAAATAAAAAAACCATGCAAGCATGGTTTTAACTAAGTATAACCGATTTAGCGATGTTCAGGGTAAATCACATCATGAATATCATAGCCTAATGATTTGGCATAATTTAGATATTCATGAATAATTTCTTTTTTCGGCTGAGGTGTACGTGACAACACCCATAGATATTTACGGCGTGGTTCACCCACAAGCACGGTTTGATAATCTTCATCAAGCTTTAAAACCCAGTAATCTCCGCGTGCAACAGGAATCCAACGCACAGCTTCTGGTAAAAAGCTCACTCTTAATTTGGTGTTAAAAGGCGCATTCGCAACAAACGCCTCACCTAAACTGCGTTGTAAAGTACCCTCACCATCATAACATTTGTTATCAACAACAATATTGCCATTTTCGTTTAACGTATAAGTTGCTGTCACGTTATAAGCGCATTTACGTTCAAAGAACATTGGCTTACGAGCAACCTCACACCAAACACCTAAATATTTATCCAGTTCTACTTTATCAACTGTAGGTAAAGACTTTGATTGTGCATAAGCAATCGTTCCTACAGCCAGTCCAGTTAAGACCACTCCACCAATTGCAATTTTTGTTAAACGCCAACTTGCTTTAGGGAAATTCTTAATCAGCGGCATGGGAAATCCTCAAAACAGAAATTTGTTATCAATAGTCATATATTTAGCTTTTCAACATAGCCTATTTTATAAGCAAAGATTGTTGCGATATGTATCCCTCTTGAGGATTTCTCTACTAGATTACGATTGCAACATATGGGCTTTGAGACGAACAATCTCATCTCGCAATCTAGCTGCTTGCTCAAACTGAAGCTCTTTTGAAGCTTTTAACATCTCTTTTTCAAGCTTGGTAATATGCTTGGCAAACAGTTTTGGATCCGATAAAAGATGCTGTTCGTCGGCACTGATACTCTGCGCTTGCTCTAACACTTTTTCATCAATTTCATCATCACTAAGTACTTCACCCGTATCGATTTCTTTAATTGCTTGGCGCACCGCACTACGTGGGGTAATACCGTGTAATTCATTAAATTCAATTTGTTTGTTACGACGACGATCTGTTTCATCCATCGCTTTACGCATCGAGTCAGTAATACGATCTGCATATAAAATCGCTTTACCTTTCACATTACGTGCTGCACGACCAATGGTTTGAATCAAAGAACGTTCTGAACGTAAGAAACCTTCTTTATCTGCATCTAAGATTGCAACCAAAGATACTTCTGGCATATCCAGACCTTCCCGCAGTAGGTTAATCCCAACCAGAACATCATGTACACCTGTACGCAACTCATGGATGATCTTCACACGTTCAACAGTATCAATATCCGAGTGCAGATACGCGACTTTAACGCCATATTCTTTCAGGTATGAGGTTAAATCTTCCGCCATACGTTTAGTCAAAGTTGTCACAAGGACACGTTCATTTAATTGTTTACGAATATTGATTTCAGAAAGTACATCATCGACTTGAGTTAATACTGGACGTACTTCAATTTCAGGATCAATCAAGCCTGTTGGGCGAACGACCTGCTCAACAATTTGCTCTGACTTTTCTAATTCGTAATGTGCAGGCGTTGCACTCACAAAAACCGTGGTCGGAACAATTCGCTCCCACTCTTCAAATTTCATTGGACGGTTATCCAAAGCACTGGGTAAGCGGAAACCATAATTCACCAAGTTTTCTTTACGTGAACGGTCACCTTTATACATCGCACCAATTTGAGGAACTGTCACATGCGATTCATCAATAATCAGCAAGGCATCTTCAGGGATATAATCAAATAAAGTCGGCGGCGCTTCGCCTGCTGTGCGGCCTGAAAGATGGCGAGAGTAGTTTTCAATCCCATTGGTATAACCCAACTGTTGCATCATCTCTAAATCATAGCGAGTACGCTGTTCGATACGTTGCGCTTCCAGTAATTTGTCATGATCCTTGAAAAATTTAAGCTGATCCTTCAATTCATCTTTAATGGTATCAATCGCACGAGTTAAATAATCTTTTGGCGTAACATAATGACTTTTCGGATAAATCGTCACTCGTGGCACTTTACGCACCAATTTTCCTGTCAATGGGTCAAACCAGCGAATCGAATCAACCTCATCATCAAATAACTCCACTCGAATCGCATCTTTATCCGACTCGGCAGGGAAAATATCAATGATTTCGCCACGAATACGATAAGTACCACGCAAGAACTCCAATTCATTACGGGTATATTGCATTTCCACCAAACGGCGAATGATCTCATCACGACTGACGCGATCGCCTTGCACAATATGCAACAGCATTTGCATATAGGCATTCGGATCACCTAAACCATAAATCGCAGAAACTGAAGCGACAATAATCGCATCACGACGCTCTAATAAAGCACGCGTTGCAGAAAGACGCATTTGGTCAATGTGGTCGTTGATTGCTGAGTCTTTTTCGATAAAGGTATCGGATGATGGCACATAGGCTTCTGGTTGATAGTAATCGTAATAACTGACGAAATACTCGACCGCATTGTTTGGGAAAAATGCCTTGAACTCACCATAGAGCTGTGCCGCAAGCGTTTTGTTATGTGCCATTACAATGGTGGGACGTTGCGTCTGAGCAATCACATTCGCCATTGTATAGGTCTTGCCCGAGCCTGTAACCCCAAGTAGCAATTGATTACGAAAACCCTGTTCAATCCCACTTACAAGCTTCTCAATCGCCTGAGGTTGATCACCTGCTGGCTGGTAGTTGGTGACTAACTCAAAAGGTTGGTTTTCGCTCACAGGCTTACTCTTTTCTGATCAGGTGACTTTTATTAATAAGGTCGAATTCACAATTTTCAACGTTCAACATCTAGTGCTTTAAGACTTCTTTTTGCTGGTGCATAGCCCAAACGTGCTGATTGTTCAAAATATAATTGAGCCTGAATGACATCACACAATACCCCTTTACCTTGCAAATAAAGATTTCCCAAACTAAACATGGCTTCAGGAATCCTATATTGTGCAGCGTATGAATAAAGTTCAATCGCTTTTTTATAATCCTGTGCAACACCCAACCCATGCTCATATTTATCAGCCAAATTATTAGTCGCCCTCGGGTAGCCTTGTCGGGCAGCCTCATGATACCAGTAGACTGCTTTCTTATAATCCTGAGGAAAACCCTCTCTTCCATATTCATAATTAATGCCAAGTTGAAATTGTGCCTGAGCAAATCCTTGTTCACCACTTTTAATCAGATAATCAAAAAATAAATTTTTTTCAGATTCTAAATACACCTTATTTTCAATACGATCTCTCGGCTGAAAGAGAATATAGTAACCATGTTCACGAGCTAGATATTCACTGGCAATGGCATGACCATTTTGGCTAGCCAATTCAAAATATTGTCTCGCTTTCTTTCTGATCTGTAAAACATATTGTTCATCCCGACCTTTTGGTTCATGGTTTGAATAATACATTGCCAAAGCCAATGCAGCTTCCATATCCCCCTCATTTTCCAGCCATTTTTCCAATTCAGCAAGATAATAAACCACATAATCCTGCATATTGTTTGTGCTATGGTCAATATAATGTAAAGTCTTTGTTCCTTTTGCCTTGAAAGCATCTATGGCATATCCATAAGACATTTCTTCACCCTGTTCAGAAATAAAAGGGATTCTTTTTATTTTTTTACCTGTTTTGTCATATTCCAAATCAGCAATTTGAATAGGAATAAAACCATATTTAAAATGTAAAGGTGAATAGGCATCTAAACCCCGATAACTTATTAAGGCAAAATCCCCTTTTTGTACAATACGCCCATTGGTATAAAGTAGATTCCCTGCTTTGGATTGATTCATTTTCATCTATCACACTGTTTTTGTTATCTTTCAACAATAACATAAAACTTTTACATTTAGCACTTGACCATCAACCTAATCAACTGCAACATGAACTCATTACGCTATTTCAATGATAACAATATGTCTTACCAATACCATGATGAAAGCATTGTCACCGAACTGCCCGAAGATACAGTATTTGTTTTTGGTAGTAATCTAGCTGGAATACATGATAGTGGGGCCGCACGTGTCGCGGCACAACATTTCGCAGCAGTTAACGGTGTCGGACGAGGTTGGGCTGGGCAAAGTTTTGCTATTCCAACTTTAAATGAACATATCCAACAAATGCCACTTTCTCAAATTGAGCACTATGTCGATGATTTTAAAATTTATGCTAAAAATCATCCTAAAGTGAAATATTTTTTAACGGCACTCGGTTGTGGCATTGCGGGTTATAAAGTTTCTGAAATTGCCCCTTTATTCAAAGGAATTCATTCGAATGTGATTTTTCCAGAATCCTTTCGACCTTACATCGAGGACGATGCTGTTTCGCAATTTCCAGATCTGACTGCCAAAATGGTGCATAGCTTTATCTGTGATGAAGTCATTTTTTATTTTAATCATGGGTATGAATCTTTTGAAGAAGCTTTAGAACAAACAAAACTAAGCCCTTCAGAAAAAGCCATCGCGTTAATTGTACTTAATGAAGAACTTTATCCGCGTGATCGTTATGGAAGAGGCCGTGAATATGAAATTAACGATATATTAGCCAAATTGAATGGCAAAATATTTGATTTTCATGATAATTCTGAAGGTCCAATGATCTTTGTTAGTGCAATTATTGCATTAATGGAGCTCTATGATTTCGATGAGCAAGACTTTATTGCTTTATGGCAGGGCAAAAGTATTATTAAGCATCCTGTTCATCGCACCTTAAAAAAACATTAACTCACTCGATGATGAATCAGGTTTTATCTTTCAAGCATAAAACTTGATTCTTCCCATAATTACAATTTGGTTACAACATCCAAAATCCACAAAAAATAAATTACAAGATAATGATATTTAATAAAAAATTAATAAAAAATCATCACAAAATTCGCAAACACTAAAATCCATACAAGTGTATAAAATCAAAGCAATCTCAATGACTTACACAAAAATTAAAATAATGGCATGTTTTTTGCTTTTTATCTATTAATGTTTATTACTGACGGGGAATTACATGAGAAAAGTATTTTTTAATAAGGCATTCATCATATCTTATATGGCGAGCCTTATTTTATTCGTCACTGGCTGCCAGCCATCCCCTGATAGTAATGCAGCTGAATCAACCACAGAAAAAACGGCGCTAAAAATTGGTTTTGTTAAATTAACAGATATGGCACCTTTAGCCGTTGCTGTTGAGAAAGGTTTTTTTAAAGACGAAGGGCTATCAGTCCAACTCGAAGTACAACCCAACTGGAAGCTGTTATATACACGTGTACAAAAAGGTGAATTAGACGGTGCGCAAATGCTTGCCGCAATGCCACTTGCGTCCATAACGGAAAAACCAAGTGGTACAGAAATTATCACGCCATTTACCATGTCTTACAATGGTGCAGGGATCACCGTTTCAAATGAGATATGGTCGGAAATGAAAAATAACATTCCACTAGAAGACGGTAAACCGCAGCATCCGATTAGTGCATCAGCACTTAAACCGATTGTGGATCAATACAAACAAAAGCATAAGCCTTTTAATTTAGGCATAACTTTTCCAACAGGCACACATAATTATATGTTGCGCTATTGGTTAGCTGCTGGTGGTATCAACCCAGGTATGTATGATCCAAATAAAAATGATTTGAGTGGCAATATCGGTGCCGACGTAACCCTTTCCGTTGTACCACCACCAGAAATGATGGCAAAAATGGTAACAGAAACAACCTTAGGATACTCAGTCGGTGAACCTTGGAATCAAAAAGCAGTGAAAAAAGGCTTTGGTGTTCCCGTCATTACATCTGATGTGTTATGGGATAATGGTGCTGATAAAGTATATGGAGTTACCACATCGTTTGCAGAACAAAATCCAAATACCACAGTAAAAGTTGTAAAAGCACTCATTCGTGCATCAAACTGGTTAGATGAAAATGATTATGCACATCGTAAAGAAGCAGCTAAACTCATCGCTCAAACAAATTATATTGGTGTCGATGAAGATATTATTACCAATAGCTTGACGGGTGTTTTTGAATATGAAAAAGGTGATATTCGCCCGTTAAAATCATTTAATACTTTCTTTACAGGACAATATGGTATTCCTTACTATTCAGATGCAATCTGGTGGTTAACTCAAATGCGTCGCTGGGGACAAATTGCGGAGACTAAACCGAATAATTGGTACCTTGAAACCGCTCAAAAAGCCTATCGCCCAGACATCTACACAAAGGCTGCAAATAGTTTAATCGCTGAAGGTAAAATGAAAAAAGAACAATTTCCAAACCTTGCAACAGCAACATTCATAAAACCACCACAAACCAGTCGTTTAGATGGAGTTGTGTTTGATGCCAATAAACCAACCGCATTTTTAGCAGCATTTAAGATTGGTAATAAATAAAAATTAATCAAATAAAAAAAGCCAATGATACGTTTATATAAACATGTCATTGGCTTTTTTATCGACTCATCTTTTAGGAAGCTACTGGGAAAGTATCCTCCATCAAAAATTATCGTTTCCCCATCGAACGACGTGTACCACGCGGTGGCATCCAAGTACGATCTGCATATTGCTCAGGTTTTGGTCGCACCTGATTATGCGTAGCATCCTCAGAGTTATCCTGAGTAGATGGCATAGGGAAAGGTAATTTGACTAAAGCTTTCTTGGCTTTAGGTTGTTGCGCAGTCATTGAAATTCTCTCGAAATTTAAATTTCTAGCGCCCATTGTAATAGATTTTTATTATTTTGCTAAAATTAAAATATGTAAAAAGTACTGTACGATCTAAACCTATAATTTAGTAACTTTTTATTCAATAAAGGTAAGTTTCAGCCACAAATAAACCGATTTAAGCTAAAATGAGCTGCTTTTTTATTTTCTAATCCCATAAGAAGGAATAATGCCGTGGACGTACGTCTCTCTGATCGTGTCAATGCCATCAAACCGTCCCCTACACTTGCAGTAACCAACAAAGCCGCTGAGCTTAAAGCTGCTGGTAAAAACGTAATTGGTTTAGGTGCAGGCGAACCAGACTTTGATACACCTCAACATATCAAAGATGCTGCTATTGAAGCGATTAATAAAGGCTTTACAAAATATACAGCTGTAGACGGTACTCCAAGTTTAAAAAAAGCAATTATCGCAAAATTAAAACGTGATAATAACTTAGACTACCAACCTAATCAGATTTTAGTATCTTGTGGTGGTAAACAAAGTTTCTTTAACTTGGCACTTGCTTTGTTAAACAAAGGTGATGAAGTAATCATTCCTGCGCCATTCTGGGTAAGCTATCCAGATATGGTAATTATTGCTGAAGGTACGCCTGTTATTGTGAAATGTGGTGAAGAACAACGCTTCAAAATCACACCAGAACAATTGGAAGCTGCGATTACACCAAATACACGTTTACTTGTATTAAACAGCCCGTCTAATCCAACAGGTATGATTTATACCAAAGCTGAATTAGAAGCTTTGGCTGAGGTACTTCGTCGTCATCCACAAGTATTAATTGCTTCTGATGACATGTACGAACCAATTCGTTGGGAAGATGAGTTCTATAACATCGCAACAATTGCACCTGACTTATATGATCGTACAATTGTCCTTAACGGCGTATCAAAAGCGTATGCAATGACAGGTTGGCGTATTGGTTACGCTGCTGGTCCAGCAAAACTCATTGGTGCGATGAAAAATATTCAATCTCAATCGACATCTAACCCAACTTCAATTTCTCAAGTTGCGGCAGAAGCGGCATTGAACGGTCCGCAAGATGTATTAAAACCAATGATTGAAGCATTTAAACGCCGTCATGACCTTGTGGTAAATGGCTTAAATGAAATCAACGGTATTTCTTGTCTGCCTGCTGATGGCGCATTCTATGCCTATGCCAATATCCGTCCATTAATCCGTGCCAAAGGTTTAAAATCTTGCACAGAATTCTCTGAATGGTTGCTTGAAGAAACTGGTGTAGCTGTTGTACCTGGTGATGCTTTTGGTTTAGGTGGTTTTATGCGTATTTCTTATGCAACTGCTGATGATGTATTAGTTGATGCTTTAGCGCGTATTAAAAAAGCAGCAGACTCAATTGATGGTGTCGATGCCGCAATTGCTTCGATTGCAGCAGAAAAAGCCGCTCAATAATCTGAGTTGCGATAAAAAGAAGCTTCTTAATGAAGCTTCTTTTTTTGTCTTTATGAATCAGCTAAAAATTTATTCTTTTGCTTCTGCGTTAAATAAAGCAATAATTCTGATCTTTAGTGCGCCAAAATAAATTTGTGCCACAAGCATTACAGAACCCACGCTCGCCCCAAGCCGATGAATTGTAGATAGAGAAATGGTCTGGTTTTAAAAAAATTTAAGCTGCCCTGTTTCACATCAATCGTCATAATCACACCACTGGTCTGTCGACGACAAATTGAGCAATGACAAGCATGTACGTCATGATTGCTTAATTCAACTTCAAATGTGGTTTCACCACAAACACATTGCCCTTTCATTATAAATTTACCTTTTATTCAAAATTATTATCAATTAATTTTAGAAGAAAATAAAAAAAATATTGAATTTAATAATTTCTGCAACATAATTTTATATTCATAAGATACTTCAAAAAATAATCTACTTCTTTTACTTCATACACATCAGCTTGATTTAGATTGATACGAAAATAAGGGCGATAATATTAAAAATTATACAGTGACATACATATACGCCCTTTCATTTTATGCTGTAGATTTATGCTTACTATAACTTCATGCAATCGCTTTATTTTCATGATAGTTTTTTGGTCGTGAGCATAAGTGACTGAAAACAGCATATTGCCAAATACTCTTCACTTGTACAGCTACAATTTTATTTTCTGCAACTGACCAAGCTAATGCAGTATTTGCACCCAAAATAAGCTCACCACCGAGCTGAAACAAATACAAAGGAAAATGCTCATTCACCGTTAATACATTTTTCTGCGTCAATAAATTTTTAGCGTTTTGAATTTTCCATTTATCACCAAACCAAAGTTGCAATAAATCGCCTAGAAATAAAGCTTGTTGCTTAAATGGAAATGTATTCAAAAAGCAGTTTTCAACTGATGTGTAATACTGCTGAGGATCTTCAATGATTTCAAGATAATGATCTTGATAAAAAGATAAATTTGAAAAAATAGATTGAATACTAAGAATAGTCATTTTGACCTCCGATTTAGCCATTTTAGTGCTGGCAAGTTGGGTTAAATCCACACTGTCTAGATAAAAATCTAAACACTTTACTGTTTCGAATCTAACAATAGCCTGATCAAAGTTCAAGTTATTTTTCCGATTTCGCCCTAATTGTGCAAATAAAAAGCATACAGTGAAAAAATGAAAGAAACATGACACTTTTAGCTTGACCGATTTTAAAAGCTGCCTATAATGGCATTCAGATTCTCCCATAGCTCAGTCGGTAGAGCGACGGACTGTTAATCCGCAGGTCCCTGGTTCGAGCCCAGGTGGGAGAGCCAAATTCAAAGAAGCCTATATCCAATATGATATGGGCTTTTTTATTGATCGAAACTCACCCTAGCTCCTAATAAAAACAAAGTATCCTATCCATTAAATTTATAAAAATGCTGATAAAAAGTACAATCAAATCAATATTTAATTTTTTTAGTATTCAGCTCTTGACCACATCCCTATTCATGCATAGAATGCCTATCCAGATTCTCCCATAGCTCAGTCGGTAGAGCGACGGACTGTTAATCCGCAGGTCCCTGGTTCGAGCCCAGGTGGGAGAGCCAAGATTCTAAAAACCCACTCTTATTGAGTGGGTTTTTTATTCATGTATTGATAATAAATATGTTTGCATCTAATCAGATTATCTTCTTGCTTATTGGCTTGATTAGCACAGTATTACTTTTAATTAGTTGCCTACGTTCTTTTCTACCCCAGCAGAAGTTTTTTGCTCGACCTGTTATTACCACATTTGAATCAAAGATGTTCACGAAGCTACAACAGGCATTCCCTAACAATCACATCCTGACACAAGTCGCTTTCAGTGCTTTAATTACCAGCGATCATTATAAAATTCGTAATCAATTCAATCGCAAAGTGGCCGATTTCGTGATTTTAGACCAAGAAATGAATGTATTGGCAATCATCGAACTTGATGATCCAAGTCATATTGGAAAAGAATTAGAAGACAAAAAACGCGATCAAATGCTTTTAGAGGCAGGGTACAAACTGCATCGCTACACACAAATTCCATCTGTAAAACAATTACAGATGGACATTCGATAAATCAAATTTTCTAATTAAGGATTATTCAGACTGAACTGCTGATTCAGCATTTTTCTGTTTTTCAAATTTCTTTGCAATTTCTGCATGTTGTTGATCATATTTTTTCTTGGTTTCCGCATCACTTTTTGCAGCTAGGAAAGCCATTCCTATAATAAAGATCGGGATGAGCAAGCCCAAACCCATTAATAACCAAGGTACTGACTTCTTTTCAGTAGATTGTTGACTCATAAATGATCCAGATCCCAATAACACAACTCATCTTAATGTAACAATATAACAAAAAAGAGCCTCTATGAAGAGACTCTTTTTTGAAAGTTATGATCTAAATAAAAGCTTAAAACTTACCTGCACACTGAGCGTTTTGACTCGTATCTTTTTGAGCATCAGTCAGCACAATACTCGTACCTGCTAACATATATTTTTGAATAAATTCCACTTGCTTTTGCATTTCTACAAATGATCGCCTGCGTATGCGTTGCATTTGGTACGATATCTAATAAATAATTTTCATCATAAGCTGCTTATGGAAAGAATTTTAAAGCATTCTCTTTCATATTCTTAACTAACAGTTGCGTAACTGCTGGCAATAGTGCTTGATCTTTTTCTCCCTGAATAAGTAAGACAGATATCTTAATTACTTTTTCTTTAGTCGCATTGGTTGCAGGCTGAGTCGCCGCTAAGAAATTTTGCACCACAACATCTTCTTTAAATTTAGTTAGATCAATACCAAACTGTATGATTTGATATGTAGGGTCTGCTAAGAAAGCTAAAATTCCCGCTTTAAATTTCCCCTGTAAGCCATTAGCGCTATCTGGAGCTGGATAACTCAAGCAGGTACCAACATCGCAGTACGACCATATGCTAAATCTGCGATATCAGCCGCACCAGACGTAAAGATTTGTTTACAATCATCATTATTATCATTACATGCAGTTAAAAATAAGGCTGAAACAGAGAATGTCATTGCTAAAGCAACTTTTGACCGTTTTATAAAATATCCTTTTGTCTTTGTTTCTTGCACACGAAACTACATGCTGCTTTATTAATGCACAAAAAATACCCTACATAGGACGTTTTTCAACCAATGAATCATTTTAAGACATTAATTCCAAAAAGATTCCCAGAAAAATTATCATTCCTACCCAACGATTGTGACGGAATGCCCAGAAACAAATCTGTGGTTCTCGATCTTTAGTTTTATATGCCTGATAAACAAAATCTCCTGCAACAACAAGTAATGCAACCATTCCAAATGGTATAAAAATATGTTCCAGATACAAAGCCGAGCCAATTAATAACAAGCTAATAAACTGTAATAAACCAATTATCTGTATATCGTAATTACCAAATAAAATTGCGGTAGATTTCACCCCAATTTTCAAATCATATTCACGATCAGTAATTGCATATTGTGTATCATAAGCGACTGTCCAAGCCAAATTACCGAAATATAAAAGCCAACAGGTTAAATCTGGCGTTTGTCCCACCGCAGTGTATGCCATCGGGATTGACCATGAAAAAGCAGCCCCTAAAAACACTTGTGGCAAATTGGTAAAGCGTTTCATAAAAGGATAAATAAACGCTAAAAATAATGCACCAAATGACCAATAAAAGGTTTCGATCGGCAAGAAAAATAGCAAAATAGCACTTGCAGTAACTAAAGCTAAAAATACAAAAACAGCCTCGCGAGCACGAATTACACCTGTAGCTAAAGGGCGTGTTTTTGTACGTTCAACATGCGCATCAACTTTACGGTCAGCAAAATCATTGATCGCACAGCCTGCTGCACGCATAAAAATAACACCCAAAATCATAAGCAATAATATTTTAAGATCTGGTGTCCCTTTTGCAGCAATCCACAAAGCCCACATCGTCGGCCAAAAAACCAATTCTGTACCGATTGGCTTATCAAAGCGGCATAAATAATAATAGGCTTCTAAACGTTGTCGCCAAGTCGTATGTTGCACTGTTTCCATGATGAATCCTTAGAGTCAATGCTGTTGAATAAGCTGCTCAAATGCTGGGAGAAAAGTCTCTTGCACGATAAATTTACAACCATGCCAAGTATAACAACTTTGTCTAGTCCAACCTTCTTCTAGATAAATAACCCTTCTTTCACAAGCTGGATGAGTTCGTTGAAATAAAAACCAACCGATTGGCTTATTACGGATATGCCGAAATAATCGAGCTTTCTTGTGTAGGCTTAAAATTGGAAAAATACTTTTTGCTTTAACCCAAGCCTGCGCCTGATTACCATATAGATTCGTTTCACGTACCCATGCAATATGATGTGCTGGCATTTGCATCCATTGGCTATCGTTAAAAGTGAGTCGTTGAAACTGTTCATTGAGACGCTCGACATGAAATGCCCCCTCACCCAAATCAGTCAATTGCTGAGTGAGAGAACCAGATGCATACAACCATTTTTTTAATTCAGCTGGGATCTCTCGCCCCTTAATTCTGTTTGGTCGTAAATTTCGCATGCTTGGCTCACTAAAAACATCGCAACTAGTTTACATGAATTTCTTTGGAAAAAGCGTATGACTTTCAATTGAATCAAAAACATAAAAAAAAGCTCGCCGAAGCGAGCTTTTTTAAACTAGATGTATTACAGGCTGTAGTACATATCAAATTCAACTGGGTGAGTAGTCGTATTAAGACGACGTACATCTTCAGTTTTAAGTTCGATATATGCATCAAGCATTTCTTTAGTGAATACACCACCTTTCAATAAGAACTCGTGATCCGCTTCAAGTGCAGCAATTGCCATTTCTAAGTTATGAGCAACTGTTGGGATTTTTGCTTCTTCTTCAGGAGGAAGGTCATATAAGTTCTTGTCAGCAGCTTCACCTGGATGGATCTTGTTTTGGATACCATCAAGACCAGCCATTAACAATGCAGCAAAACCTAAGTATGGGTTCATTAATGGATCTGGGAAACGTGCTTCGATACGCTTGCCTTTAGGGCTAGAAACGTAAGGAATACGGATAGAAGCAGAACGGTTACGTGCTGAGTAAGCAAGCATAATCGGAGCTTCGTAGTGTGGAACTAAACGCTTATAAGAGTTTGTACCTGGGTTCGTGATTGCATTCAAGGCACGAGCGTGCTTGATGATACCACCAATGAAGAACAATGCCATTTCAGATAAACCAGCATATTCATCACCAGCAAACAAGTTCTTGCCATCTTTAGAGATAGACATATGAACGTGCATACCAGAACCGTTATCACCTACCATTGGCTTAGGCATGAATGTCGCTGTTTTGCCATATTGATGAGCAACGTTCCAAACTGCATATTTGAACTGCTGAACTTCGTCCGCTTTACGAACCATAGTGTTGAAGCTCACACCAATTTCTAATTGGCAAGAAGCAACTTCGTGGTGATGTACTTCTACACGACCAGGACCCATGATGTCTTCGATACGTGCACACATTTCAGCACGCATGTCTTGATGAGAGTCAACTGGAGGAACTGGGAAATAACCACCTTTAACACGTGGACGGTGACCTGAGTTACCTGCTTCGTAGTCTTTACCTGTAGACCAAGCAGCTTCTTCAGCGATTAATGTGTGGCGCGCGCCAGACATGTCGATGTCCCATTTTACTTCGTCAAAAACGAAAAATTCTGGTTCTGGACCAAAGAATGCAGTATCACCGATACCAGTAGATTTTAAATATTCTTCAGCACGACGAGCAATCGAACGTGGGTCACGCTCGTAACCTTGACCAGTTGAAGGCTCGATTACGTCACAAGTTACAACAACTGTTGGCTCAGCAAAGAACGGGTCAAGAAAACCTGTTTCAGCATCTGGACGTAAGATCATGTCAGAAGCTTCAATGCCTTTCCAACCAGCGATTGAAGAACCATCAAACATTTTACCGTCTTCAAATGTATCTTCATCAATTGTGTCAGCTGGGTAAGTTACGTGTTGCTCTTTACCCTTAGTATCAGTAAAGCGAAAATCGACCCATTTTGCGCCACTTTCTTTGATGAGTTGAAGGACCTTGTTCGCCATGCTCATTTGCTCCAATGAAATTTTTATGCACTTGTTAAGTGCGTGTTAGTTGTTGATATATAATTAGCAATTATCATACCAACAATTGTAAAGCATACCTAAAACATTGAAATTCTTTGCAGAAAAAATGCTTTAAGCTCCATGTCCTATGTCCACTATAATGTTTGCTTTCACAAATGCACCATATTTAAACATTCCGATCTCAGCTCGTCCCCAAAATAGACATAACGAACCAAAGTGGTGCAAAACATATAACAGAGAACTAATGTAGTGCAATTTACACTATCATGAGTTAGCATAAATTCGCTTTTTATATCATTCTTTTGAACTTCATTCCAATCAATTCATTTAGACTTTTGGTTCACTTTGTATATTTTTACTCAAACCTTTAAATTTATTAAGTTTATTCTGATTTTTAAACACGATTTCTTTCATTAAGTAATTAAATCTAGCTAAACATCGGGTAATTGAAATATTCAACATTGATCATTTGTTTTTGTTATGATTATTCTTCTCTATTTTCAACATATTCCTTTAAGCTTCAATAAATCCTAAAGAAATATAACTTTAGAATAGAGTAATCACATTAACAGCTCAATAAAGCAATTATTTTTCAAAAGGTTAAAGTCATGATTCTGATGATCGACAACTACGATTCTTTTACCTACAACATCGTTCAGTACTTTGGCGAGTTGAATCAGGAAGTAAAAGTTGTTCGTAATGATCAAGTGACATTAGAGGACATTGAACGATGGCAGCCAAAATACTTGGTTATAGGCCCAGGTCCTTGCTCACCAAGTGAAGCAGGAATTTCTATTCCTGCAATTAACCATTTTGCGGGTAAAATTCCTTTATTGGGTGTCTGTCTTGGGCATCAAGCGATTGGGCAGGCATTTGGTGGCAAGATTATCCGTGCTAAAACGGTTATGCATGGTCGTTTATCTGATATGCATCACAGTGACAAAGGAATTTTTAGTCATTTACCTTCCCCGTTTGCTGCTACACGTTACCACTCATTAGTAATTGAGCAAGAAACGTTGCCAGAATGTCTAGAGGTGACGTGCTGGACGAACCAAACAGATGGCACAATTGAAGAAATTATGGGTGTGAAACATAAAACACTTCCTGTTGAAGGCGTTCAGTTCCATCCCGAATCTATTTTGAGCGAACATGGTCATCAAATTTTTAAAAACTTCTTAGATATTTACGCTTAATTACTAAGTTTTATTTAAAAACAGCTTATTTGTATTAATAAGCTGTTTTTATTTTGAACATATAAAATCACTATATAATTCATACACACTGATTATTTTTTCAGCACAAAAATCAGGACTTAAAGATCTAATTCAAAGCAAATCATTCTTTTTAAAAAATTAAAATATTTTTCATGTATTTCAGAAGAAAAAATCATCATTATTTTTTCTAGTCTTGAAATTCCTTTTTATTTTTTTAGATTAAGTATAGTCATAGGAAGGATTAAGCTTCATGGGCGCCGAATAATAGAATCTGAATCATTATTTTCTAGAGATATCCCCCTGAAATATCAATCAGGATAACCTATTGTGAATATCTTAATTTTATTGAATATTATTGTTTTTTCTTGTTGATTGCAGGATTATTTTTTAGCTACCGACAAGATTGGAGTCTTTCTAAAAAAGTACTGATCGGTATGATGGCAGAGTAAAACTTGAAGTGCGACATAAACAATTGGGTGTTCCAGAAGGCATCGCCAGTTTTTTCAGCATCATTTGGAGCAACAATAGGTCAAAATGGTTGTGCTGGTTTATACCCAGCTATGCTTGCGGTTATGGTAGCGCCTACAGTAGGAATTAATCCTCTTGAGCCCTTATGGATAGCGCAACTGGTAACAATCGTTACACTGAGTTCAATTGGTGTCGCAGGTGTTGGTGGCGGTGCAACTTTTGCTGCTTTAATTGTATTACCAGCAATGGGATTACCAGTTACTTTAGTGGCTTTGCTGATTTCGATTGAACCGTTAATTGATATGGGTCGTACGGCTTTAAATGTAAATGGCTCCATGACTGCCGGAGTGGCAACGAGTCAAATACTTGGGCTTAGAAACAGCACCAATAACGATTGATCATATATTGTTTCAATCAAAGCCAGTCATTCGATTCGATGATTGGCTTTTGATTTTATACAGATCATGATTAGAAAAGATTAAGAACCACTCTACCTAGCTATTTAAATTAAAATCTAAGCACAAACATAAAACTGAGACTATTTTCTGCTAACATAGCCGATTAGCAAGTGAGCCATTTCTCACAAAACCAAGCCCTTCTCCTTTACTAACCAACTTCACTTAAGAATTTTAATCATTAATGCTGTAACTCATGACTATGAATATCCAACAGGCTCTTAATCACATTACCAAAAACATTCATCTTACCCAGCCACAAATGGAAGATGTCATGCGTAGCATTATGCAGGGCGAAGCAACTGATGCACAAATCGGTGCACTGATGATGGGCTTGCGCATGAAAGGTGAAAGTATTGATGAAATCACTGCAGCAGCACGCATTATGCGTGAGTTTGCAATTAAAATTGATGTGAGTGATATTCCTCACTTGGTCGATATTGTCGGCACAGGTGGAGATGGTCAGAATTTATTTAACGTCTCTACAGCTTCAAGTTTCGTTATCGCTGCTGCTGGTGCAACGATTGCCAAACATGGTAACCGTGGCGTGTCGAGTAAGTCAGGTTCATCCGATGTACTCGAACAAATGGGTATTCAGCTTGATTTAGATATGCAACAAACCGAACGCTGCATCCGTGAAATGGGTGTAGGTTTCCTATTTGCACCAAATCATCATAAAGCCATGCGTTATGCAGTTGCACCTCGTCGTGAGTTAGGTATTCGTAGTATTTTTAATTTACTTGGTCCATTAACCAATCCTGCTGGGGTCAATCGTTTTGTGATTGGGGTATTTTCAGATGAGTTATGCCGCCCTATCGCTGAAGTATTAAAGCAGTTGGGTGCAGTGCATGTACTGGTTGTACACTCTAAAGATGGTTTAGATGAGATCAGTCTTGCAGCACCAACCACAGTTGCTGAACTGAAAGATGGCGAAATTACTGAATGGACTTTGACACCAGATGATGTAGGTATTCCATCTCAAACCCTCACTGGTTTAGTGGTGAATAGTTCAGAAGAAAGCTTAAAGCTAATCAAAGATGCTTTAAGCCGAGATAAATCAGATATTGGTGAAAAAGCAGCAAACATGATTGCACTCAATGCAGGTGCAGGTATTTATGTTGCTGGTATCACCAAGACTTACAAGCAAGCAGTTGAGTTCGCTCAAGATATTCTTTATGGCGGACAAGCCTTAGAAAAAATGAGTATCTTGGCTGAATTTACCAAGACATTGAAACAATATCAGGCAGACTAAGGACTTCTCATGATCGATATTCAAAATACCATTTTAGGTAAAATTGTTGACCGCAAACATGAGGAGCTTGCAACACGTTTAAAACAACGTAGCCTACACGATGTTGAACAGTGGGCAAAAGAAGCAACACCAGTGCGTGGTTTTGCTAAGGCTTTGCAACATAAACGTCCAGCCGTGATTGCTGAAATTAAAAAAGCGTCACCTTCTAAAGGTGTTATTCGTGCAGATTTCAATCCCGCTGAAATTGCACAGCAATATGAACAAGCAGGTGCTGCTTGCTTGTCTGTATTGACAGATGTGGATTTCTTTCAAGGTGCGGATGAAAATATTGCGATTGCACGTAATCACTGTGCCCTACCAGCTTTGCGTAAGGACTTCTTGGTTGATCCTTATAACGTGGTTGAAGCACGTGCCTTACATGCAGATTGTATTTTATTAATCGTGGCATGTTTATCAGATCAACAACTTGAAGAAATGTCAAAAACTGCATTTGAGCATCAACTTGATGTATTGGTTGAAGTGCATGATGAATATGAATTGGAACGTGCGTTAAAGCTTTCTGAGCACTGTATTCTAGGTGTGAATAACCGCAATCTTAAAACCTTTGAGGTGGATTTAAATACTTCATTACGTTTAAAGAAATTGTTACCTGCTTCGCGTGTATTGGTTACTGAAAGTGGTATTGCAACTCCTGCTGATGTAGAAATGATGCAAGCCAATGATATTCATACTTTCCTTGTCGGTGAAAGCTTTATGAAACAGCCTCGTCCAGATCAAGCGTTTACTGAGTTGTTTGGAAAGCCTGAACAGGTTTAAATTTATGGGGTTCAAGGTGAAATTTTGCCTTGAACCTTTTAAATGATGCTAGAACCAAATATAAGTTCTTAATAAAGAATAAAAATTAGAGTTAGAAAATACCAATAGATTAATCAACGATTAAAGACTGATGAAAAAACATGAGTAATTTTTTATTAATTCTAGGGCTGATCTTTTTAGTTGGCTTTCCAATTTATAGTCATCTCTATTGCTATCAAAAAATTCAGAAGTTCAAAGATCCAAGAGTATTTTATTTCTTTAGTTTAATTCCTGGAGTCATCTTTATTAGCAGCGGAATGTACTTTTCCCCTGTAGATACATTTATTAAATCTGAAGAATGCGGTGTAGTAGAACAATATAAAACTTTTCAGAAACGGAAAGGTCACTTCGAGCGCCTTGCAATTGTGATGGATCAATCTGGTTATATTCGTTATTTTGACTTCGATGATACTTTACCCCGTGTTCAAATTAACCAACATATTTGCTTTGAACTGTACGACCGTTTTAAAAATAAAGGCTTAAACCAATCACGAATTATAAGGATTCTAACTCCCTCTTAATGAATGAAAAATTACAAACGTAGCTTCCGTAGATAATGGATAAAGAAACTAAATCAATTTATCCCTTCTATACTTTGAAGCATTTATCATCACTTTAAAGCTCATATCGCTCCATGAATGCAATTTAGTTCAAATCATCACGGTTTCAGACTATAATTTTACATCTCTCGTATCTTGCCTATTTTTCTAAACTTATGAGTAAACATGATTCATCGCTTTCTAAAGATCAGTTTAACTTACTGAAAGCCTTTAAAAAGCAAATCTCTAATCCTCAAGCAAGTGCTATTGCAAAACAAGCAGAGTCACAAAAAACTCCAGCCATTGCAGAAGAGTTGGAAGATACTGAGCTTTTTAAAAAAGCCCTGCTTGGGGTAAAACCAATCGACAATCAAAATATTGCCGACACCAAAGTCACACGTCGCAAAAAAGTTGATGCCCAAACCTTGGCAAAACGTGCTGCGGCAGAAGGTGGTGCAGAGCAAGAGCTTACAGAAATTTCGGATACTCAAGCGATCTTAAATCCAGTGGCAAGCCAAGCGACTTTAAGCTATCGAATTGCAACTTTGCAGCACAAAGTATTTGAAGACTTAAAAGCAGGTAAAACTCGTTGGTTTGAAGCAGTCGATTTACATGGTTGTACGGTTGAACAAGCCCGAGCAGCCGTTCTACAAATCATTCAAATGGCAAAAGATGAAAATCAAAATGTCATCAAAATTGTTCACGGTAAAGGACCTGAGGGCATTTTAAAAACCTATGTCAATGGCTGGCTTAGACAACATCGTGATGTACTTGCATTTGTCAGCGCACCTGAAAATCAAGGGGGTACTGGTGCTGTTTTAGTGCTCTTAAAACGTGCAGAAAAGCACCCAAAGCACAAACAATAATCGGCATTTGGTTCAAAATTAAGTTTTTGAGTCGTTTTCTGATACAATTCCCGTTTTGTTCAACCCACCTAAGTGAACATTGTTATGTCTATGCAGCAATCGTACGCAAATATTTTAACTGCCGTTGGCGAAGATCTAAATCGCCCAGGCTTAAAAGATACGCCTATGCGTGCGGCTAAAGCTTTTTCTTTTTTAACTTCTGGTTATAGCAAAACCCTTGAAGAAGTTACAAATAGTGCGGTTTTCCCATCCGATAACCATGAAATGGTATTGGTCAAAAATATCGAGTTTTATTCGCTTTGTGAACATCACCTTCTCCCTTTTTATGGTCGTGTCCATATTGCTTATTTACCTGAAGGTCAAGTTTTAGGTCTTTCTAAATTTGCGCGTATTACTGAAATGTTTGCACGTCGTTTGCAGATTCAAGAAAACTTGACTCAACAAATTGCAGAAGCAGTTGCAGAAGTCACTCAGGCACGTGGTGTTGCTGTAGTAATTGATTCAGCGCATATGTGTATGATGATGCGTGGTGTAGGCAAGCAAGAATCAACGACACGTACTGTTTCTTTTGTTGGTGATTTTAAAACTGACAAAGATGCACGTCGTGAGTTCTTAAGTGCTGTTCCTGAGAGTTATTGATAATTGTTAGTGATAATCAGGCTTTATATAAGTATGGTTATCGCTAATTCAATTCATTGATCGAATATACTCACTCTGACTACCATCCCAATAACAGTGTAAACAACGCTGATTTTGAAAATGATGTTTACAATTTTTATAGCCATAGAGCAGATATGCACACTCAGGACATAATGCCTCCATTTTTGATGAATGCTTAAAATACTCACTTTTACACTCATCACACCTCATAATTTCATCTTTCATAACAATTTAATTTATAAATTTTCCATTATAATACGCTATCCATTTAAACATATGCATTACTTGTTATGTCATCCATTTATCTCGCAGGTCAGACACAACCTCTTCAAAATGAAGCCAGCATTGATTTTCCTCGTCCTGATCGTTTGGTGCGAGGTAATCCTGAACGTTTAACTTATAGTTTATACGAACATCCGCATATGGACTGCGGTATTTGGCAATGTGAAATTGGTGCTTGGAATATTCAATTCGCTGACAATAAACAAGAATTTTTTCAAATCATTGAAGGTATTGTTCGTATCCACGATGAAAAAACCAATTCCTTTATTGAAGTGACTGCTGGAAATGCAGGGATTATCCCACCCTCATTTGTCGGTACATTTGAAGTCATTGAAGCGGTTAAAAAATACTACGTCATCGTTGAAGTCTAGATACTGGAAATTGGCCTGATCCTAGTGATATCTTATCTAAAAAAACAGAACATAGCCTAAACCTACTTTATTCCAGTCTTTATGATCTTGTTGTTCAAAATCCCAATTCAGACGCAGAGTATGACTTGTATTCAGACTATATTGTAGCTGTGTACCGACTCTTAAATTCCACTGGTTCTGATTTTGCCAATACGGCAGTTCAATTTGCACCACACTATTAATATTATCAGACCATACGTTCATACACCCTACAGTCGGCCCAGCTCCAACGCGCCAACCTTTATCTAATTTTTTTCCACCTTGAATATAGCTTTGTAGTTGGGCATAACACAGATGTCGACGATCATAATCTGCCACGCTATAACCAACTTGCATATTTAGATTCATCACGCCATGTTGCGCATCTTCACTAAACTGCCCATTTTCAATTGCTTCCTGTTTCCAACCTAGATTAAATCCCCAAGTGACTGGTGCTTTAAATGGCTGAATCGGGTTATAAGAATTCACCGATAATAGATCTAAATGTTCGAGCTTGAGCTTGTCATCACGATATTGCAGACTACCATCTAAAAACAGTAATTGTGTGCCTGTGCGATAACCTCCTTGTAGATCAATCAAATCGTGATAGGCCTGACGATGACCCAGCTCCACAAACTTTTTTCCTTGCACCTCACCCACATTCACTGAAAAATTACGTGCATGATGCCCTTCTACAGGCTGCATTTTTGGACGCTCTGGTTGTTGACGTTGCTTTTCAACTTGAATTTGACTTCTTTCAGCAAGAAGCTGCCTTAATTTTGGCTGAGCAATATTGGCATCAACTTGACGGCTGATATATTGTAGATATAAGTCATCGTAAGCCATTTCTAAAATCTTGGCCTGATCTTGCTGACTATATGTTTTTAGCGTGGATTGAACTTGATCAGTTTCAATAAAAGCAATTTGATGGGCAACTTTAGCCAAATCTGTACCATGTTGTTTGGCTTGCGAAAGTAGTTGAGTTTCCAATGCAGGACGATAGACCACTTCTTTAACTAAAGCTTGCTGATCAACAGCCTTTAAGGTTTCGATTGGAATTGCAGCGTAACTAAACTGCTGTTTTAGGTTTAAATCGGGACGTACTAAATCAATTAGGCCTAATAAACGATAAGCACAATTATCACTGACGAAATAATAGGGAAAACTCACGTGCTGCATTTCCCAAATATGTTCGACTAAGAAACGAGTCTCTTCAGGGGTTAAATTGAGCTCATACTCCCACAAATCACGGCTTTCAAAGTCACCATACTCTTTTACTTTACGATAGTAAGGCATTAAAGAATATTCACCTGGATACTGCCCTGTTAAACCTTTCCATGCATATGACCAATTATCCTCACCACTGACTGTCGCTGCATAGTTTACTGCGTATGAAACTAAGTTTAGTTGCTTCTGATCTTTAGGGTCTAAACGAAGTAGCGTATGCCCAAATATCGAACTTGGATTACCCATAAAGTCAGTTGCGTAAATCAACGTAGCTTTATGTGGTTTAATTTGATTAATCCATTGATCAAACTCAGGACACTTCACTATTGGAAGCTTTTCGGTATCAATATTAAGTTGTTGGATCAACCAACGACTACGAGCTGGAAATTTGCAACGAATCGATTGATTCTCAGCAGTATTAATAAATAGAGCTTTTACATCAGCTTCTAATTCATTTTTTAAATTATTTTTTCCATCTTTTGCATAAAAATATCCATCATAAGCAACCTCACTTTTTTGCGATTGGTCAGCATACATTAGGCGTTGCCATGTGATGTCTTGATGCAGTTGTTTCTGCTCAGCAATCTTCAAATAATTTTGTATATCGGTTTCAACTGAAGCATGTGCAAAATGGCACATTAAAGTAGCAATGGTACAAGTTATTAATTTCATTCAGTCGCAAATTTTAAGATTATTAAGAATAAATTATCTATAAGAAAACCCTGCCATTAAGACAGGGTTTTATGTTCAAACGTATTAAACGTAAGCTGTGAGTACAGCATCTTTCGCCATTACACTTTGTAAAGAATCTAAAACTTGAAGCGTATTTTTATTTTTGCTTGAGTAAATTTCAGCAAAATTTGCTTTAGAAACAGCAAAGAAACGCGCTTTATCCGTTGCTTTGATCTGCATAAGTTCAGCAAGTACGTTTAAGCTTTCACCTTGACCTACTGCCATATCACGCGCTAAAGATTCAGCATTTTCATTTGTAAATGTAACGACTTGAGCCGTAACAGTTCCACCTTGACGGCATCCTAAAGTACCGAATGTAATCCCTAATAATTGGTTCGTAAAAATTCCATTGGTTGTTGCTGCAAGGATTTTAGGTGCAATACCTTTTTGACCTGCCCAAATTTGTGTACCAGCACCGCAACCAACATCATTATCAGCCATTGCAACACTTGAGCCAGCTGCCAGCAAAGCTGCTAATGCAATTTTTTTAACATAAGAAATGTCTCCAGTCTCAATTATTTTTAACTATTTGTTATCACTATTGTGCTGTGTAATTATTCTTACACAAGGATTAACATAACGAGGTTAAACTTTTTTAGCAAATAAATTTTGAAATATATATGAAATATTCATAACAAAAAGGAGCTCAATAAAAGCTCCATTTGCACGACTATAATCTTTTAGCGCAATCGCCAAGATCCATTTTTATCCCGCACACCTAATATTTTTAAAACCAAGACTAAACTTAAAAGTAATAATAGATACCAAGAACCTAACTTGCCCCAACCCACCATATGCCAAGCATCAACTTGACTCGGATATAACCAGATTTTATAAAATGTACTAATGTTTTCTGCAATCCAGATCAAGAAGGCAAGCACCAATAGTACAGGTAACATCGGAACTTTAAACTGATGCTGTTGTAATTGAAAATAAAGTTTGGTCTTCCAAAAAATAATAATACTCCAAACAAATAAAACCATTCGATAGTCAGGAATAAAAAACTTGGTCATAAAATTAAGGTAAGACAACACTGCTAAACACAGCATATTGCCAAAATTCGGCAAATTCTCGAATGAAACATTATAGAGTCGCAAAGACCGAGCAAAAAAACTACCCACTGCTGAATACATAAATCCTGCAAACAATGGCACAGTCAGTAATTTAAAGATAGCTGGTTGAGGATATTGCCATGAGGCAATCGCTGGATGGGTCAAAAATATTTCCATTCCCATCGCCATGATATGGAATAAAGCAATCACTTTCGCTTCTGCCCATGACTCGAGCTTTAAATAAATCAGACAGGCTTGAATAATCAGTGCATAAAACAACAAATAATCGTAACGAAAAAAACCCCAATATTCATGACTTGCCATCGGTGCGGTGACTGCAAATGCAATCAAAAGCAACAACCCAAATAAGGCAGCCGAGGCTGCCTTAAAGATAAAGTTGAGCGGTAATACAATCAACTGCACAAAACTGATCCTAGCGCGTTTACTTTGAAATGATTAAAAATATCAACCTAAATATTTAGTACTGTATTCATGAACAGTATCTACAAAAATCTTAGGCTGTGCTGGATCGACCCATTGGGTAATACCATGACCTAAGTTTGCGATATACCCTGTTTTTTCACCATTCGCATACGCATCATCCAGCATCGCTTTCACAGATTTTTCAATTGAAGCAGCTGAACCATAAAGCACAGCAGGATCTAAATTCCCTTGTAAAGCAGCACGCCCTGCAACCACATCACGTGCAGTATAAAGCGGTGTAGTCCAATCTAGGCCAAACGCATCCGCACCTGTGGTCAGCATCGTCTCCAACCACTGACCGCCACCTTTGGTGAACACAATAATCGGAATACGTCGACCATCTTTTTCACGTTGTAATCCTGCAATAATCTTGGTCATATAGTTCAGTGAGAATTCAATATATTCCCTATGCGCTAGCGCACCACCCCAGCTATCAAAAATTTGAATCGCTTGAGCGCCTGCATCAATTTGAGCATTCAGATAATCAATCACTGAATCAGCAAGATGATCAAGTAAAGCATGCAATACTTCTGGCTGTGCGTACATCATATTTTTTGTGAAACGAAATTCTTTGCTTGAACCACCTTCAATCATATAAGTCGCTAGTGTCCAAGGACTACCCGAAAAACCAATCAGCGGCACTTGTCCATTTAAAGCAGATCGAATCGTTGAAACTGCATTCATGACATAAGCGAGATCTGATTTAGAATTTAGTTTAGGTAAATTCGCCACATCTTGTTCAGTGCGCACTGTCTTATGAAACTTTGGTCCTTCACCTGTTTCAAAATACAAACCTAAACCTAAAGCATCAGGTATAGTCAAAATATCGGAAAATAAAATCGCAGCATCAAGCTCATAGCGGCGTAACGGTTGTAATGTTACCTCGCAGGCAAATTCAGTATTTTTACATAGAGATAAGAAATCGCCTGCCTGAGCACGAGTTTCACGATATTCTGGTAAATAACGCCCTGCTTGACGCATCATCCAAACGGGCGTGGTGTCTACAGGTTCACGTAATAAAGCTCGTAAAAAACGATCATTTTTCAACGTTGTCATGACCAATCTCTAAATTTTTTCATGTTGAGTGCATCATAGCAAAGTTAACCTCGAATTTATAAGTGAAAACCCATACAACAAATCAGACTTCAACTATTTTTTTTTACTTGGACACAAAACTGCTACTGCAAGCTGTTCTATTTTCTGTAATACTTGCAATATCTTATATCTCAATATGAATAATTCTTAAGGTTGAATTACATGTTCGTTCGCTCATTACTCGCTATGAGTTTAAGTTGTATTATTGCCAATGTTGCTTTTGCTACCCCAACAACTGAGCAACCATTAAATCCAAAAAAAATTTCAGCTCCAGTTCAAGATCCTATTGATCCACTATCTATCGAGCGTTCTGCTGCATCGAGTGTAATGGCTCAATCCGCATCAAGTGTTGCTGTTCAAGCTGCTTCTGAGCCACAAGTCAATACGGGAGCTGCTTCGGCAGTGTCTCAAAAACTAGAAAATGCACCCGATACCACGACTACAACAGCACCAGCTGTCAAAGTTTCATGGACTTTAGACAGTTTGAATACAGCTGACTGGTATGAAAATATTGGTAAAGGTCAATTTCCTGTATATGCACGTGCGCATGTGATGTTGAATAATGCTCACGCCTCACCAGGCGCAATTGATGGCTCAAATGGTAAAAATACACTAAAAGCAATTGCTTCATTTCAACAAATGAATGGCCTTACACCAACAGGTCAATTGACTAAAGAAACTTGGGATGCTTTAGTCGCTCAACAAACTAAACCAACTTATGTTGAATACACGATTACGGATGCAGATTTAAAAGGTCCTTACGCAAATTCAATCCCTTCTGACTATGCATTACAAGCAAAAATGAAAGGTTTGTACTACACGAGTGTAACAGAGATGTTGGGCGAAAAGTTTCATATGGATGAAGGTTTCCTCAAAAAATTAAATCCAACTGCAACCTTTAAGAAAGCAGGTGAAAAAATTGTTGTTGCCAATGTCCGTAACGACTTGCCTGAAGACATCCATTTAATCGTGGCGCATAAAGGCGCAAAACAGCTTTATCTGTTTAATAGCCGTAACCAGATGATTGCGTCATTTCCTGCGACAATTGGTAGTTCTGACACGCCTTCTCCAACAGGTACCTATAAAGTAGTCGGTGTTGCGAAAAATCCATACTACAGCTATTCGCCATCAAACTTTATTCAAGGAAAAAACCTTAAACCACTGACCTTACCACCAGGCCCAAATGCACCTGTGGGCAATATCTGGATTGGTTTAAGTAAAAAATCCTTTGGTATTCATGGTACGCCAAACCCATCATTAATTTCCAAGACAGCATCACACGGTTGTATCCGTCTTACCAACTGGGATGCGAATGACCTCGGTGGAAAAGTACGCTCTGGCGTTACCGTTAAATTTCTCGAATAATTTAGATTGTTCAATACAAAAACCGGATACTTGTGGTATTCGGTTTTTTTATTCTTTACTCAACACTGGGAAGTGGTTGATAGTAAATCTGATTACGTCCAAGTTGTTTCGCTCTATATAGCGCTTTATCCGCAGTATGAATCACCGAATCTTGACTAATTTTAGGGTTTCCATTAAACACCGTAATACCCAAACTAATGGTCACATGATTAGAAACTAGTGATTTTTCATGTTGAATCATCTGCCGATCAATCGCTCGATAAATATTGGTTGCTACAGCATATGCACCTTGAGCAGATGTTTCTGGTAAAAGCACCACAAATTCCTCGCCCCCATAACGTGCAATGAAATCCATGTGCCGAATTGAGCTTTTAATCATTTTCGCAATCGCGGAAATGACTTGATCCCCCATCTGATGACCATAAAAATCGTTATAATTTTTAAAATAATCAATATCTATAAATAATACGGACATGGCCTTACTTTCTTTACATGCGAGTTCATAGTAATAACTAAACATTTCTTCAAATGTACGTCTATTCGAAACTTTTGTTAACTCGTCATGTTGGCTTAAATGTAAAAGTTCAGATGCTTGTAAGCGTAGAATTCTCTCATCAATTTCAGATATTTTAGTTTTTAGAAATAATTTTCTGTCCTTAGAGGTGAGCATTACACTAATCGAAAAACCCAACAATAGACTTCCTATAAACGTACGCCCTAGCATTAAAAAATCACAGGGTACTTTGAGAAAGTATAACGACAATAAGATCACAATTGCTGCTGAAGAACCAATCCATAACATATGTTTGGGTTTAAGCCCACTCAAAATAAAACCCAGCATATATAAGAATGCAATCAACACCATCGACTGGTTTTGTAGCACCAGATTAGAAATACTCATCATTAACAATGAGGGAATGAAAATTGTACAAAATACAATCACACAGGTTGCAGGATAAAATAATGGGTTAAGCCGTCTAAAACGAGAAAATGCCCAAAATAAAAATAGTGCTGCCGCAACAACAACCAAGCTTAAAATGCTATATACAAAATCTAAAATAAAATGGGTGCTTGTTCGAATGACCAACAAATTCGACGGTAAAATCAAAAGTACAAAAATCGCATATGTAATTACCCCTTGACCAAAGAACTGAATCGCATTGATTCTAGTTCGATCAATATTAAATTGCCAAAACTCATTTTCGAGTTGGGTAGGCAAATTTTTTTGTGTTTTCTTGGTTCTAGAATGTGCAATGACTAACTGTTCTAGATCTTCTTTTTCTTTACATAACTGCTTAATATCATATTGATTTTCCATCCCTCTCACTCTTCTTATAATGCTGTATTCTTGTCCAGCATAAAAATAACACAATTTCTCATATTTTCATGCGCTTTGCGTAACCACTTATCCATAATTGTAGTTACCATTTTCACACTATATGCATTATTATTTATATTATTTTTTAAGCCTGAAGTATACCTTGAATACGATTACACTTTTACAGCCAGATGATTGGCACGCTCACTTGCGTGATGGATTAGCTTTAAAACGTACTGTTCCAGATCTTGCGAAACAATTTGCACGCGCGATCTGTATGCCGAACTTAGTTCCACCAGTCAAAACTGTAGAAGAAGCTTTGGCATATCGAGATCGTATTCTCGCTCATGTTCCAGAAGGACTACATTTTGATCCGCGTATGGTTCTTTATTTTACAGATTTCACTTCCCCTCAAGAAGTTCTTAAAATCAAAGAATCTGAATATGTAAATGCGATCAAACTATACCCCGCTGGCGCAACGACAAATTCGGATAATGGCGTTAGCGATATTCGTAAAGTCTATGCAGTGATTGAACAACTTGAAGAACATCAAGTCCCTTTATTACTTCACGGTGAAGTAACTCATAACCATGTAGATATTTTCGACCGCGAGAAACGTTTCTTGGATGAAATTCTTTCTCCATTATTGAAACAGTTCCCTAAGCTCAAAGTCGTACTTGAACATATCACGACCAGTGATGCAGCAAACTTTGTTCTTGAACAAGATCGTAATGTAGCTGCAACAATTACACCTCAACATTTACTTTTTAATCGAAATGATATGTTGGTTGGTGGTGTGAAGCCTCATTTCTATTGCTTGCCGATTTTAAAACGTCAAACACACCAAACAACTTTATTAGAAGTGGCAACAAGCGGTAGTCCAAAATTCTTCTTAGGTACTGATAGTGCGCCACACGCTCAAAATGCCAAGGAAAATGCTTGTGGTTGTGCAGGCTGCTATAGTGCACCAAATGCGATTGAGCTTTATGCACAAGCATTTGATCAAGTTGGCAAGTTAGAGCGCTTGGAAGGTTTTGCAAGTATGTTCGGTGCTGATTTCTATGGCTTGCCAAGAAATACATCAACCATTACGTTGGTGAAAGAAGAAAATACCGTTGCAGAATCATTTGATTATCTTGATGGTCAAAAAATTATCCCACTTCATGCAGGTAAGACACTGCAATGGAGAAAAGTGTGACACACGAAGAAAACCAAGCTCCTGTCATTGGTCAACGTTTCCGTGGATTCTTACCTGTTGTAGTCGATGTTGAAACAGCAGGTTTTAACTCACAAACGGATGCTTTGCTTGAAATAGCATGTATCCCAATTGTCTATGATCAACAGGGACAATTTATACCTGGTCCTGCTTTTCATGCACACATTAATCCATTTGAAGGTGCTAATCTCGATCGTCGTTCTTTAGACTTTATTGGAATTGATCCTTTCAATCCTATGCGTGTTGCAATGGCTGAAGATGAACGCGGTGCTTTACGCCGTATTTTTAAATCATTGAATGAAGTCCGAAAAGCACAGCATTGCACACATGCTGTACTGGTTGGACACAATGCACACTTTGATTTAGGTTTTTTACAAGCTGCTATCGCACGTTCAGGAACTAAAAACCAAAATCCTTTTCATAGTTTTTCAGTTTTTGACACGGTCACGCTTAGTGCTGTGATGTTTGGACAAACTGTATTGGCAAGAGCATGTATTCAAGCTGGAATTGAGTTTGATGGTAAAGAAGCTCATTCTGCTTTATACGATACGCAAAAGACAGCAGAACTGTTTTGCTATATTTTGAACAAACTGTCTCCTCATCTTCTTGACAGTTTAGTGACAGAGCCCTAATATACACCCACCTCAAGAAGTCCCTATCGTCTAGAGGCCTAGGACATCGCCCTTTCACGGCGGTAACCGGGGTTCGAATCCCCGTAGGGACGCCAAATTCAAAAAAGCCACTGCATCTTTAAGACAGTGGCTTTTTTATTGGTTCTTTATAAATAGAGCTGCTACAAAATAATTATTTTGAAAAATCTATTTTATTATTCTTAGCATATTTTCTACCCTATACTAAAAATAGATCAAAACCATAAATTTAAACCTAATATGCAAATCCGTTTATTCCACTTACAAAATTCACGTTCTCAGCGCATCGTTTGGTTTTTAGAAGAATTAGGACTTCCCTACGAGTTAGTCATCAACCACCATTCAAACACAGATCAAAAGAAAAATTCACCGCATCCATTATCCAAATTTCCTGCTGTTGAAATAATAAATCGAGAGCAAATTTTTATCTTAGCCGAAACTTCAGCGATTATTGATTACTTGTCTTATCTATATCCCCAATTAGGGCAAACTAAATTATTAGGATCACAACTTCAAAGTTTTTATTATTGGAAGAATTATTCTGAGGCGACCTTTATCCCCGATCTGCTACTCAAACAAATTTTTCACCAAATTGTACAACGTACACCATTTCCTGTTCGCTTCGTTTCAAAATTTTTAAAATATGGATTTGATCAAGGCTATTTAAATCCATCGTTACAGCAACAAATAACCATGATTGATAAGTATTTAAAAGATCATTTATGGTTTGCTGGGGATCAATTTACGGTTGCAGATATTTTGATGTGGTTTCCATTATTCGCTTGCGCACAAAACAACCATCAATGTAAACATATACAGCGTTATTTAGCTCAAATAGAAAACAGACCAGCCTTTAAAAAATCTTTAATCAAAGGACAATGGTCTGCTTCTACGTTTCAATCTTATTGGACGATGGCGTGGTAATTCAGTTATGCCGATTTACGCGAATTCACCCGACCTTTAACAACAGCCTTGATATTGCCTTTTGCATAATTCAAAAACACAATTAAAGGTGACAATTTAGGATTTGGTTTTTTACCCTGCCCAATCGCTTTAAATTGTGCCGCATACCAAATAATTTCCATGATTGCCATTTTATCAACAAAAGGAATCCCTGTTTTAATTTTATTCACGGCATAACGTACATCATTGCCTGCAATTAAACGATCAGTAAGATCCGTTTCCACTGCAAGTGGTCGAGCAATACCAATAAAATCACATGCACCACTTTGAAGTGCTGCATTCATTCCTGCTACTGTACGGAAACCACCCGTTACCATCAATTTGCACGCCACATGCTGACGAATTTTTTCAGCAAATTCTAAGAAATACGCTTCTCGTGCAATGGTACTGGCTTTACGTGATTCAGCTTTAGCACCTGCCATTGCAGGTGCTTCATAGGTACCACCTGAGATTTCGATAATATCAATACCAGCTTCATCAATGGTTTTGAATACAGTAATGACATCTTCTTCTGTGATTCCACCACGTTGGAAATCAGCTGAATTAAGTTTCACAGAAATAATAAAGTTTTCTGATGTTGCAGCACGGACAGCCTTATAAATTTCAACCAAGAAACGCATACGATTCTCAATCGAACCACCCCATTGATCGGTACGTTTATTGGTTAATGGAGATAGGAACTGGCTAATCAGATAACCATGAGCCCCATGAAGCTGCACACCTTCAAATCCTGCTTTTTCACACACTGCTGCGGCTGTTGCAAAACGTTGAATAATATCTAAGATTTCTTCATGTTTAAGTTCTCGGGGAGTTCCAAACATTGCTGCAAGCATTGGACTAAAAGGAACTGCCGATGGCGCAACAGTTTCTTTATTCAAACCTTTTGGACATTGGCGACCAGGGTGAGACAATTGAATCAACTGCACCATGCCATATTTTTTACCAACATCAGCCCATTGCTTTAATTTTGCTAAGTCACGTTCAGTTTCAATCGCAACCACGCCAGGCTCATTTTTGGCAGCAATATTGACCATCACATTGCCTGTAATCGCACAACCTAAACCACCTTTTGCCCATGCCTCATACAAGCCTATGTGCAATTCATTTGGCTGCCCTTCGTGATTAGCAAGTGCTTCACTCATGGCACCTTTGATAATGCGGTTTTTAAATGTGGTATTACGAATTTGAATACTGTCTGCAATCTGACTCATGGTCATCCTCTGTCCCAATTAGAGTATTTGCCCTAATTTAATCTGATTATTGTAACTGTCAAGCGTTCTTTCGATAAACTGACAATATCATATGTCAATTTAATTTCAATGCTAATATTCGCTCGCGGCAATCAATTGACGGGTATACGCTGTTTGAGGCTGACTAAATAAAAGTGCTGTTGCTTGATATTCCAATACTTTCGCATGATGCATCACCATGACTTTTTGGCACAAGGCTTTAATGACTTGCAAGTCATGACTGATAAATAAATAACTAATCTGCTCCTGTTGCTGTAAACGACGCAACAACGCAATGATTGAACGTTGTGTTACTCGATCCAAGGCAGAAGTTGGTTCATCTAGAATAATCAGCTTCGGTTTTAAAACTAAAGCGCGTGCCAGTGCGACCCTTTGTCGTTGACCACCTGAAAGTTGATGCGGATATTTGTTTTTATCCTCCAAAGAGAGTTCAACTTTCGTTAAAACGTCATCAATTTCCTCATCAGATCGTTGCTTAGTAATATTTTGAAGGTGAAGCCCTTCCGCAATAATTTGTTCAACAGACATCCGAGGATTTAGGCTACTAAATGGATCTTGAAATACAATTTGAAAATCACGGCGTAGGGGGCGAAGTTGTTTTTGATTGAGTTGATTTAAGTTTTGAAACTGCAAGCAAATTTCGCCTTCACTTGAAATCAAACGTGCAATCGCTAAAGCCAATGATGATTTTCCCGAACCACTCTCACCAACAATACCCAAAGACTCGCCTTTGGACAAATTGAAATGTATTGAGTCCGCTGCGACCTTATACGCTTTAATTTGGTTCAATAAACCACGTTTGATAGGATATTTGACCGTGACATTTTTTAGTTCAAGTAATGTCTCGCTCGGCGTTAGCGATAGAGCTTGTCCAAAATCGTGATTGAGTAAATTTCGTGTATATGCAGTTTTGGGGTGTGTAAAAATTTCAGTCGTACTACCCTGCTCTTCTACCTGACCTTGATTCAGCACGACCACATGATCTGTATATTGCTTAACCAGATTTAAGTCATGGCTAATCAAAATCATCGCCATGTTTCGTTGCTGTTGTAGTTTTTTTAATAAAGCTAAAATTTGCGTCTGTAAAACCACATCCAATGCTGTTGTTGGTTCATCCGCAATCAAAATCTCTGGCTCTAAAGCCAAAGCCATCGCCAACATCACACGCTGTCGTTGCCCACCCGACAACTCATGTGGATAGCACTTAAGAATTTGCGCTGCTTCAGCAATCCCAACATCCTGCAATAAAGAAAGCGTCTGTTGTCGAATATCCGCTGTAGAAATACCACGCAAAATCAAGCTTTCAGCCATCATTTTTTCGACATGATGCAAAGGATTTAATGCAGTCATTGGTTCTTGGAAAATAATGGCAATCCGCTTGCCTCGAACCTGCTGTAAATGAATTGGACTTAAAGACAACAGCGCTTGACTTGCAAACTCAACTTGTCCTTGTACTGTTAGATTATTAGGTAACAATCCCAATAAAGCCAAAGCACTGATTGATTTACCAGACCCACTTTCTCCCACAATCGCAACAGTCTTTGCAGGGTAAACATCAAAACTCAAATCTTTCACAAGACGATGTCCTGTTTCATTGTGAATGCTGAGTTGCTTAACCCTTAATAAAGCTGGATTTGAAACCGTATTATCGTCTTGGGTCGAATGCATCACGCGCCGCCTCCCCAATATAAATCAGTAAAGAAAGTACAATTGCTAAAGTAAAGAATCCTGAAAGTACCAACCAAGGTGAATCTAGGTTATTTTTACCCTGTAATAATAGCTCCCCAAGTGAAGCAGCATCTGGTGGTAAACCATAACCCAAAAAATCTAATGCAGTTAAAGCGATAATATTGGCGGTCAACATAAAAGGGATTTGCGACAAGCTAGAACTCATGGCATTGGGTAAAATATGCTTAAAAATAATTTGATGATCACGAACACCCAAGGCTTGAGCCGCACGAACATAATCAAAATTTCGGGCACGCAAAAACTCTGCTCTGACTAAACCCACTAATTCTGTCCAACCAAACAACAACATGATCAAAAACAACCAATAGACACTAGGGCTAAACATACTGACCAAAATCATGACGATAAAAAGCATAGGTAAACCACCCCATACTTCTAAGACACGTTGCCCAATTAAATCGATCCAACCACCGTAATAGCCCTGAATTGCACCGACAATAACACCAATCACGGCGGAACAAAGTGTCAGAGCAAAGCCAAATAGGAGAGAAACACGTAAACCGTAGAGAATACGAGCGAATACATCTCGTCCCTGATCATCCGTTCCAAGCCAGTTTTGTGAACTCGGTTTGGAGGGAACTGGTACAGTAAGCGAAAGATTTGGTGACTGATAAGAAAATGCAACGGGTGGAGAAATCATCCAGCCTTGATTTTGAATTAGTTGTTTTACCGCAGGGTCTTGATAATCTGTCGCCGTTTCAAAGACACCACCGAACGTGGTTTCTGGATAGTCTTTAAAAATAGGAAAATAAAAAGACTGCTGATAACGAACCAACAAAGGTTTATCGTTAGCAATAATCTCAGCAAATAATGACAAAATAAAAATGATTGAAAATAGAATGAGACAACGAACGCCCAATTTATTTTGTCTAAAACGGTGAAATCGTGCGCGCATCAGAGGTGACATCATTTTCCACCCCTCGCTTCAAAATCAATCCGAGGATCAATCATTTGGTAAAGCAAATCACCAATTAAACGTAAAATCATTCCAAATAAGGTAAATAAGAACAAAGTTCCAAAAATTACAGGATAATCACGTTGGGTGATTGCTTCAAAACCCAACAAGCCAATCCCATCGAGATTAAAAATGATCTCGATAAATAAGTTACCGACGAAGAAAATACCCACCAATGCTTCGGGCAAAGCTGCAACCACCACTAAAATGGCATTACGAAAAACATGCCCATAAAGTACCTGATTGTCATTTAAACCTTTTGATCGTGCCGTCAGAACATACGGTTTCTTTAATTCTTCTACAAAGGAATATTTGGTCAGATAGGTTCGTGCAGCAAAACTCCCTAATACCATACTTAAAATGGGTAAACTCATGTGCCATAGATAGTCTTTTATTTTGGCGAAAAAACTTAACTGATTAAAGTTTTCAGAAACTAGTCCTTGTAATGGAAACCACTGTAGATAACTCCCACCTGCAAAAAAAACGATGAGCAGAATCGCAAAAACAAAAGATGGAATGGCATAACTCACCGCCAGCAACAACGAAGTCGATTGATCAAACAGCAAACCATTATTTTTGGCTTTCTTGATGCCCAATGGAATCGCAATCAGATAAATCAGAAAGGTACTCCACAAGCCTAGAGACAAAGTGACAGGCAGTTTTTCATAAAGCAATTGCGTAACAGGTTTATCTTTAAAAAAGCTTATACCAAAATCAAATGTTAAATAGCCTTTGATCATCAACCAGAAACGCTCATGTGCAGGACGATCAAAACCATATTGTGCTTTAATTTTATCAATCATTTCAGGACTGAGCCCACGTGCGCCCTGATATTGCGCCAAGTTACTTAGGCTAGATGAAGCGCTTGCTCCTGTACCTAAACCCTGTGCATTTTGTATCTGTTGGATGGCTTGTTCGACAGGTCCACCTGGCGCAATTTGGACAATAATAAAGTTAATCAACACAATGAAATATAATGTCGGGATCATCAATAACATTCTTTTCAGAATATAGTGAACCATCTCATAAGATCCTTCATTATTTTAAGTCAGATTTTCGTATTGGTTGATCGAGTTTATTAGCTTTTACACGATCCACCCACCAATATTCCCATCCTACAGAAAGTTTCGGTTTTATTTTCGGTTGCTGATACATATCCCAATAAGCAAACCATCGCTCAGGTTTACCATAGGTCAGAATTTGATAATACCCTGCACGCAATAAACGATCGAGGACATGAGTATACAAGACGACTTCTTCTCGGGTTTTTGCGGCGACAATTTTGTTAATCATCTGATCAATTGCAGGGTTCTTTATCCCTGAATAGTTATAATTTCCTGCTTCATCCGCAGCAGCACTCCCCCACAACTGGGCTTGCTCTTTACCGGGTGTCAAGGTCTGTGGCAATTTCAACATCATCATATCGAAATCCTGATGACGGATTCGCTCCACATATTGCGGAACATCCACCTGTCTGAGGTTAACTTGGATTCCCAAACGATTCAAATTACGCACAAAAGGCATCAACTCACGTTGTGGGTTTTCTTGCTGCATTAATAATTCAATACGAACCGCTTTACCCTGCCGATCATATAATTGATTACGACGAATCACATAGCCAGCATCTTTTAAAATCTTTTGTGCAACCAATAAATTCTGCCGATTGAAACCACTACCATCAGAAACAGGATAATGCCAATCTGCTAACACACCTTGTCGTATGACTGGATTTAGTTGAGCGAAGAAAGGTTTCAAGACTTTTAATTCTGCGGCGCTGGGTCGACCTGTTGCAGCCAGATCAGTATTATCGAAATAGCTTTGTAAACGCTGATTTTGATTAAAGAATAAAGCTTTATTTTGCCATTCAAAATCATAAGCATACGTAAGTGCTTTACGAAGATGAATATCATTCAGTGGTGAACGACGAATATTAAATACCAAGCTTTGAATATCGAGCGGTGTCCCCAAACGTGCTTTGTATTTTTTGATCTGACCTGCTTGCACGGCGGGAAAATGATAAGCTGTCATCCAATTACGAATATTTTTTTCTTCATATAAATTAAATTGGCGAGATTTAAAACCCTCAAAACTAACATCTAAATTTCGATAATACACATATTTGAGTCGATCAAAATTATAACGCCCTTTATTGACTGGCAAATCCTTAGCCCAATAGTTTGGACTGCGTTTATAAGTGATACTCCGCCCTGCATCAATTCGCTCAACAATATAAGGCCCTGAGCCGACAATCGGTTGCAATGTCACACGCGTAAAATCTTTATTTTTCCAATCCAATTTTGAGTAGATCGGTAGACTCGCCAAAATCAGTGGCATTTCCACATTGTTCTTAGACTTAAAAATAAATTTGACCTGATACTTAGAAATCACTTCTGTTTTTGCTAAATCAGACAAATACATTTGAAAGCCTAAATTGGCTTTGGTTTGGTAAGTGTCAAAGGTGAATTTAACATCTTCTGCGGTCAAGGGCTGACCATTGTTAAAACGGGCTTGAGGGTTTAAATGAAAGATCACATCTTTAAGATGATCAGGATCGTAACTCACTTTTTCAGCTAATAATGGGTACATGACCCGAGGCTCATCTAAAGCGCGATCCATCAAACTATCAAAAAGATAATTTACACCTTCCGTAGAACTCCCTTTGCCATTCATGCTATTTAAATTATCGAATGTGCCTAAACTAGATTGACTGAGCATTCCCCCTTTAGGTGCATTCTGGTTGGCATAAGGCATCGCATTTAACTTTGCATATTTGGGCTGAACATGCATTGCTAAATAAGGTGTCGTCTGCATAGTAGCGCATGCGAAATGAGCAAAAAGGCTTAGCCCACAGAATAGACTAAGCCTTTTAACTAAAACAAATTGATTCATTCCTAATTACAGATTTGGAACTTTAATCACATCACCAATACGTAGTTGTGTACTTGGAGTGAAATCATTCATTTCAGCAAGTGCACTGGTGTCCATACCATATTTACTTGCTAGACCAATCAAAGTATCACCACGTTTTACTTTGTATTCAGTCACTGTTTTAGGGACTAAAATACTTTGACCGCGTTGCAAACTTGCATTCGCTTTCAAATCATTTAACTCAGCCAATTCACGACCAGACAGTCCAAAACGGTTTGCAATACTGTTTAGAGACTCACCTGCCTTCACCGTATATTTTTCAGTATTCTTGCTTGGCGTAGACTTAGCACTGTTTTTACTATTTTCAGATTTTGCTGATTCAGCTTTTGGTACATCACCCGTAAGTTTTAGCTTTTGCCCAACACGAACACTACTACCACGAGATAGACCATTTAAAGCAGTTACATAATCTAGTTGTAAATAATAACGACTTGCGATGTTGCTTAAAGTATCGCCTGATTTTACGGTATAAACATCTGGTGCAGTTTCTTCACGCTCTTTCTCTTTTAACTTGCTATTTGCACTGAGACCATTTTTGCTCGGCACATCACCTGTTAACTTGAGCTTTTGACCAACGCGGACACCTGCGGTACGTTCTAAACCATTTAAATCAGCAATATAATTTACTGTCAGCTCATATTTATTTGCGATTGCATTAAGACTATCACCAGATTGCACGACATATTGCTCAGGAATCGTTGAACCTGCTGGCACTTTTAAAACTTGCCCTAAACGAACACTTTTGTTGGCTTTGAAGTTATTCAGTTCAGCCAATTCACTCAATGTAATTTTAGATTTTGTTGCGATACTCGATAAAGTATCACCACGCTGTACAATATAGGACTCTGTCTTATAGTGACTTGATGCTGTTACATTTTCATATTTAACCGCACTTTTAGGTTCGACAGTTTCTTCTGTTTTTGAAACCTCATGCAGCGGTACGTTAATTTTTTGCCCAACAAATAAATTGCTGCTTGCAGTCAAACCAGAAGTTAAATCAGCCAATTCTTGATTAGATAAAGCATAACGATCAGCAATCAGTTTTAAATATTCCCCACGCTTCACAGTATAAGATTTCGTGGCTACCTTTTGCATCGTCGTTGCTTTATTTTCGACAGTGCGAGCTGACTGTTGTGGCGCGTTTAATTGAGTGTTCCGTGGATTGTTTTTTGGTTCTTTGAGCGTTAGTTTTTGGCCAACAAATAAATTATCTGTCACTGATAAGTTATTATAGTCTGCTAACTGTTTTAAAGTTAAATCAAAACGGGTTGCTAAATTGGTAAGATTATCCCCTGATTGTACGACATAACTCTCAGGTTTACGCTCAACGACTTTTGCAGCCTCAACAACCTGTGGTTTTGCGTCGTATAAATACAGGCTTGCACCTACAAATAAAGTTCCAGTCGGATCAATCTGGTTCCACGTTGCGATATCACGCCAATTGACGCCATTTTTTTGTGCAATCAAAGCCAAGGTATCACCCGGTAACACGACATAAGTGCTACGTTTTCCTTTCGGAGCAACCACAACAACATCAGTATCCGTTTTAATATACGGCTTTCCTTGATTGCGTTTAGCATCTTCACTATTTGCTGTCGCTGCATCTTCAACTAAGTTTTTTGGATAAGCAAAGCCCTTGCTGACCTCAACGCCTTTCTGATCAGCAACAGATTGGCTAGTTTGAATTGCTGTTAATTTAATCTTGCCATCAAATGGATCGACAATTTCTGTACCTTGAGGTGCAATTGCTTTAATTTCAGCAACGACTTGGTCTTTTTCTGCTTGTGTCGCTTGTGGTTCTAATACTTGAGTAACTGTTTTCTTCTCGCCGGTTTCTTTTACAGCGGCAATAATTTGTTCACGCTCTTTAACCGAAATCGGTGGCTCAATCTTAACTGGCTTTACATTTTCCGCTGGTGTAATCGCAACGGGAATACGCGGGGCACTAGGTACATCGGCAGCAGCAGCAAATGAAGCTAATGCATCAGAACCTCGTGGTGTATTGGTTTTAGTCAGCGTTGATGTTGTTGGGCGCGTTACTACTGTATGACTTGCCGTTAAAGGCGGTGGTGTCTTAGTTGACGGTGTAATCGTCTGACCTGAGTTGATATTGGTTCGAACTGTGGTAGTAGCGACATTAGATGTATTGTTATTCATTGCAGGTGGTTGGCTATTGCTTGCCCAGAAACCACCTGAACTTACTTTTCCAGAACGTAATTTCGCATCGACTGACGGACTTAAATCTGCAGGAATTAAAATACGCATTGGGCTCATTGGATCAACGGTTTCACCGCGATGAGCAGGGTTCAAAGCATACAATTCCGCACGGCTTAAGCCTGTAATTGAAGCAATTTGATTCATATCCAAAGGTGCAGCTAAACCAACTTCACGGAAGTGTGGACGGTTTGCGATAGGCGGCAAACTTACGCCATAGGCACTTGGATTTTTAATAATTTGAGCAACCGCCAAGAAGCGTGGAACATAGTTCATGGTTTCTTGCGGAAGTTTTAATGACCAGTAATCTGTTGGTAATCCTGCTGCACGGTTACGGTTAATCGCCTGTTGAATACGACCCGGTCCTGCGTTATAAGCAGCCAAAGCCAATTCCCATGAACCGAATTGATTATATAAACTACCTAAAAACTCATAAGCAGCGCGTGTCGACTCAACCACATCACGGCGACCATCATATAGACTGGTTTGCTGCAAACCATAAATACGCCCCGTGCTTGGGATAAATTGCCATAAACCCGCTGCTGCTGCACTACTGGTTGCAGCTGGATCGTAAGAACTTTCAATAACAGGAAGTAAGGCCAATTCGGTTGGCATACCACGGCGTTCAGCTTCTTTAACCGTATGATACAAATAACGACTGGCACGCGCGCTTAAGCGATCTAAATATGGTTGACGAGAAATAAACCAACTACGTTGTGCTTCAATACGAGAATCCCAATGGTTTAAATCCATTTTGAATCCAACCGTCATTCGCTTCCACACATCACCGTGTTTCAGTACCAATAAACGATCACCTTCAACAGCGCGCATATCGGTAGCTGATAATAAATCTTCTAAAGAATCTAAACTACTTGCATCTAAATAACCTGAACCAACTTGCTTAGATGATGATACTTTGTTTGATTGTGGTGTTGAGGAACAACCTGTCGTGATTCCCAACGCAGTTAGAGCAGAAGTGAGTACAGTGATTTTGAATAATGATGTTGCAGATGTTTGCAGCACCAATGTGTTCGATTTATACATAAAAACTTCCAGTCAACTCACGCTAGTTTATTTCTTTGATTTGCCATTGTAGTAAAGCATGTCACTTAGACAAGGCAATAATTTAACGTGATTTGCATGGAAATGTTACAAGAAATTAAAAAATATGAGTTTTGTAACCGCTCAACACCAGAATTAAGCTTTAAAATATAACTTATCTAGCTAGAGTGCTAAACTCTAGCCATATACATTCAAATAAAACATCATTTTTTATGAATGTAATCTCGTAATACAACACAAACTTTTAACTTTAGGTTTAACTATGTCTCAAACAATCACACTTTATGTTGATGGCGCATGTAAAGGCAATCCAGGTTTAGGTGGTTGGGGTGCATATATAATTACCGAACAAGGTGAACATAAACTTTGTGGCGGAGAACCTGAAACAACCAATAATAGAATGGAACTGCAAGCTGCGATTGAAGGTGTAAGTTTTTGCCCTACAGACGCACATCTGATTATTTGGACTGATTCCAATTACGTTAAACAAGGTATTACTGAATGGATTCATGGTTGGAAAAAGAAAAATTGGAAAGATGTTAAAAATCCTGATTTATGGAAAAAGTTGGATGCTGTTTGCGCTAACCGAAAAATTGAATGGAATTGGATCAAAGGGCATGCTGGACATGCTGGTAATGAAATGGCTGATCAATTGGCCAATCTCGGTGCCGAACAAACGGCTCAACAAATGAAATCTCTCGTGCAGGCTAACGCTGATACAAAAAAGCCTGAATCTGACTGGTTATTAGATGACCCATTTGGTCTCGACCTTGATGAAGATATTGATAACTTGGTTGAAGAAGTCGAAGAGATCAGTATCGAGGAAATTAAGCCTGATGTAGCTGTAATGAGTCACTCAATAAGCCCAAATACATCAACAACGACAGTTCACCCTCAGATTGTTATTACTGAGGCAAAAGTACACTTACAAGGCCCTCGCCAACTTATTCTGGATACCGAAACTACAGGTTTCTATTTCCAAGATGGTGACCGTATTATTGAGGTTGGTGCGATTGAAATGATCAATCGTAAACTTACGGGAAGCTCAATTCATATTTATATCAATCCAGAAAAACCTGTAGGTGACTCTGAGGATATTCACGGTATCAGCGACGAGTTTTTGCAAGATAAACCTAAATACGCAGAAATTGCCGACACACTGTTTAATTTTTTACAAGGCGCTGAAATTATTGCGCATAACGCGACATTCGATATGAACTTCCTAAATATGGAGTTCAAACGTGTTGGTCTGCCACTATTATCAGATGTTTGCGAAGTTACAGATACACTGGCTTTAGCTAAAAATAAACATCCTGGGCAAAAGAACTCTTTAGACGCTTTAGTTCGCCGTTATGAAATTCCTGCACGTGATCGTACCTTCCATGGTGCGTTACTCGATGCTGAAATTTTGGCTGATGTTTATCTCGCAATGACGGGTGGACAAGTTTCTTTTGATATGGATGCCCTTTCACAAAATGAACAAAACCAAAATAAAACCACACGTTCTCGTATCGAAGTAGATTTACCAATTATCTATCCATCAGAACATGAACTAAATGAACATGAGACTTGGGTCAAACAATTTGAGCAAAAACATGGAAGCGCTTGCCTTTTTGCAAAATAAATTTGCTGTTGAGCGTAATTTTTTGTATTTCAAGTTTTCAAACTTAAGTTATATTAACTGTTAATGATTTTGCCTCCTATTCTAGGAGGTTCATGGATATAACAACTTAGGAAAGGTGTAGGTCATATGTCTTACCAAACCTCGATTCATTTCGACCCAACTGCATTATTAATAATAAAAAATGAGATCGACAATTCGATTAAATTGGTGGAGACAGCGGTCAATACGCTTGCCGAAGAACAAGCATTGCCTTTTGGTATTGATGATGCACTTAATCAGTTCGAACAGTGCACACAAGTACTTGCATTAATTGATATGCCTCATTTAGCACAAATCACTCAATATTCAGCTGAGCTTATGCGTCAAATCATGGCTCAACCGCAACAAATTAAAACTAGCGATATCGTTGCTCTCAGTGAAGGTACAACGATGTTAAAACGCTATATTGAGTTTATTTGTTTACGTGAAGTCAAAGTACCTCAGTTCTTAATTGATACGCTTAATCGCTTGGAGAAAGCTTTAGGCAAGCCAATTACCAAAGAAGGTCAAACGCTTCAACCGTTACTGGATTTCATGACACCAAACTTTAATTTGCCACAAGCACCAAGTTTGGAACAATCGAAGTATATCCACCAACTTTATAAATTATGCTTAAACAAGCTGATTAAACAAAGTGAATCTCCTCTCGATTTACAAGGAATTAAACTCGTTGGTGTTTACCTTGCAGGTTTAGCCAACAATCTACCGAGCCAACAATATTGGCAATTGGTCAATGTAGGCTTAGGACATATTGATGAGCTTTTGATTACAGAAGCACGTTTACGTACCCTTATTCAAATCGAAACGAATATTGCAAAATTCTTGGCTCAACCAACAACTTATCAAAACAGTATTGCTGATTTGGCAGATATTTTGACGATCTGCATCAGTCAAGAAGATGATTTATCACAACATATTCGTCAACAATTGAACATTGGTGATGAATTACTCAGTGATACTCAACTTCAAGTTTTGAGTCGTCATTTATACGGTCCTGACTATGAAACGGTACATACAATCAGTCAATTAATAACAAATGAAATGGCTCAAATTCGTAATGAAATTGAGTATAACCATCAAAATATGTCGGCTGAAAAAACCCAAGAACTACAGCAAAAGTTAACTCAACTTTCTAATGTATTTAAGGTGCTTAACTTAAATGAAGCAGCTAAAGAATTAACTCAGCAAGCTGAAAAATTGAGTCAACCGAATACGTTAACTGATGCAACTTCTATTCAACAGTTAATGAATAGCATTTTGGCATCGATGAATTCAATCGGTATCTTAGAGCGTAATTACACTTCCAGTCGTTTACAATTACGCGTCAACAATATGCAAATTTCTTTAGATCGCTTAGATGAAGCTCATCGAGCATTGTTGACTGAAACTAAGACTTTGATTGAAACATTGACTCAAACCTTAAGTTCGTATGTACAAGATCCAACATCTAATACATTAGAAGCCCTTCCTGTATATCTGAATGAGTTATCAGGCGCTGCGTTATTCTTAGGTAGCTCTGCTCAACAAACTGCACTGTTAGGTGCAGCACATTTTGCACAGCATCGTTTGAATCAGAACGAAGCGATTGATGCTGAGCAAATCAACTGCATTCTAAATGTTGTTGCTGGTTTAGATTTACTCGTTGATAACCTAAACAATAAGCAACCTGTATTGCAATCTATGTTTGATGTGGCATTATCAAGCAGTCAGCAATTACAAAACATAGCCGCATAATGACTCAACTATCACTTGCTTATATTTTTCAACACCAAAAACTGCTAGTCGACCAAAACCTGCAACTGCCAGAAGTTGAAAAATTAGCAAGTGATTTACCCTTGAATCATAATGATCACGTTATTGCGCGTGATCTACTTGAAAATGAAGCCATTCCCGATGGCTATCAGCTCGTTCCAATCCGTGAACTGATTCAGTCATGGTCAACTACAGAATTTCTTCAAGCCAGTCGAGCAGTGCAACTATTAGAATGGCGACGTAATCATAAATTCTGTAGCCATTGCGGTCATATGACTGAAATTCATGCCAAAGAATACGCAATGGTTTGCCCTGCTTGTGGCTATCATCAATATCCTCGCGTTCAGCCTTGTATTATTACAATCATTACCAAAGGTGATGATGAAATCTTACTTGCGAAATCGGCGCATAATAAAAGTAATATGTACGGGCTAATTGCCGGATTTGTTGAAGTCGGAGAAACATTAGAAGAAGCTGTGCAACGAGAGGCTTTTGAAGAAGTCGGTTTAAAACTAAAAAATATTCGTTATATGTCGAGCCAACCGTGGCCATTTCCAAGTAATTTAATGATTGCTTTTCATGCTGAATATGATTCAGGTGATATTCAATTACAAGTGGAAGAAATTAGCGAGGCTCAATTCTTTAAGTTTGATCAACTACCTGAAATTCCATTTAAAGGTAGTATTGCACATGCAATGATTATGCAAATCGTTGAGAATAAAAAAGCATCTTAATCAAGATGCTTTTTTTATTTAATTTTCTAAAGCTTCATCTAAGAAATGCAAAATCGTTCGCTTGGTTTTGAAGTAATGACTTACAAAACTGGCCAAAGTCGCCACAATGGTAATGTGTCCAGTCTTAGGAATAATCATCACATGGCTATGATTACCCTTTTCTCTCAATGCCTTATCAAGATCGAAACTATTATGATTACCAACCAACTGATCATTCTCAGCCATCAATAGATAATGTTTAATCTTATTCGGATGAATAAAATAATACGGCATCACTTGTTGGTACGATGTTTTTGGATCAAATGCATGTTCAGATAAAGGATCATCTTTATAGTCAAAATGATACGGGCCAGCCAAACCAACAATTGCCTTAATATTATCTGTATATTTAAATTGCTGAGGCTGAGCAGAATACACCACAGACATCACATTAAAGGCACCCGCAGAATGTCCCATCAAAATGATGTTATCGGTTGAAATATTCAATTTAACTTTATTTTGATTCAAATAATGAATCGCTTGCGCTAGATCATCGACAAATGCTGGAAAGATATTCTCTGGAGCGAGTTGATAATTAATAACAGCAACATCAAAACCTTCTCGAGCAAAGGTTTCGCCAATGAATAAATAATCTCTCTTATTACCATGTTGCCATGATCCACCATGTACAAAAACAATCAAAGGTTTTTGTTTCTTTGGATTCTTGGTTCGATAAAGATCCAGTCGATTTCTAGCTTTTAATCCATAAGCAAGATGTTCTTCTTTTTCAAAAGTATCCTTTGGCGTCAGATAATTCATCGAATAGCTTGCTAAATCATACAGGCGAAATTCCTGATAAAAGTTTTTCGCCCGTATAACATTTTCTTGTACTTGTTGAATAAGTTGCTTCATAGATTAGGGTTTAGTCAGAGTAATAGTCGCTGGTTCAGTCTGATCAGGATCAATTGCAACTGGAGTTTCAACTAAAGGTTGTGTTGAAGCACCACCAATCATCGGTGTTGCTGCTGTAGCACTTGCTACCGTTCCAGATGGTTGATCAATATTATCAATCAGTGTCACGATTTTACTCACATTACCAACTTTTTGTAAGACATCATCTAAGTCTCTTATCTCAGCAGTATTTAAACGCCCCATCACATAAAGGATGCCATTTTCAGTATGAACTAATACTTTACTGTCAGATACAACAGGCGCTCTCATTAGCAAACCACGAGTATTTGCAGTCACAGTAGAGTCCTGCATAATCGTGTTGTAATTTACTTTATTACCAACAGTAATGTAATTATGCACAGCTTTTACATCACTCATCGCTCTTAAATTGTCTTCTGCTAATTGTTTCAAATAAGGATCAGGAACTTGCCCTGTTAATAAAACATTACTATGAAAACTTTCAATATTGATGCGTGACTGCTTAAAGCGATGGTCTAATTTGTATAGGTTGATATTTGCAGTACGCTTGATTGAAGAATCAATAAAAACCTGCCCTAGACTACGTTCACCACTACTTGTACCAACAGGCGCCGATCCTGTTCCACCAGAAATAAAACTCGCACATCCCGATAAACTTGCAACGCAAACCAACGTCATCGTTAAACGTTTCAACACTTGGCAAGACTCCCTATCCACTAACTTGTTCAATCTACTGCACTTGTCTTGAAATGACTCAACCGTATCTCAATCCAAAGTAAACGCATGTTTAATCCATTGCTGATCATACTTCAATTTTGAAAAATCTGGTTGTACTGTTTTTGCAAGTTTCTGTGGAAAATCAAAACAGATCACATCAAAACGACAGTCAAAATTGTAATAATTGGGATATCTTTGTAAAAAGAACTGCGCCGTCTTAATAATCTTACGTTGCTGTGAATACGAAATCACTTCACAGGCCCCTGCATAACTGCCTGCGGAACGGGCTTTCACCTCCACAAAAACCAGCTCATTTCCACGTTTGACAATCAGGTCAATTTCTCCAAAACGTGAATGGTAGTTTTTATTGACATATTGATACTGCTGGGACTGTAAAAATAGCAATGCCGTCTGTTCTGCCCATTGTCCCAAAAGATGTTTGTGTTGTTCCATTGTGCCCATATCTTATTTTAAAATTTCAATGCTATTTTTCTGCTGCCTGTAACAATACGGCTGCCTGTAGATTTTACGGTCTTTTAATTCAATTACACCTGTGCGCCCAACAAAAGAGAACTGCACCTGTCCAGTTTGCTCCAAGCACTGTTGACTTATCGTCCAAGCATCTCCTCCAGAAGCTAATAAACGTTGAAATGCCATTGTTTCTGGTTGTTTCTTATAGGCTTCGATTAAATCTGCCCATTGCCCATTATATAGCGCGGGTGTATCACAAAACTTAAACCAATTGGAATAGATTGTCCCTGCTCAATACTCATCGGTGTGACGTAAATATTCTTTTCGGGTAATGTACCTAATTGTTCCAACCAATGGTGACTCCCTAACAATAATACCCCTTCTTTATTTGATCGTTTTTGTGGTACTTCATCAACAAATTCTATTTCTGATGAAAATTGATCCTTTAGTGCAGAAAGCAAAAGTTCTGTTGCTGACTCAGTTCCTGTTTCTCGAACGATAAAAAGCTTTTTGATGCGATCTTTCTGAAAATGATGATTTAATGCTTTGACTCGCTCGCGCCATCGTACCCGATTCAGGTAGAATCACGAGTATGTCCGCATATACAGGACTTACAAGCGCTGCCAAACCTAGCAGCAAACAATATTTTTTGTAATACATGAGGGAGTTACCTTTTATGAGTGCTCAATTATTTGTTGTAGCAACCCCGATTGGGCACTTAGATGACATGACCTTTCGTGCGATTGATATTTTAAAGTCTGTATCGGTGGTTGCGGCAGAAGACACTCGTCAATCTGCTCAATTATTTAAACACTATAATATCTCAACACCGTTAACAGCATGCCATGATCACAATGAAAGTAACAAAATTGATCAACTTATACAAAGAATGTTAAATGGTGAAAGTATTGCTCTGATTAGTGATGCAGGAACACCGTTAATTAGTGACCCTGGATTTAAGTTAGTACGCGCAGCACAAGAACATAAGATCCGCGTCATTCCAGTACCAGGTGCCTGTGCTGCAATTGCAGCATTGAGTGCTGTAGGTTTACCAAGTGATCGCTTTAGTTTTGAAGGTTTCTTACCGTCAAAAGCATCTCAACGAATTAGCCAACTTGAAAAGCTTAAAGATGAAACACAAACATTAATTTTCTATGAAGCGCCACATCGTATTTTAGACAGTGTAAAAAATATGGCTGAGGTATTTGGTGAAGATCGACCCGTAGGTTTTGCTCGTGAAATCACAAAGACCTTTGAAACCATCAAGAAAATGACTTTAAAAGAGTTGGTCACTTTTATTGAAAATGATCACAACCAAGAGAAAGGTGAAATTGTAGTTGTGGTGGGTGGTGCCACTGCTGAAAAAGACATGGCGCAGGATAAACTGGATGAGTTGCTAAAACGCTTATTACAAGATTTATCAGTCAAGGCAGCATCTCAATTGGCTGCTGATTTGACAGGTATCAAAAAGAAAGTGGCTTATCAACGCGCTTTGGAATTGACTCAAAAAGATTAAAAAAAACAAAGGTGTAGATTTCTGTGAAATCTACACCTTTGTTAAGATAAAGTATCAAAACAATCTCTTTTAAGCTTTTGTACCGAAAGTATCTGGGTCTATTTTTCTTTCTGCTCTAGCTTGGTGAATGACACTAAGACCAGATGAAACTCCTAAATATGCAATGATAAAAGCAACAATTAAATCTGGAAACATGGTCCCTGTCCCAAATACCCCCACCGCAGCGATAATCACTGCAATATTACCAATCGCATCATTACGGCTACAAAGCCATACTGACCGCATATTTG